>CANRBT010000022.1 GCA_947628935.1 uncultured Roseburia sp. | reverse complement strand
CATGTTCAGACCAGCTCTGCAATCCGCGTGACTGCGACATAAATCTCCGAAATTCGATACCACGTCTGATAATCGATGACGCCTGTGACCGGCAGCCCGAAGATCTGCTGAAATTTCTCCACAGCTTCCCTCGTCGCCGAACCATAGATACCGTCCGGCGTGATCGCAGGGATCGCGGGATAGGATCTCGAGATCCGCGCCAGCTCCTCCTGGATCTGGCGCACCTTATCCCCCGTGGAGCCGACGGTAAGATCCACCCTCGGCCAGGAGGACGGAACGCCGGAGACCTCCTCCGCCGTGTTGATGAACATGTTGTTCCCGTAATAATAGCGCAGGATCTCGATCGCGCTGTACCCCTGATCCCCTAAATATTTGCTGCCCCACTGGCTGAGCCAGTTACTGCATGTGACTCTTTGCCCGTCGCAATACTGTGTCAGGATCGGCTGGCTGACATTCGGTCTTGACAGATAGTTCTGAAACATCTCGTCCACGACCCGCGAGATGCTGTCAAAAACATTGCGCCCGTAGACAAATTTCTGATCGTAGGCTGTGGAGGACGTGATCGTAAAACCGTAGCCACGGTTGCGGTACCACTCCGTATAAACCCGGTTGAGCGTGAACGACATGATCGCCAGCACGTTCGCCCGGATCGTCGCGTCCGGCCAGGTGGAATAGATCTCACTGGACGCTACGTTTTTCACATAATCCCGGTATCGGATGTAATAATCCTGCGCGGTCGAGTCGGACGGCGCCCCGTCGTGCACAATGACATATTCCGGGATCACCACGCGGCTTAAGACGATCTCCCCGGTCTCGGAAACCGGTTTGATCTCCGACTCCGCGATCTTGGGCGGATAATCCGCATACAGGGTATGCCCCGGAATGACAATGTTGTCGGTCTGATTCTCCGCCGCCTCCTCCGCGTCCATGCGGACCTCCTGCGTTGCCGTCTCCCCGGAAAAGATCTCAATGCCGGAAATATTGACCGGTCGATATCCCTCCGCGGCGACCTGGATGGTATACTCCGAATACGGCTGCTGCTCGCTCGGCTCCATCGAATATTCCAGCGGCGGCGCTCCAAGCGATACCGTCTCCGCAAGACCCGATTCGTCCGTGCGAAGCTCCTCCAGCGTCCCCTCCGGTCCTCCCGAGTAGGAAACGGAAATCTTCGCATTGTCGACCGGCGCATTTGTCCCTCGCGCAATGACCTGGATCCGCAGCTCTCCGAGATCCAGGTTATCCGTCTGTGCATATCTGATGTCTGGCATGAAAATCCTCATAGCTTCTTTTCTTACATTCTATGCAGACACCCGGGCACAAATGCCGCGTCGTCTCATCGCAAACGACAGACAGCCATTCCGCTACTCCACAGTGACGACCTTCGCCAGGTTTCTCGGCTTATCCACATCGAATCCCTTATCCGCCGACACATAATATGCCAGCAGCTGCAGCGCCACAGACGCAGGCATCACCATAAATTCATCCTGCATGTTCGGCAGCTTCACGACCTCATACTCCCCCTCCAGCCTCTGCGCAATGCTTTCCTTGATGAAGACCACCACATCCGCGCCGCGGGAGCGGACCTCCTTGATGTTGGAGAGCTCCTTGGACATCAGCTTCTCCTGCGTCACGGACGCCACGACCGGCGTGTCCTGTGTGATCAGCGCGATCGGTCCGTGTTTGAGCTCTCCCGAAGCATACGCTTCCGAATGGATATAGGAGACCTCCTTCAGCTTCAGCGAGCCCTCGAGCAAAATCGAATAATCAAGCCCCCGCCCGATCATAAAGAGATCCTTCGCCCCCAGGACCCGCTTCGCAACGACGTGGATATCCCTGCGCTTCGCCAGGATTTTTTTCATGACATCCGGCGTGCGCTGCAGCTCCCGAATAAAGCTCTGCGTCTCCTCCGCAGAGAACACTCCCCTGCTGTACGCCATCCGCGCGACGATCAGGTAAAAGACAGCAAGCTGCGTCGTGTACGCCTTGGTGCTCGCCACAGCGATCTCCGGTCCCGCGTTTGTGTAGAGCACATAGTCGCTCTCCCGTGCGATAGAAGAGCCCCGCACGTTAATAATGGAGAGGCATTTCGCCCCGCGGCGCCTTGCATACTTGACCGCCTCCAGGGTATCGATCGTCTCACCTGACTGGGACACGGCGATCACGAGCGTCTTTTCGTCGATCACGGGATCCGAATACATGAACTCCGACGCCATCTCCACCTCGATGTGCATGTGAAGGATCGACTTGACCAGCGCCTGCGCCACAAGCCCTGCGTGCATCGCGGTCCCGCAGGCGATGATACAGATGCGCTCACAGTCCGTAAACAGGGCATCCGGCACCCCATCCGCCGAAAAATCCGGCAGACCGCTCCTGATACGACCCTCGATCGTCCGCTCGATCGCATCCGGCTGCTCCATGATCTCCTTCTCCATATAAAACGGATAGCCGTTCTTGCCCGCGCTGTTGAGCTCCCAGTCCACGGTCAGATACTCCGGCTCCACCATCTTCCCGTCCAGATCGCACAGCGCGATATGATCCGCATGCAGCTCTAATATGTGATACTCCGGGACGACAAAATAGCGGTTGGTAAATCTGCACAGCGCCGTCAGATCCGACGCGAGCATCGCTCCCTCGTCGCAGAGCGTCGCCACGATCGGACTCACATTCCGGGTCGAATAGACGACGTCCCCCTGGTCCGCGAACATCACCACAAGCGCAAAAGTCCCGCGCAGCTTTGCAACCGTCTTTTTGATCGCCTCATGCGGCTCACCCTCATAAAACCGGTTCAGCAGCGCAGCCACGACCTCCGTGTCCGTCTCGGACTGCAGCTCCTCCTGCAGGTCATAGTCCGCGATCAGCTCCTTGTAATTCTCAATGATACCGTTGTGTACCAGCGTGACCCTGCCGACCTGATGCGGATGCGCGTTCCGGTCGCTGACCCCGCCGTGCGTCGCCCATCTCGTGTGACCGATCCCGCACCCCGACGCGAATTTTTCCGCAGCGCAGAGCATCCGCAGATCGCTGACCCGCCCCGCGCACTTAAAGACTCTCTGCTCCCCCGTCCCGCTGTCGCGCACAGCCACGCCCGCGCTGTCATAACCGCGATACTCCAGCAGCTCGAGCGCGTCTAAAAGAACCGCCTTGACATCCTCGCTTCCCGTATATCCGATAATCCCACACATATGATTTCCCCGTCTCTCTGATTTTTCGTATTCAACGAAACTACTATACTATCATATGAACACAATGTCCAGTCGTTTCTAAAAAAACGGCGCGCGGAGACCATTCCCCACGCGCCGCGGCTCTCTGTCTTTTTATCCTTTTACTCGATCGGAACCGTCCAGCCATACTTGTCCTCAAGCTTGCCCCACTGGATGCCCGTCAGGGTGTCGTAAAGCTTCTGGGTCAGCTCGCCGATCTTGAAGTCGTTGACCGTCACAGTATCATCCTTGTAGCGCAGCTCGCCGACCGGAGAGACGACTGCCGCCGTACCTGTGCCGAACACCTCCTCCAGCGTACCGTCATGTCCCGCCTTCATCAGGTCGTCGACCGACAGCCTGGTCTCGTTGACCTTGTAGCCCCAGTCTCTTAAGATGTGGATCATGGAATCGCGCGTGACGCCTGCCAGCACAGTGCCCTCGATCGGCGCCGTATAGATCTCGCCGGCGATCTTGAACATGATGTTCATCGTGCCGACCTCCTCGACGTATTTGCGATGCTCTCCGTCCAGCCAGAGCACCTGGGAATACCCCATCTTCTCCGCCTTGACCTGACCGAGGATCGAGCCTGCATAGTTCCCGCCGCACTTGGTAAATCCGGTACCGCCCTTCACGGCACGCACGAGCTCATCCTCGACAAGGATCTTCACAGGATTGATGCCCTCCGCGTAGTATGCGCCGACCGGACAGCAGATGATCATAAACTTATACGCGGATGCCATGTGTACACCGAGCGCCGCTTCCGTCGCGAACATGAACGGCCGGATATAGAGCGAAGTCTCCGGCTCTGACGGAACCCAGTCCTCCTCGACCTTCACAAGCGCCTTCACGGCTTCCACGAACATCTCCACGGGAAACGCCGGCATGCAGAGACGCTCATTGGACTTGATCATACGCTTTGCGTTCATCTCCGGACGGAACAGCTGGATCTTTCCCTCCGCTGTCCGATACGCCTTCAACCCCTCAAACGTCTCCTGCGCATAGTGCAGCGTCACACAGGACGGCTCCAGGGTGATCGGCTCATGAGGTACGATCCGTGCATCCTGCCAGCCGCCGTCCTTCGTCCAGTCCATCACGAACATGTAGTCGGTCATATATTTGCCAAATCCAAGGCTTTTCTGATCCGGCTTCTCCTTTAGAACATCCCTTTTCACAAATCTGATTTCCATCTCTCCCAACACCCTTTCCGCTTTTTTTCTAAAATTATAATACTATTTTACAGGGTGTCAAGATTATTCCGGGGGCTTATAAACAGCATGATTTCCGGTTATATCCACGCCAAACCTCTATAATTCAATGTTATCATTCATTGGCGTCCTGCAGCGGCTTTTCCCTCATCTCGTACTCGATGTCCTCGTCGATCATGTCGATCATCAGCCTTGCCGCCTGCGGATCGAACTGCGTGCCAATGCCCTTCAGCAGCTCCTCGCGCACAGTCTCCTGCGGCAACACATCGCGGTAGCTCCGCTTGGAGGTCATCGCGTCATAGGCGTCCGCCACCCCGATGATGCGCGCCTCGAGCGAGATCTCTTCGCCCCGCTTTCCGTCCGGATAACCGCCCCCGTCATAGCGCTCATGGTGCCAGCGTGCGCCCAGGTCGATACCGGGGATCTCGGAAATGTTCTTGAGGATCTCCGCTCCCACGACCGGATGCGTCTTGATGACCTCATACTCCTCCTTCGTAAGCTTTCCCGGCTTGTTGATGATACTGTCGGGGACACCGATCTTTCCGATGTCATGGAGCAGTCCCATATAGTAGATATCCTCCTGCTCCTGCCGGCTCTTCCCCATGCGTTTTGCCAGCTCTCTGGCATATTCCGCCACACGTATGGAATGTCCGTTCGTATATTTATCCTTCGCGTCGATCGCGCTCGCAAGCGTCTGGATGACCTGCTTTGCCATCCGCTCCACCTTTTTCCGCCGCTCCTCCGCAAGCCGCGTCTGACGCTCCACCTCGCTCTGCAGATGCTTCTGCAGGTGATCGAGCTCCAGGATCCTCCCCACGCGCTGCAGCATGATATCCGAGATAAACGGCTTTGCGATGAAATCCAACGCTCCCATCTGAAAGCCCTGGACCTCCACCTCGCGCTCGTTGTCCGCGGTCAGAAAAATAACGGGGATGTCCCGATAGCGGTATTCCGCTTTGAGCTGCTTCATCACCTCAAAGCCGTCCATCTGCGGCATATGCAGATCCAGAAGGATCAGATTGGGGATCTCCCTCTGCAGAAACTCCAACGCAAGCTGTCCTGACTTGACACAGCTCACCCGAAATTTACCCGCCATCATGCGCTCCGCCATGCGCAGGTTCATCTCGTCGTCGTCGATCACGAGCACATGCGGCGGCTGCTCCTCCACGAACCCCGGCAGCGCCTCATTTGCGCCATCCCCCTCAAATACCTTCTCCAGCTTTGAGAGGAGCTGACCGTACAGCTGCATGGTGTCCTGATGGTGCGTCAGCAGATACGAAATGTTATAATCCTTCACAGCCTGCTCCAAAAGCCTTGCCCCTTCGGACACCTTGTCGGCGCCCACGAGCAGGGAGGTGCTTTTCAGCGCGTGGACAGCGATCCGATAATCCTCCCAGCGATGATCCTCGTATGCCTTCCATATTTCCTCGTATCTGCCGCTGTGCAGATACGACAGCAGCAGCTCGCGGTAAAACTCCTCGCTCTCCCCGCAATACTGCATTCCCATCTCCACATTCAAAAAAGAAAGCTGTTCCAAAAAGCCCTGCTCCATGACGACGTACTCCTCCTGTTTCATTCCGGCATTTCAAGCTCCGGCGCGCGCCTCCGGACGCCTGCCCCGGGATTCCTGCGCTCTTTCTTCATATATAATAATCCAAATGTGCCCAGACCGCAATTGCTGCTGATCGCCGCAGACGACTGCTGTTCGATAATGTGGTCAAAATGCTGGTATTTCTCCACTTCCTCGCGGATCTCCTCCCGCAGCCTCGCCGAACAGCCGCAATACGTCAGAAACAGGATCCGCTGGTCGATATTGCGCCGCTTCATTTGTTTTCGGATATAGCTGCGGTACGCGTGATCCAGGCTTCCGCTGAAGATGCCGCTGCAGACCAGCCTGCTGTCCTTCATGGAGAGCATCGGGTACAAAAGCATCAGATCGCAGATGCGCTTGATATGACCGTTGATCCTGCCGCCGCGGTACAAGCGGTCCGGGGACGCCAGGATAAAGCTGGTGGAAATACGCCGTTTGACCTTCTCAAGCTCCTCCAGCACCTCATCCGCGCGCATGCCCCTGCCGACGAGCTCCGCCGCGCAGAGCGTCAAAAGTCCCATGCTGCTCGACAGATGCCCGGAATCCACCACATAGACATTGTCAAAGCCTCTCGCTGCCTGACATGCATGTTCATAGCCCTTGCTCGAACCCTTTCCCATGCTGATGTGAATGATCTGCACAGCCTCCGCGAGCATATCTGCAAAAAATGTCTCATATTCCTCCACGGAAGGAGCCAGCGAGCGGACATTCTTCCCACTCTGCTCCATATAGCGGATCAGATTGTCCGAGGAGATCTCGCGTCCGTCGCTAAAGCGCCCGTCCTCCGTCACCACATAGTAATACATACAGCGGATGCCAAACCTTTTCATCAAGTCCTCCGGCAGATCGCTGACGCTGTCCGTCGTCACACAAAGGCGTATTCTCTGGCGCTGCCAGACGATATGCGTCTCGCCCTCCGCGCGCTCCGCTCCCTGCTCCTCCGCTGTCTCGTGTACAAGCTCCTGCGGAAGGAAGCGCAGCAGCATCGCCTCAAACATCACTCCATTGATCGGCTTCATCAGATAACCGGAAAATCCCCTTTCCAGATACATCTGATCCGCACCGGAGATCGCATTTGCGGTCAGCGCCACGACCGGCGTCTCCCTGCACAGCCCGTTCTCCTGCACACGCAGCCTGGAAAGCGTCTCGATACCGTCCATCTCCGGCATCATATGATCCATAAAGATCACGTTGTAGTAGCAGCTCCTCGTCATCTCCAGACAGCGGGCGCCGCTCTCCGCCAGATCTACCTGGACCTTCGTCGCGCGCAAAAGCTTTTTCGCCACCATGCGGTTCATCTCGTTGTCGTCCACGATGAGCACCCGCGCCTCCGGCGCCTCAAAGCTCTGCCTGTACTGCACGCGCTCCCTCGAGCCTGCCCGCAGCACATTCGCGATCGAGCCGATCGGCTGCGCGTCCACTACCTTCTGCTCCAGCGCGAGCGTGAACGTCGAGCCTCTCTGATAGATACTGTCGACCGTGATCTTGCCGCCCATCAGATCTACCAGCTGTTGCGTGATCGCAAGACCAAGACCCGTTCCCTCGATCGCATGCGTCTTTTGCGCGTCCACTCTCGTAAAGGAGTGGAACAGATACGGGATATCCTCCTTGCGGATGCCGATACCTGTGTCCGTGACGGAGACCATCAGCCTGACGTGATTGTTCTCCATCTGCTCACAGCGCGCGCGCAGCGTCACGGAACCCTTGTGCGTATACTTGATCGCATTGGTGATCAGGTTCGTGAGCACCTGCTTGATGCGGATGTCATCCCCATAGAGCATGGACGGCATATCCTCCGAAATATCCAGCTTGAATTCCAGCTTTTTCTCATGCGCGCGGATCCAGTTGATATTCACCAGCTCGCTGAGCATCGCGCCCGTGTCGTACTGGCGCGGGATGATCTCCATTTTCCCGGACTCGATCTTTGAGAGGTCCAGGATGTCGTTGATGAGGGACAGCAGCATCTTGCTCGCCTGCTGCACATTGATACAGTTCTCCTCGACCTCTGCGGAAAGCTGCTCGCGCAGATTCATCTCGTTCAGACCGATGATCGTGTTGATCGGCGTCCGGATCTCATGGCTCATGTTTGCGAGGAAACGGCTCTTTGTCTGGTACGCTTCATAGAGCTCCTGCTGCTGCCTGTCGCTGAGCTCCTGTTCCTCCTCGTACATGTATTTCTGAAACTTGATCAGAAGCCCGATCATCATGGACGCCACGAGCATCCCGATGTAGATATCCGTGTAAACGTTTTCTGTCGACCCCAGAAGCGTCACAAATTCCGGGTGGAAATAAGAGACCACGTAGCATGTGGTAAAGCTCGCCCAGGACAATACGAACATCAACCAGAATTGCCTTCCCGAATAGATGAGGAAGCAGAGCAGAAATCCCAACTCAAACCACCCGTTCATGCTGCTGGCAATCCCGCCGCCGGTAAAATAACACACCGGGAACAGCACGCAGTTCATGCCGATGCCCAAAAGGACCGCTACCAGATCCGTTCTGTGCCGGACATGCAGCAGGAAAAACAGGATCCCCATCAGGGCGAGGATTCCCAGGATCACGAGTGTTCCCGCCAGGCTGGTGCCCGAAAACCACGCGGCAATGAACAGCGCGACGCTCGCGATCGCGCCCCCGAACAACACGACATACAACAGTCGGGTGTTGAGAGACAGCCTGCGATCGTTGATGATACGAAAAAGTTTTCTCCCCTTATCCAGCATCCGCTCCGACCCCCCATCTCTCCTGCATTTCCGTCAGGACGCGATCGTATTCCGCCAGCAGAGGTTCATGCCCCTCTGTAAGGATTTTCTCCTTCGCATCCTTCGCCGCCATCTCCTGTTCCTTCGCCATCTCATACAACCGGTTTGCCCCGATGGACTGCGAAGTGCTCTTTAACGAGTGCACCTGGACCCGGTACTCCTTCCAGTCCTTCTTCCCGAACAGCTCCTGCATCAGATTCTTTTTTTCCTCTGCGCCGCCATAGTAGATCTCCAGGATCTCCTTGTAATCCGACATCTCACCTCCGCAGTACATGATCCCCATCTCCTCGTCGATCAGATATCCTCCGGCTTCCTCCTGCTCCGACCGGACAGGGACCTCCAGGCTCTCCCCGACCGTTTCTTCCTCTCTCTCTGCGGCTGTCTCGTCTCCGCCTCTCCCTTCACGCCCCCAATCGTCCTTTTGGCGAATGTAACCCGCAGGCAGATATTTTTTCAGGACACGCTCCAGATTGGACAGCTCCACCGGCTTTGCCACAAAATCGGAAAAGCCCTCGGAGAGAAACATCTCCCGCGCGCCTCCGATCGCATTCGCCGTCAGCGCGATGACAGGCACCTTCTGATAGTATTCGCCCGGTCTGCGCCGGATCTCATGCAGCGTCTCCACACCGTCCATCTGCGGCATCATATGATCCATAAAGATGATATCGTAGCGCGCCCACTCCATCATCCGCAGCGCCTCCCCGCCGCTGGTCGCCGTGTACATGCGCATCTCGTAGGGACGCAGCAGACCCTCCATGACCTTTAAATTCATAATGCTGTCATCGACCACCAGAATGCTCGCCTCCGGCGCAACAAAGCGGTTCGTCACATAATGGCTCCCGTCCACGCGCTGTACGATGTTCCCTCCGTTGAGCGCATTTGCAACGGAAAGCGCATAGAACGGCTTGTAGATCTGCCGAAACGCCCCCTTCAGCTCCAGATCCCTGTCCCTGTTGCGATCCATGATCATAACGATCGGCGTCTCCGCAGACATCTGTTCAAAGAATGCCGGATCCTCACGGTACTCATCCGAGGTGATGAACAGGTGGGTAAAGCTTCCGTGCTGCAGCCGGCGCTTACACTCCGCAAGGCTGCGGCACTGGACAAGGGAGACCTCCAGCTGCTCCGCCAGATGCTCTATCAACTCAAAGTAGCTGTCACGGATCTCTGCCATGTTATACTTTTCCGGATTGATATAAGAGATGACATGCACCTCCTCCTTATCCTTCACCACGATCATCGGCCGGTCATCCTGCACCTTTTGCGGGATGACGAACTGAAACTCGCTGCCTGCGCCCGGAATGCTCCGCACAGACAGGAATCCATGCATCATCTCGACCATCTTCTGTGAGATGGCAATGCCCAGTCCCACGCCGCCCTGTTTGCGATTCCTGTGCGTATCAGCCTGATTAAAGCTGGTAAAGAGCCGCTCCAGCATTTTCTCATCCATACCGATGCCCGTGTCCTTCACAGAGACGCAGAGGTTGACGCCGTACTCCTCCCTCCGGGTCCACGCCGCAAGCTTGACGCAACCCTTTTCTGTAAATTTTATCGCATTCTCCACAAGGTTCGTGATGATACGGCAGAGCTTTTCGCTGTCCCCCACCATGCTGCAGGGGATCCGCGCGTCACAGTCCACGATCAGCTGCAGGTTCTTCTCCTCATTCTGCGCGATCGCCATATTGATGACATCGTTCATGATGGAGGAAAAATTATAATACTCCTCGTTCAGCGCCATCTTTCCGGTCTCAAGCTCGGAATAATCGAGCACATCGCTCACGACTGCCTGCAGGGTGCGCCCTGCCGTCTGGATATGGAACGCCTCCTCGCGCACGGACTGCCCAAGCTCCTCGCGCAGGATCAGCTCGCTCATCCCGCAGATCGTGTTGAGCGGCGTCCGGATCTCATGGGAGACATTTGCCATGAACTCATCCTTGCTGTGCTCCGCGTCCTTTAACGCCTGTATCGTCTCCAAAAGCTGACGGCTCATGGACAGATGATTCCTGTTCATATAGCCGACCAGATATTCGACCGCAGCGATGAACAACAGCTGTGTTGCCAAAAGAAGCGCATCCTTAAAGTTCCCGAGAGGAATGGTGCGGGCGATCATCATATGAAACACCAGCACGATCGCAAATGCCCCTGAGCTCAGATACACAAGCTCCGGTATATTGAACAGCCCTGCAATAATGACCCCGACCACGCACGGCGGAATGGCATTGGCAAAGGCATCCACCTGCAGCGTGTACCAGAGCTGTGCCACGAACATCAACGCTGTCAGGATCCACGCGCGTTTCGTGTAGTCAAACGCCCCTGACAGAAATATGTACCAGCTCACGGCGATCTCCGCGACCACGATAAGCACAGACCAGTCTGTGCGCCCGTCCTCAAAAAAAGCCGAAAGCACCATCAGGCTCGCAAAGATGGTACATACCAATATGAAAACCTTTTCCGCCTCTTTACTCTCGTATCGCATAAATGCCTACTCCCACAGTGCTGTTTCTTTGTACTCATGGTTTTATTGTACCTTGCCGCGCCCCAAAAGGCAATGTCGTATCTGCTCTTTTTTCTGTTCATCCAAAAATGCTGCCCGCAGGGCATTCTCCTGCATTTGCACAATGTCCGCATCGCTTACGCCGCAATGCTCCTGCACGAACGCAATCTCCCTGGAAAGGGAGGTGTGGCTGACCGTCCGGTTGTCCGTATTCAATGTGACGAGCAATCCTGCCTCCAGAAATTCGCGGATCGGATAAGGTTCCCCCCGCTTTACCGCCTTCGTCTGGTGATTGCTGACGGGACATAGCTCAATGCCGACATCGCGCTCCACACACAGTTTTTGTATCTGGCTCCTGCCGCGCAGCGCAATGCCGTGTCCGATGCGCATAGCGCCGCAGCGCACAGCCTCCTCAATATTCTCTGCGCTTCCGCACTCGCCCGCATGGATCGTGAACGGCATGCCCATCCGCCGCACCTCGGCAAACAGGTTCAGAAACCGCTTCATAGGAAATGCCGCCTCGTCGCCTGCCAGATCCGCGGCGCAGACGCCATGCCCCAGAAACTCCCTTGCCGCTGTGAGCATCCGAAGGTTCTCTTCCTCCGAAAGATGACGCATCGCGCAGACGATGACCTGTGATTCCACGCCATACTCCTGTCTGCCCCATGCGAGACCCTCGAGCACAGCCTCGATGACCTTTCCCACATCAAGCCTCTCATTCACGGAGAACTGCGGCGCAAAGCGCACCTCCACATAACGCACATTCTCCTTTGCAACCTGTCGGATAAAGTCGTGCCCGGCACGCCGCAGCCCGTCCGCCGTCTGAAGACACTGCAGCGGAAGATCGAACCGCTCCAGATACTCCGCCAGGCTTCCGCAATCGTCCTCAGCCATCAGCTCCTCCGGCTGCACTTCCCGTCCCAAAAGCTCCCGCACAAGCTCCAGCGACAATGAGCCGTCCAGATGACAGTGCAAGTCAATTTTAGGCAATTCCTGTATGGCTAACCGCTCCATTCGCTCCTCCTCTTTCCCCATACAAAAACTGCGGTCCGACTCCATCCCGGGTCCCCTTGCCCGAATTCCCGTCAAACCGCAGTTCACAGCTTATGTTAAATTGTTAGACACTCCCTGTCATGACAAATGCTTCACCAGACGGATCGTCTGTGCCAGAAGCGCAGGATCCGCCTCGTTCGGAATACGGATCGTCGCGCCGTTGAGCATGACCTCGATGGAACGAGCCTGCGGTTCACGCGGCTCCGGTGCAAACGGCGAAAAATCGGAGATTGGCACGGCGTTCTCGGAAAATGTCGTGATACCCACGATATTCTGGTTCGCGCTCAGATCCATTAACTCCTTCTTGCCTGTGTCCACCACCTGTGTCGGTTCCGCTGCCTTTGCCTTCGGCGCGCGATGCAGGTATGCGAAGAAATACCCCAGTCCTACCACACACACGCCGCCAAGCACATTTCCGATCGTGACCGGCAGCAGGTTATTCACAAAGCACGCCGTCCAGTTGAGCGCATCCGCCGCGATGCCGTACTCGCCGGATGCAAAGATCCCTGCCGGAATAAAGTACATATTCGCTACGCAGTGCTCATAGCCGGAAACAACGAACAGCATGATCGGCAGATACAGCCCTAAGATCTTTCCTGCCACATCCTCTGCGGAAAAAGAGATCCATACCGCGATACACACCAGTATATTACACAGGATCGCGCGAAGGAACGCATCCGGCAGTGACAGCATGACCTTTGTCTGCGCCGTCGCCACCACAGACTCCGCCAACTTCCCGTCGAACAGGGAATATGCGTGACCGTAGGTCAGGATCGCCGCGACGAAAATACTCCCCACAAAATTCCCCAGGTATACGACGACCCAGTTCCGGAGCATGCCCTTCACGGTAGCCTTGCCGTCCAATACGGAGATGATGATCAGGCTGTTACCGGTAAAGAGCTCTGCACCTGCCATGATCACCATGAGCAGTCCCACGGGAAAGACCAGTGCGCCGAGCAGCTTTCCGACGGCGGGGATCTCCGCCCCTACCGAAACCACCTGACTGCCAAATGCTCCAAACGCGATGAACATTCCCGCGAACATTGCAAGCACAAACATCTTTGGCAGAGCCAGCTTTGTTTTTCCCGCACCTGCATCTGAATATCTTTTTGCTATTTCTGCTGGACCATACATAAGCATTCCCTCATATCATTTCTATGTAGCATTGTTATGCAGCCAATGCAGCTCCCCTTAGAACTTGACAAACCTGTCCGCCTCCTCCGTCAGGGTTCCTGCGATCTGCCTGTTGTCGTTCATCGCGTTCGCGATCTCTGTGATATCCTTCACGAGATCAGACGTGTTAGACGCCACGTTTGCAGTGCTGTTCGTGCTCTCATCCACAGCGGTATTGATACCGTTGATGGAATCCGTGATGCTCTCCATCAGCTGTTTCAGGTTGATCGACATATCGTTGAACCGTGTCACGATGCCGTTGACATGCACCGCATCCTCGTTGTACTGCTTGCCTGCGTTGACGAATCCGTCGTAATCCGGAAGGATCGTCTCGTTGATGAAGTCCACGATCGAATTTGCATTCTTGATCAGCTCGTTCACGGCCTCGATGACCATATTGTTGATCGTCTGAATGTTGTTCGCCGCCTCACGGCTGGAATTTGCAAGCTGGCTGATCTCATCCGCCACGACTGCGAATCCGCGTCCCGCCTCGCCCGCTCTCGCCGCCTCGATGGATGCATTCAGGGACAGCAGGTTGGTCTGGCTGGAGATGCTCAAGATCTCGTTCGTCAGATCGTTGACGCGGTCGACGCTCTTGCTGCTCTCGATCGCCTGCTTCAGCTGACCGATGATGTCGTTGACGACATTGCTCGTCGTCTGCTTGTTCTCCACTGCGTTCTGCTCCAGATCCTCCGCGCGCTTCTGCATGCCCGTCGCATAGTCATACAGACCCTGGGACGCGTCGGAAAGCTCGATGATATTGTCATCCACAACGCCGACGTTCTCCTTGATGTTCGTCAGCGCGGAGGAGATCTCCTCCATGGATGCGGACAGCTCCTCCATGACGGAGGAAATGTCGTAGGAATTATCGTTTGCCGTCGAAACCTTATCGGATACCAGGTTCACGATCGTGCCCAGCTGACCGGAGCTGGAATTGATCTGTCCCATGATGCCCTGCAGCGTCTGGATAAAGGTGTTGATACCGTTCGCCAGCGTGCCGATCTCATCCGTACAGAAGCACTGCACACGCTTGGTCAGGTCTCCCTCGCCGGCGTCGATCGTCGCGATGACGTCGCGGAGCTGCTTGTTGATGTTGATCAGACGCTTTACGCACCACTTCCAGCTCACCCATACCACATAGACCAGAACCGCTGCCGCGATCACGAACAGGGCGATGATGCTGATGGTGACCTGTTTGTACACCTGATTCTGATGCACCACTGCGCTCTCGAGATCGGTCTTGTTCTTATTGACCATCTCCTCCATCTCGGCGGTCAGGTTCGTGCCCGCCTCCTTCAGGTCGACATTGGCGAGCTGCGTCGCCTCCTCCATATTGCCCTTGGCGCTGTCATCCAGGATCGTGTCATAGATGACAAGGTAATCCGCATAGTGCTGCTTGAAGGAATCGAACATCTGCTGCATATCCTCCGCAACGATCAGCGCCTCATACTCGTCGCAGGTCGTGTTGATCTTATCCTTCAGCTGGTTCGCCTCGTCGAGCAGCACGCCCTGAAGCTCCGTATCGCCCTCTGCCACGATGTGTGCGAACGCCACGCGGCGGAGTGTCTGATACGCCGATGTGATATCGCCCAGCTTCTCGATCTTCATCGCGTAGTTACCCGAAATATCCTCACTGGTCGACATGATCTGATTCGTGCTCTTAAGAGCAAAAATACCCATTGCGAACATCAGGATACCCAGAAGCGCTACCGGGACCAGGATCTTAAACCGGATGCTCAAGTTTCTGAACGCCATTACCATTTGAATAGTTCCCCCTTTTATCCTTTTTTTCTGAAAACAGTAACTCATCTGGCAAATATTTTGTCTTTTTCGTGTAAAAAAGGACAAAACCACCTCGTACTACTGATATATTACAAAATATTTTTGTTTCTGTCCAGTATTTTATGCAAAATATCTAACAAATCTTTCCCTAAAATGGCGCTCCGGACCCCCTGTATTCATATTATGTGGCAGACTGCCCTTCCTATTACTATATCTTGATTTTCGCAGAAAGATCCGACTCTGTTCCGTCACTTCCTGTCATGTGCGTTCCTCTTTTGCAGGATAAGCTCCAGCATCCGTTCGATCAGCGAGATCACCCCAAAGCAGATGCCGACAGGGATTGCGATCACGGCCACCAGGAGCATCCCGCCCCAGAATGCAGCCAGAAACGCGATCCTGCGCATCCGCAGCCTCATCCCTCCTCCTGCGCACTGCTGACAATATGGTAGTACGCGTTGGAGGTGAGCCGGTACACGACGGCATAGAACACGCCGAACACCACGACGCTGATCCCCGTGGTAGCTGCCAAAAGCTTCACATTGAAGATGTTGAACGCCATGATGAGCTTTTGTATGATGGGGAAGGCAAACGCCGTGTGTACCGCCGCAAGCGCCAGCGGCAGAAAGAACACGGTCAGGATCTGGGCGTTGATGCTCTTTCTGATCTCCCTCTTCGTCATGCCGACCTTCTGCATGATCTCAAACCGCGCCTGATCCTCGTACCCCTCCGAGATCTGCTTATAGTAGATCATCAGCACTGCGGCAAGGAGAAACACGATGCTCAACAGGATGCCGATGTAAAACAGACCGCCGAACAGACCATAAAAATCCTCCCTCTCATATGCCTGACCGCCAAGCGTTACGGACGCGTAGCCCAGCCTCTCCTTGAGCGCAGGGTCGGGCAAAAGCTGCGCAAGCTCGTGATACAGTGCGATCTGCGCGTCGCTCTCCTGCCCCGTGTCGAAATTCCACGTCCAGCACAGCTGCAGCAGACGGTCGCCGGAAAACGCAGCCAGTTCATCCAGCCCCCTGACGCTCCCGTCGAAATCCGGCACGACGACCCCGATACCGGATATGATGTTCATGTTCATCTCGCCGTTGCCCGGGAAGGTCTCCACGCGCTTTTTGACCTGATAGACGCGTCCGTCGGGGAACGTGATCTCCTTCCCCTCATATCCGTTCCTGTTTGCGTAGAGCAGGATCTCCCCGTCCGCCAGCGTCTCGTCCGTCCCCATCATCCTGTTGTAGTCCTCCAGCGGCATCAGGTAAAACAGACGCAGGGACTCGAACTCATCCGTCATGTTATCATAGCGGAAGACCGTCAGCGACACGACGCCGTCCTGCAGCATCCCGGCAAACCGGGCGTTGCGGCAAAAATAACCGTTCTCCGGCTCCGTGCCGCGCGCCGCAAGCTCCGCCGCAATCCCCTCCCGCAGCGCCTGCAGATGCGCATCCGAGCAGTCGGCGGGCTGCTCCAGATAGAACGTAAGGTTGATATCCCGCGGATAGCGCTCCTCTATCGCATCCTCCTCCCCGAAATACAGGCATGCCGAAGAGGAGATCATCACCAGCACCATCGTCGCCAGGATGCAGATGGACGCCAGCCCCGCGCCGTTGCGTTTCATCCGGTATGCCATGGAGGACACCGACACGAAATGGCTCGGCTTGTAGTAGTAACGCCTGTTTTTCTGGAGCAGACGGCAGAAGCAGACGGAGCCTGCGATCATCACCAGATAAGTCCCCACGATCACCATGATCACGGCTTCCATAAAGACCACCAGCGCCATGATCGGGTCCCGGATCGTCACAGCCAGGTAATACGCTGCCGCGAGCAGCCCGGCTCCTGCAAGTCCGATGAACCAGTTGCCCTTCGGCGGCTTCTCCCCCAGGTTCTCGCTGCGCATCAGGGCGATCGCGCTGGTCAGCCGCACCTGCAGGACCGAGTGCAGGAACAGCAAAAGGAAGATCACGCCAAACACCTGCAGGCTTCTTTTGATCGCAAGGGCAGACACAGTCAGGTCATAGGCGATCTCCTCGTGCAGGATGTTGACCAGCCCAAGCTCCGCCAGCTTAAAGAGCGAGATCCCGGCAAACAGACCGACGCAGACAGCGCCCAGCCCGATGAACAGCGTCTCCCAGAGCAGGATGCGCGCAATATTGCCTTTCCCCATGCCGAGGATATTGTAAAGCCCGAACTCCTTTTTCCGCCGCCGGATCAGGAACGAATTGGTGTAGAACAGGAAAATACCCGAAAATACGGTAATGACCCAGCTCCCCATCGCAAAGATCGACTGCAGCGTTCCCGCCCCGTGCAGAGCCGAGACCACATCGCTCACAGCGAGCGCCATGATGATATAGAACATCATCACCATGCCTGTGCAGGTCAGAAGATAAGGCAGGAACATCCTTCGGTTCTTTCGTATGTCGCGCAGCGCAAGCCTTGGATAAAATCCGATCTTCATTTTCCTCTCCCTCCTGTCGCAAGCAATGTCAGCGTATCGGAGATCTTCTGGTACAGCTGCTCGTTCGTATCTTCCCCGCGGAAGATCTGGTGGAACACCTCGCCGTCCTTGATGAACAGCACCCTCTTTGCCACGCTCGCCGCCTTGACCGAGTGCGTCACCATCAAGATCGTCTGCCCCTGTGCATTGACCTCGCCAAACAGCTGCAGCAGCTCGTCCGCCGCCCGGGAGTCCAGCGCCCCCGTCGGTTCGTCCGCCAAAATCAGCTTCGGATCCGTGATCATCGCCCGCGCCACAGCCGCTCTCTGCTTTTGCCC
>CANRBT010000021.1 GCA_947628935.1 uncultured Roseburia sp. | reverse complement strand
GTCGTCCTGGGGGACGTCGAGCTCGGCGATGAGGTCAATATCTGGTTCAACGCTGTGGTCCGCGCGGATAACAGGAGGATCACGATTGGGGCAGGCACTAACATTCAGGATAATTGCGTGCTCCACGTGGAAAAGGAGACGGATGTGACGATCGGACGCAGCGTCACGGTCGGACACAGTGCGATCGTACATGGCTGTACCGTGGGGGACAATACGCTGATCGGTATGGGGGCGATCGTCATGAGCCGTGCTGTGATCGGGAGGGACTGCGTGATCGGCGCGGGCGCTCTTGTGACGGAGGGAGCCGTCATACCGGACGGCTCCGTGGTGGTCGGAAGACCGGGAAAGGTCGTAAGGCAGGTGACGGAGAAGGAGATCGCCTGGAATAAGGACAATGTGCAGTATTACATCCGGGAAGCGGCGGGCTACAGAGAGGAAACCGGAGAGTGATCTGCGGGACATGTGAGAGGAGAGGCTGATGGACAAGGCAATGACGGCGTATTTTGCATCCGGGATCGTACAGGAGCTGGAATGGATGGCGAGGATCCTTCTTGCGGGTCTATGCGGCTGCGCGATCGGATATGAGCGGGAGAGCCGGAGAAAAACGGCGGGACTTCGGACCCATGTGCTGGTGGCCGTGTCGTCGGCGCTCATGATCGTGCTTTCCAAATACGGGTTTTCGGACGTGCTCGGGCAGTATGTCCGGCTGGATCCGTCCAGGATCGCTGCGGGTACGGTTGCTGCGATCGGCTTTTTGGGGTCCGGTGTGATCTTTGCGCGCAACAAGAGCGTCAGCGGAGTGACGACCTCCGCCGGTATTTGGGCGACGCTTGGCGTCGGAATGGCGATCGGAGCCGGCATGTATGTGCTTGGGATCGCGACGACCCTGCTCGTGGTCCTGGTCGAGATTTTCCTGGGGCGCAGAGGAAAGCTGCCGCATATCATCCGGGAGGTGCACCAGATCGAGATCGAGTATCTCGGTTCGGAGCACACAGGTTCGCTGGCGGCGCGTGCGTGCGAGGTGCTGGAGGAAAAGTACGAGGGGCATATTTTGAGATCGCAGATCAAACACCATGGGGAAAGCATGAGTCTTCATATCATGGTGAAAGCGACGGGGAGGTATCTGGATATCTCCGGGCTTACAGAGGAATACCCCGAGATCACAAAGATCTCTGTCGGGTGAGATAAGGAGAAAGAAAATCATGCAAAGGATAAAAAGAGTATGCGCGTGTCTGTGCGGGTTTGTTTTCCTTGGTATGACGTGTGCGGCGTGTACCTCCGTGCAGAGTGAAAGCTTTTCTGTGGAAGGCGGTACGGAGACGACGGATCGGGTTTTTGCCGGGACGGGGACAGAGGAGCCGGAGGCAGCAGAGCAGGACACAGAGCGGGAAACGATAGAAACTGTGACGGAGGAGCCGGAGACGGAGGAAATGCAGGATCGGCTGCCCGAGAGCTGGCGGGACGATCATGTCAGGGTGCGCGGCATCTATGTGACCGGACCTGTCGCCGGAAGCGCCAGGATGTCAGAGCTGATACAGATGGCGGATGAGACGGAGCTGAATGCGATGGTCATCGATGTCAAGAACGACGACGGGAACATTACCTATGAAATGGATCTGGAGCAGGCGCAGAAACTGGGGGCATGCATCGGTTATATCCCGGATATGGGAGCGATGATGGCAGAGCTGAAGGAGCATCAGATCTATACCATTGCCCGGATCGTGTGCTTTAAGGATCCCTATCTTGCAAGTGATCCTGAGCTTGCGCTGCGAAAGACGGACGGAACACCGGTGACGGACGCGAACGGGATCGCCTTTGTCAATCCCTATCGCGAGGAGGTGTGGGAGTATCTGGTAGATGTGGCGGAGGAGGCGGCTGCGCAGGGATTCGATGAGATCCAGTTCGACTATGTCCGGTTTCCTGTGGGGGAGGACGCGGAGCAGGCGGATTACGGCGTGGATCTGACGACTTATCCGAAGGAGCAGGCGATCACGGAATTTTTACAGTACGCCGCGGACCGGCTGCACGACAAGGGCGTTGCCGTCGGCGCGGATGTGTTCGGAACGATCATCGGCAGCGCTGTGGATGTGGAGCGGGTCGGTCAGAATTATGCGAGGCTTGGCGATGTCGCGGATGTTTTGAGTCCGATGGTCTATCCGTCCCACTATGGTCCGGGGGTGTTTGGGCTGGAGGTGCCGGATGCAAAGCCGTATGAGACGGTACTTGCCGCGCTGCAGGATTCCGGGGAGGAGCTTCGGGGAGTGGATGAGAAGGAGCGGGCTGTGGTACGCCCCTGGCTGCAGGCATTCACGGCAAACTGGGTGGACGGGCACATCGCATATGAGCGGGAGGAAATACAGGCGCAGATTCAGGCGGTCCGTGATGCCGGGTATGAGGAGTGGATCTTGTGGAATGCATCCAATCACTATGAGACGGGATGGCTGGATGCCGATAGCGGGGAATAGGATAACGGAAAAGCGTGGAACCCCACGCCTGCCTGGCAGGCTGGGGTTCCGTTGTTTTCTTACGCCGGCTGAAGAATGGTCAGATGTGCGGCAGCCGGCTGCGTCCTTCCGGTTGAGCTTGGTTTCTCATATGTCGGTAAGGGTCGAATTGACACATGCGACATGGCAGGATGCAGGAGCGTGGCGCATATCGGAAAGAAATGGTCTGAATGTTGTAATGAAAGGACGAAAAAACGGATATATAGGGGAAGGGAGGGAGCCACATAGAAGAACTATATCGGGAAAATGCAAAAATCGTATATCGTTTCCTTTATGCGCGCTGTAAGGATGCAGAGCTTGCCGCGGATCTGACACAGGAAACGTTTCTGCAGGCCTATCGGTCGATCGGGCGTTACGATGGCAGCTGCAAGGTATCCGTGTGGCTGTGCCAGATCGCGAAGCACCTGCTGTACCGGCATTGGGAGAAGGGGAAAAGGGAGATCCCCAAGGAGATGGAGGAACAGGGGCGCGCAGATTTGGCAGACACGGAACGCGAGGCGCTGACCCGGATCGAGCTTTTGGAGGTGCTCAAGGAGATGCAGCAGATGTCGGCACAGATGCGGGAGGTCATATACCTGAGGGTGATAGGGGATCTGTCATTCCGGGAGATCGGTGAGGTTCTGGGAAGGAGTGAGAACTGGGCGCGCGTCAATTTTTTCAGAGGAAAGGAATGGCTGTTGGAGAGGAGGAAGGAACATGAGTGAATGGAATTGTGAGGTCATAAGGGATCTGCTGCCGTCGTATCTGGATGAGATCTGTTCTCCGTCCAGTCGCAGGCTGGTGGACGAGCATGTAAGAACATGCAGTGCGTGCCGGGATCTGGTGGAGCAGATGAGGGGGACAGAGATTGTCTCGCAGCAGGCGGAGCAAAAGGAAATCGACTATATGCGCAAGGTGCGGAGCCGCTTTGAGAACCGGAGCCGGTCGCTGTTCCTGCTTTTTGCGCTCGTGCTCGCGGCGGGACTTGCCGTTCTTTTGTGGAACTATGGGGATGTTCCGAAGGAGCTCATCTATGTGATCCAGCCGCTGCTCGGAGCGGGAGCGTGCATCGCTTTTTTCTGGGAGGAACAGAGACAGGGACCGGCAGGATGGAAGTGGCTTGTCGGAGCGGCAAGCCTTGCGGTGACATGCGGTTGCGTGGGAGTGATGCTCTATAGTATACAAATGATCGCGGCAGGACGGCTTCCGTTTGATTTGCAGCTTCAAAGCCTTGGACCGTTTGTGTATCGGATCAATTGGATAGGAGCGGCGGTACAGACGGTACTGTTCTTGTTTGCAGCATGGCGCGGGATGCGTTCCAGAGATGCGTGTCCCGTTCTGCTGCAGATGACAGTCCTGGGAGGATGCGTGGGGCTTGTGCAGAATTCCCTGCTCCGCAACATGTCGACTGTGGAAGAAATTTACAGAGAATGGGGGACGGCTTTAGCCGTTCCTTTGGCGGAGTGCGTCGTGATGATGATCGTTTTGGGAACAGTGAGCCGATGGCGGCGTGGAAAGGAGAGATAAGGGTACTTGACAGTCTGTATTATTTGTATTACTATAAATAATACAAAGGAGGCGGCAGATGATAATTGCGATCGATGACAGCTCCGATATTCCGATTTATCAACAGATCCGCAACCAGATCGTGCTGGGCATTTCAGACGGGAGGCTTCTGCCCGGGGAACAGCTTCCGACCGTGCGGGCGCTGGCGCAGGAAGCGGGCATCAATTCGATGACTGTGAACAAGGCGTACCAGCTCCTCAAGCAGGAGGGGTATATCGTTGCGAACGGGAGAAACGGCGCGCGGGTGCGGGACGTGTTCGCGGGGAGGCAGGGGCTGACAAGGGAGGCGAGAGATACGCTTGCGCGCGTGATCTCCGAGGCAAAGATCGGAGGGATGTCCGAACGGGAGCTTCTGGAGCTGTGTGCGAGGATCTATCGGGGAAATGCAGACTGAGAGGAGGAAGGAAAATGCTGTTGCAGATCATATTTGGGGTGACGATGTATCCGTCCGTGTTCATCCTGTACTTTGTACTGCGGAGCGAGGGAAAGGCAAAGAACGGACACTGCTTCGGAACGACGATGAAGCCGGAGCAGATCGCGGATCCGGAAATCCAGTCGCTCATATCGCGATATCAGAAGACGCTGAAACGCTATGTGATCGTCATGGCGCTTCTTCCGATAGAAACCTTTTTTCTTCCGTATTTTTCGATCGTGTACACGATATGGATGCTGTGGCTCATGGCTGTGATCGTGGTTCCGTTCATTCCGTATGTGAAGGCAAGCAGGGCTGTGAAAGCATATAAGGCGGCGCGGGGATGGGAGCAGGAGGAACGGGAGAAGGTGCTTGTGGAGCTGAAGGCGGCGGGCGTGATCCGCTGCGTGCACCTGCTTCCGTTTCTTCCGCCGATAGTGCTCAGTGCGGGAGCGGCGGTCTGCAGTCTGTTCCTCCCGGGGAGCGGGGAGCTTTCCGCTCTCGTATTCACTGTGATCGCCTTTGCGGTCTGCACGTTTTTATTTTACGGCGTCGCCGTGTGGATGGACCGCCAGAAGACGGAGGTCATCAGCACGGACAGCGAGGTGAACCTTAACTATGCGCGTGCAAGGAAGCACATCTGGAAAAACATGTGGCTTGTGCTCGCGTGGATGAATGCGTTCTTTACGATCGTCATGGCAATCTGGCTCGCGCGGTTCGACCGTGCGGGAGCGTGGCTGCTGTGGGGCGCCGTCGGATATACGATCTTTAGTCTGCTTCCCGTGGTTGCCGCCCTGTATGCGATCGGACAGGTCAATGTGCGCTACCAGGCGCTGCGAGAGGTGGAGGACGGCTCGGATGCGCACTGGTATCTGGGCGGTTTGATCTATTCCAACAAGCAGGACCGGCATATTCTGGTGGCAAAGCGCTACGGCATAGGGACGACCTTCAATATGGGTCATCCTGTGGGATTCGGGATCACGGCATTCTGCGCAGCGCTGCTGCTTCTCCTTGTTCCGGGCTCCTGTCTGCTCGTGCTCGTGGAGGAGTTCACGCCGGTCGCGCTTGCCGTGGAGCAGGATATGCTCGTGGCGGAGCACTGGAAGGTGGAATATGAGATCCCTTTGACAGAGATCGTGTCTGTTGAGCTTGTGGAGGAGCATCCCTCGTGGAGCAAGGTGAACGGAAGCGGAATGGAACATCTGGCAAAGGGGACCTTCCGCATTCGCAATGAGGGAAACGTGGAGGTCTGTATGGATCCGCAGAACGGGGAATTTTTACGCCTGGAGACAGCGGACGGGACCTATTGGCTCAGCGATGCGGACGACGAGGGGACGCTGGCAGTCTATCAGGCGTTGAAGGCATGGCAATGATGAAGAAGGCGGATAAAGAAGGTCTGCCATAGATATACTATATGGATGGAGAGTATCATTGATGGAGACGATGAAAATCGAGTTTCATGAGATCACGATGGCGGACAAAGCATGGATGGATGAGATGTATGCACAGGACCACCTGTATGCATGCGAATATACCTTTGCAAACAATTTTGTCTGGCGCGCCTACTACAGGGCGCAGGTGGCGAAGCTCTGCGGGTGCCTGGTGCTGCGTTATCAGATCCATGGGGAGGAGTGGTATGCCTGTCCGGCAGGAGGCGGAGACAAAAAAGCTGTGATCGAGCTTCTGCGGGCGGAATGCCGGAAGCAGGGGAAAAGACTGTCGATCGCTCCGCTGGACGAGGAGTGGCGGCGTCAGATGCTGGACTGGTTTCCGGGGCAGTTCCTGATCGAGGCGGATCGGGACGATTTTGATTATATCTATGACAGAGAGAAGCTTGCAACGCTCTCCGGCAAAAAAATGCATGGCAAGCGGAACCACATCGCGCGCTTTCAAGACGGCGGTGACTGGTCGTATGAGCCGATGACGGAAGACAATCTGGAGGAGTGCCGCACAATGACATACCAGTGGATCCGTATGCGCGAGGAGAAGTGGAACGGAGCGATGGATGAGGAGATCCTGGTGCTCCACGAGGCGTTCGATCATATGGAGGAGCTCGGTCTGGTCGGCGGCGTGCTGCGTAGAGAGGGAGAGATCGTCGCCTTCACGATGGGGGAACCCATGAATGAGGAGATGTTTGTCGTCCACTTTGAGAAGGCGTTTCCGGATATGCAGGGCGCCTACCCGATGATCAACCGGCAATTTGTGCTCCACGCCTGTGAGGGCTACCGGTATATCAACCGCGAGGAGGACGCCGGGGATCCGGGGCTGCGCAAGGCAAAGCTTTCTTATTACCCGGAGTGGTTGTTCAGAAAATATGCTGCCGTGGAGAGCGATGTTGTCTTTGCGGACAGAACACGTGACGGCGGGCAGATACAAACGATATGGCAGACGTGCTTCGGAGATGATGAGTCCTATGTCCGGTTTTATCTGGAGCATCGGATGACGGAGGATAATATGCTGGTGATCTGGCAGGATGGAAAGATCGTGTCCATGGCAAGCTTCCTTCCAGTGCAGTATTTTTTGGACGGGGATTATCGCGACGCGCGTTATGTCTATGCTGTGGCAACGCTCCCCGCATATCGCAAAAAAGGTCTGGCAGGGCGTATTCTCGCGTTTGCGCAGCAAAAATACCGGATGCCGCTCCTGCTTGCCCCTGCGGAGGAACCGCTGATGCGCTATTACGAGAAGCAGGGGTTTCGCAGAGCGTTTTCCGCAAGCATGCCGGAAGTGTCGGACGCGGGCGAGGAGGTCAGTGCGATGGAGCTTGCGGCTGCGATGGAGCCTGTCGATGCGCAGACGTATGTGCAGCTTCGGGATGACAGATATCAGGGCGAGGGATATGTGCGCTGGGATGAGACCGCGGTGCAGTATGCGATCGGGCTGAGTGCAAAATGCGGCGGCGGCGCGTTCCTGCTGACGCAGCGGGAGAAAAGGGATATCCTGATGTACGAGGTTTCCGGCGATACGCTGGACGTATGGGAGACATCGCTTACGAGGGAGGAGCTCAGAGGCATCGCGCGGCAATTACTCGCAGAGACAGGGACAAGGAGGCTGCGCAGCGGGCGGATGGCAGGGATGGTGTGGCTGCCGGAGGCGATGGCGCATGCGAAGCTGCCTGCGGACGGGTATCTGGCATTGACACTGGGATAAGACGATGTCACAGCAGGGGAATTATCTGAAAAAAGAGATAGCTTGGATATATTTTCTTGCTATAATGGAAGATTATGGTATAATGAAGAAAAGTACCGAAATATATCGACAGGGGGACAGATGCCATGAGGATCAAGATCACAGGAAGGAATATCGAACTGACGGAAGGGCTGAAGGCAGCCGTAGAAAATAAGCTGAATAAGCTGGAAAAATACTTTACGCCGGACACAGACGTGCATGTAACGCTCAGCGTGGAGAAGGAGCGTCAGAAGGTTGAGGTCACGATTCCTGTGAAGGGCAGCTACATTCGTTCCGAGCAGGTGAGCAACGACATGTATGTGTCCATCGATCTGGTGGAGGAAGTCATTGAACGCCAGCTGAAGAAATATCGCACAAAGATCGTGACAAAGCAGCAGAATGCAAATGCGGTCTTCCGACAGGAATTTCTGGACGCAGTGTCTGAGGAGGACGAGGAGATCAAGATCATCCGTACCAAGAAGGTTTCCATGAAGCCGATGTACGCGGAGGATGCCTGCGTCCAGATGGAGCTTTTGGGACATGATTTCTTTGTGTTTATCAATGCGGAGACGGAGCAGGTCAATGTCGTATATAAGAGAAAAGGGAACACCTATGGTCTGATCGAGCCAGAATATTAAACGTCAAGGATTTTGACCGCAACAGAAAAAAAGCCAGGGAACAGAGGACAGAATGCCTATGTTTTCTGGCTTTTTCTTATTTGCTATCCCGGGCAGGCAAGCTTTCTGCACACAAGATACGCGAAACGCAGATGTGAAATACAAAAAATATTACTATAATTGTAATGTACAGCGTTCCACATGGCAAACAAGGTACATGAAGAAAAACACATACAAAAGAGAAGAGCAGGGGAGCATGCTGCAATTGTTACAGCAGAGCAAACAGTTGACAGATTATATTGACAGAAATTATACATACAATGTGGCAAGAATGCAGATTTTGAAAAAAATTCTGCAGAAAATAGAAAACGGCAGGAACCAGCAGCTGAAGGATGACATTTACTTATATGGAAGTATGATCCGGCAGCAGGATCTGATGGAGAGACAGATTTTTTTATGGCTCCATGCACTGGCGGAAGAGGAGAAGCCGGAAGGCGTATGGTAAGCGTGTAGTATTCGAGCAAAATAAGGAAGGGAGCTGCCGTGTGGACGCTGCCAGTCAAGCCGTCTCTCTGTCGGAGGGTGAATTCGTTTTTCTTGTCAGAATTTCTTGTCAGAATTTCTTGTCAGAAAGGGAAAAAAGGTTTACTATGGAGCGAGAAAATGCTTTGGAAAAGGAGAACAGCAGGTATGAAGATCGTCGTTTTGTCCGGAGGGCTTAGCACAGAGCGCGATGTGTCCTTTAAGACGGGGGAGCGCGTGACAGCGGCATTGAGAGAGAGAGGGCATCAGGTCATTTTGCTGGATGTCTACATGGGATTCGGGGAGGCAGGACAGTCCTTGGACGGCATCTTCGACCGGACCAGGGAGGTCAGCGTGCAGGTGTCCGACATTCCGGAGGTCGCGCCGGATCTGGAAAAGGTGAAGGCAGCCAGGAAGGATTCCTCCGCCGTTTTCTTTGGACCGAACGTCATCGAGCTCTGCCGGAAGGCGGATGTGGTGTTCATGGCGCTGCACGGGGAGAACGGAGAGAACGGAAGGCTGCAGGCGGCGTTCGATCTGTTTGGGATTCGTTATACCGGAACCGGGTATCTTGGAAGTGCGCTTGCGATGGATAAGGGCATTGCCAAGCAGCTCTTTTTGCAAAACGGGATCCCGACGCCAAGGGGGACTGTGTTAGCAAGAGGGCAGCAGGCAAAGGACCTTGGGGAGCTTGACATATCGCTTCCCTGTGTGGTAAAGCCCTGCTGTGGCGGATCGAGTATCGGAGTGTCGATCGCCCGCACGCAGGAGGAGCTTTCGGCGGCGCTTGCAGAGGCGTTTCGCTGGGAAGATACGCTGGTCGTGGAGGAGTACATTGAAGGTCGTGAGTTTTCCGTGGGTGTGATATCCTATCAGGCGCTGCCCGTGATCGAGATCGCTCCGATCGAGGGCTTTTATGACTATAAGAACAAATATAAGGCGGGAAGCGCTGTGGAGACCTGTCCTGCAGATCTGCCGCAGAGCGTTTCGGAGCAGATGCAGCGCTATGCGGAGCAAGTGGCGCGCGTGCTGGGGCTGGACACCTACTCGCGGTCGGATTTTCTGCTTGGAAAGGACGGTGCGGTTTACTGTCTGGAAGCGAACACGCTCCCCGGCATGACGCCGACCAGTCTGCTTCCGCAGGAGGCGGCGGCAGTCGGCGTCAGCTTCGGGGAACTGTGCGAGAAGATCATAGAGATCTCGTTGAAACGATATCCCAATTGACGGACCGGAAGGAAAGAATAGGAGAAAATGGAGACAGATATGGAACATATGACCTTGGAACGGATCGCGCGCGCGTGTGGCGGCATCTGTCACGGCAGCGAGGAGCAGAGGCGTCAGAGCGTGGAGGGAGTCGTCATAGACAGCCGTCAGGTGGAGCCTGGCTTTCTGTTTATCCCTATCAAGGGTGCGCGCGTGGACGGACACGAATTTATTCCGGCAGTCTTTTCACAGGGGGCGCGCGCCGTGCTCTCGGAGCATGCGCTGATCGACCCGGCGGGACCGTATATTCTCGTAAGATCGACGGAGCAGGCATTAAAGCAGATCGCACGGTACTACCGCGAGTCCCTGGACATCCGGGTTGTGGGAATTACCGGGAGCGTGGGTAAGACCAGCACCAAGGAGATGATCGCATCGGTGCTCTCGCAAAAATACCGCGTGTTAAAGACGGAGGGAAATTATAATAACGAGATCGGACTGTCGCTCACGATCCTGCGTATTCGGAAGGAGCATCAGGTCGCAGTGCTTGAGATGGGGATTTCGGAATTTGGGGAGATGGACCGGCTGGCGGCGATGGCGCAGCCGGATATCTGTGTGATCACCAATATCGGACTGTGTCATCTGGAGAATCTGCACACGAGGGACGGCATCCTGCAGGCGAAGACCGAGAGCTTTGCCCATCTTGCGCCGGGCGGGATTGCCGTGCTCAACGGGGATGACGACAAGCTCTGTGACAAACGGCAGGCAAACGGCAGACCGACCGTCTTTTACGGGATCGGGCGGGAGGCAAAGGAGGCAAGGCAGGAGGACGGCACGAACAAACGCCTGGCAGAGAAACAGGTCTATGCAGCCGACGTAGAGCCGCTGGGACTGTCCGGCACGAGGGTGACGATCCACGCAGACGGGGAAAAATTTTCTGTTGAGGTTCCCCTTGCCGGGGAGCATAACATCTACAATGCGCTTGCGGCGACCGCTGTCGGCAGACAGATGGGACTGTCGATGGAGGAAATACGGCGCGGGATCAGTCAGGTGCGCCCGATCGCCGGAAGGGACAATGTCCTGGAAAAGGACGGGATCACTGTGATCGACGACTGCTACAATGCGAATCCGGTCTCGATGATGGCAGCGCTGGATGTGCTGGCGAAGGCGTCCGGAAGAAGCATTGCCGTGCTCGGCGATATGGGGGAGCTGGGCGAACAGGAGCGTGAATTACATGCGGCGGTCGGCCGCCATTTTGCCGGGAAGGGCATCAATGCGCTGTTTTGTATGGGACCGCTCTCCGCGGAGCTGGCGCGCGAGGTGAGAGCATGCAGCCCGGGGACGGAGATCATGGAAGCGGAGACAAAGGAGGACCTGATCGCAGCGCTTATGGACTACAAAAAGAAAGGGGACACCATTCTTGTGAAGGCGTCCCATTTCATGGGGTTTACGGATATTGTAAAGGAGCTGGTAAAATAAATACTATTCGGAGGCCGCCTCGTTTTTTTTCAGCATCTCTGCGATGATCGACCGGCAGTACACACCGAGTTTTTTCTTTGTTTCTTTGTCCAGCTCGTTGATATAGATCGGCTTGCCGTATTCTAAGATCACGTGCGTCGCTTTCACACGCGGGAAATGGTTTTCGAGAATGTCCGCTGTGTTCGTGAGCGCCATCGGTACAATGGCGCAGCCGGTCTTCTCCGCCATCTTGAAACTGCCCTCCTTAAAGGGGAGCATGAGCTCATCGGTCGTGTTGCGCGTGCCCTCCGGGAAGATACACATGGAGATGCCGTTTTTGATATTGTCAATGCCTGTGAGAATCGTCTTGAGCGCTTCCTTGACATCCTCGCGATTCAAAAAAAGGCAATGCAGCCGTTTCATCCATAAGGAAAGCAGCGGCACTTTCTCGAGAGAATCCTTTGCAACGTAACCTGTGAGACGCGGACAGCGTGCGTAGGTAATGACGATGTCGAAATAGCTTCTGTGATTGCCGATATACAGCACGGGCTCATCCTTTGGGACGTTCTCCTCGCCGATGACGGTCACTTTCGTGCCGCAGATGGCAAGGATGACCCGGAACGCCCACTGGACGATCCGAAGCTGGCTGAGATCCGCTGCTTTGGGGTTCCGTTTTCCGATGAGCCATTCCGCTCCGAGGATTGGGATCCCGAGAATGAGAAACAGAATGACGAATAGCAGTGCGAAAATGATCCGTAACATAGGTGCGGTCCTTTCCGGGCGGAGAAGCCCTCTGACAAACTTCTGATACTTCCGTTCTATTATATCGGGAAATGCGGGAAAGTCAACGAAATTCTTCATATTTCCGTTCGCCATGGCATAAAATCTGGATAGAAGTCAAGACTGGGGGAAAGAGGCATGAGGGTATGGACAAAGAGGAGCGCGCTTCTGCTCCTTGCGGTATGTGCGGGCATCCTCTGCGGATGCAGTGTGCAGAACACCAACGGGACGAAGGTCGCGGATCTGGACTACCGGATCGTGGAGGAGGACGCGATCCCGGAGGAGCTGATGCAGATGATCGAGGAAAAGAAATCGGCGGATTTTAAGCTGACCTATGAGAACGACGGACAGCTCTATATTATCCGGGGATATGGGGAGCAGGCGACGGGCGGATACAGTATCCGCATCAAGGACTGCTATCTGACCTCCAATGCGATTTTGTTTGATACGGAGCTGGTAGGACCACGGAAGGGAGAGACGACCAGCGCCAGTCCGAGCTATCCTTATATCGTGATCGTGACGGAGAGCCGCAGTGAGAATACAATATTTGAGTGAGAAGCAGGATTTTATTTGACAAAAATTTAATGCAGTGATAGACTAAAGCAGGATAGTTTCCGGCTAATGACTATAATGGTCGGGGCAGGGAGGTAGAACTATGCAGCAGGAAGATATCAGTAAGGTACGCGCTTCCGTGTATCAGCAGTGTGGCAGGAAGGTGCTGATCCAGCTGGATCGCGGTCGCAATAAGGTCGATATTCAGGAGGGTGTCATTCAGAATGCATACCCAAGCGTATTCACGATCCTGGTCAATGACAAGCAGGAGCAAAATCCGCCTCAGCTTTTGTCGTTCAGCTATTCCGATATCATTACCAGAGATATCCGCATGAAATTGTGCTGATATCACACCAAAGAGACGCATGCTTCAAAAAGGAATACAGAGTAGGAATAATATCCCCCATGACCGAATAAGATGTGGAGAAAGATTCGGATATGGGGGATATTTTTTGGAGCTTGAGAAAGTAAAGATACATAGAAAACAGGAAAAGGGATCTGCGGTCAGTCAGATCACGCTGGACGATGATTACAACGTTCCGGATTACCGTCCGGATATCGTGAAGGTACTGCGGGAAAAGGGGGAGCTTCGCTTTGACGAGGTGAAAGCCGGAAGCGGGGCGGTATGGGTCAAGGGCGTGCTGTCCTTCCGGGTGCTCTACCGGAGCGAGCAGAGCGAGGGGAAGATCAGCTGCTTAAAGGGCGAGATCCCGTTTCAGGAAAAGCTGAACCTGGACGGCATACAGGAGTTTGAAAAGGTCACGGCTGCGGGGGAGATCGAGGACATCACGATCGGAGTGATCAATTCCAGAAAGCTGAATGTGCGCGCCGTCGTCGAGCTGCGGGTGGCGGCGGACGAGGAGGTAGACGAGACGCTGACCTCCGGATTTTCGGATTCCGAAGAGTACGAACAGAGGATCGGTCATGAGGCTGCATTGACGCTCCTGTTGTCGAGCAGGGATATCTGCCGGCAGAAAAGCGAGGTCGTACTGCCGTCCAGTAAGCCGAATGTCCGGGAAATTCTGTGGCGCAGTATTGAGCTTCGCAATGTGGAAAGCCATATCCGCGGAGGGAAGGCGCAGGTCATGGGCGAGGTGCTGATCGCCGTGCTCTACAGCGAGGAGGAGGAATCCGATCGTCTGCAATGGTATGAGACTACCGTTCCGCTGGAGTGCGGGACGGACTGCGAGGTAGAGGAAGAAAACGGTGTCTGCAAGATCAAAGTGACGCCGCTTTCGATGGAGGTCGAGGTAAAGCCGGATTACGACGGAGAGGAGCGCATCCTTGTGCTTGAGCTTGCTCTAAGCCTGGATATCCGCGTATGGCGCGAGGAGAATTTGGAGCTTTTGACGGACATTTATTCTCTGAAGAAAAATGTTTCTCCCGTGCGCAGGGAGCGCACCCTGGAGCGTTTGCTTGTAAAAAACTATGCAAAATGCCGTATTGCGGAGCAGATGGAGCTTGCGGAGAGCCAGGAGAAGATTTTGCAGATCTGCGCCTGTGAGGGAAAGGTGAACCTGGAGCGCAGGGAACCGGCGGAAAACGGGATCCAGGCGGAGGGGACGATCACAGTAGAGCTGCTCTATATCACGACGGATGACAATATGCCGGTCGGAACCGTGCGGGAGATCTATCCGTTCTCTCAGCTCATCGAGGTGCCGCAGATGCAGCGTGGGCTGCGCATGGAGCTTGAGCCTGGTATCGAGCAGCTGCAGGCTGTCATGCTCGACCAGGAGCATATTGAGATCAAGGCGGTCGTCCATCTGGATCTTCTGGCGTTTGAGGAGCGGCAGATCGCTAATATTGAGGAGATCGAGGAGGAGCCTTTGGATATGGAGCGGCTGAAGGCAAGTCCGGGACTGGTCGGGTATATCGCCAAAGAGGGGGATGATCTCTGGGAGATCGCGAAGGAAAACCACACGACGATACAGGACATCATGGAGACGAACGGCTGGAAGGAAAAGCAGCTTTCCGCCGGCGATACTGTGCTGATCGTGAAGCGCGTCAGCTAAAGGGCAGAAAGGCGGGGGCATCGGGAGATTCCCCTGTCTTTTCCTGTCGAGGAACCGTTTTTGTCCTGCCGGCTTTTGTATGGAAAAAAATGTATGAAAAAAAAGACTTGTGAGAATGAAAGCGCTCTGCTAAAATAAAAAGGCATGTAACATTTAGGGATAACATGGCAGAGTGGGGAACAAAGGATGCAGGACGAAAATCGCTATGGCTATCCGCCGTACGGACAGCCGAGTCAACAGACGCCGTATGGCTATCCGCCGTACGGACAGCCGGGAATGGGCTATGGGATGGCGCCCTTTGATCCCAACGGGAGACCGATACCGAACCGTTTCGGGATGAAGCTGACCTTTTCCATCCTGGAGATGCTCTGCTGCGCGTTTCCTGCCCTGGTGTGCGGTATCGTGGGCTGTGTCTACACGGTAATGGCAAACGCCTCCTACCGGGAGAGACGCTGGGAGGATTTCAAGCGTCAGGCAAGGGTTTCCGCCATCGCGCTTTGGATCGGCTTTGGACTGGGGATGGCGACGGCATTGCTTGTCCTGGCATGCTATGCGATCGGTTACATACAGATGGGTGGCAGCACGGCAGGCGCCTGCGTCAGGGTCGATGGCACACGGATCGATATTCCCACGGATTATCAGTGGATGATCGACCATGGCTTTTATCTTGCAAAGAGTCAAAGGACGGTTACTCTGCGGCCGGGTGATTATTGGATCGACCAGATGTACAACGACGACGGGAAGAAGGTCATGTGGTGTTGGTTCTACAATGACGGCACGTCTTACGAGGAGCTGGCGGAATGTGATATTATCGGTGTGAATCTCGACGTCGAGTGTGACAGATATTGGACCTTTCAGACGAGTGAGGGGCTTGGGTTTGACAGTACGCCGGAGGAGTTTATCGAGGTATACGGAGAACCGGATGAGGCAGATGAGGATTCCTATTATAAAGAATATCACTGGTATCTGGGCGATGGGGACGATCCTGTCTGGCGGGTGATAGAGGCCTCCTTTGTGGAAGATGAGCTGTACGAGATCGATGTGGATTACAAAAGGTAAGAGAGGGAGAAAAAAAGGATGGACGAAAACAAGAACTTTGGGTACGGAACGGAAAACGCGCAGGAGCAGCAGACGTACGGACAGAACGCCCAGACCGCAGGTCAGGAGCAGCAGACGTACGGACAGAACGCCCAGGGTTATGGGCAGGGCACGCAGAGCTATGGACAGAACGCCCAGACCGCAGGTCAGGGCACGCAGAGTTACGGACAGAACGCCCAGACCGCAGGTCAGGACGCACAGACATACGGTCAGAGCTATGGTCAGAGCAGTCAGAGTTACGGTCAGAGCTATGGTCAGAGCAGTCAGAGCTATGGGACAGTCTATGGGCAGCCGGGATATTCTGTGGGCGGGACGCCGATGGGGAACGACGGACAGCCGTTAAAGAACAACTACGCCATGAAGATGGTGTTCGGCATTTTAGAGATCCTCTGCTGCTGTGGCTGCAACATCATCACGATGATCCTTGGTATCATCGCGCTGGTCTTTAACGGAAAAGCAAACCGCGCATATCAGCAGGGAAATGCGCAGGAGTACAAGTCCAATGCGAAGACATCGACCATTTTACTCTGGGTCGGCTTCGGCATTGCAGTGGCTTACCTGATCTTTGGCATTCTGGAGTGGACGGTCTTCGGCGGCAAGGATGATTTCATGGAGGGGTTCTATAGGGGCTACTATGGCAGCGATTACGAGGACACGGACACAGACGAGCATGACGATTATGATGATTATGATGACGATGATCACAACGATGATGTCCGGGATGATGACGATGCGATCGCCCAGGCGCCCGAGGACAAGGAAAGCAACGCCACAGCGCCGCTGCCGGATGTGACGCCGGGAGAGGGCTTTACGGATCCGACGATCATCATTGATGGAACAACGGTGACATTCCCGTTGACCTACTCGGATTTTGAGGCGTTGGGCTTTTATATTGAAGATGAAGACAAGCAGATGTATGTCAATCAGGACGAGTTCTATGACGTGGACGTCTACATGTCGGACGGCACGGAGCTTGGCACGGTATTCATCGGAAATGAGACGGAGCATGCGCTCCCGCTGGAGGAGAGCATGGTGTTCGGATTTGAGCTGGAGAGCGAGGACTGGGATGGCGTCTATACGGTCGAGTTCCCGAACGGGCTGCAGCTCGGTTCCTCCGCGGAGGATTTTAAGACAGCATACGGCGAGCCGGATTACGAGTATGAGTCTGATACCAGTGATTATCAGTCCTATCAGTGGTACAACCACCATGATTCCTACTATGATGCGGATGTCAATTCCATTTCGGTCACGTTCTGGGAAGGCGAGTTGGATGAGATTGATATTGAGTATATTGGATGGGACTGATCGATATGATGTCGGAGTATAATTTTCGGAATTTTGTATTAACTTCATAGCAGGATGTGTTAGAATAGGTATAGTGGCTGCGCTATACCTATTTTCATGTTACAATGGTCTGCGGAGCGTACGCGAAGCGGAGGAGATCTGTATGAGGAAGAGAAAAATTGCAGCGCTTTTGGCAGCAGTGTTTATGGTTGGATGTTGTTGTCACGTGACGGCATCGACGGTCATCGACGATGCGGAGGATAAAAAGGACGAGGCGCAGGAGAACCTGGATGAGGTGAACGGGCAGATCGAGGATATCCGGTCTGCGCAGGGCGCGCTGAAATCGGAGATGGCGCAGTACGACAGCGAACTGATGGCTGTGTTGACGGACCTGGATATTCTGGAGGGCGATATTGCCATACAGGAGCAGGAGATCGCGCAGGCGAACGAGGATCTGGAGACGGCGACAGCTCTGGAGAAGCAGCAGTACGAAGCGATGAAGCTGCGCATCCAGTATATGTATGAGAACGGGGAGCAGTCGATCTGGAGCGCGATCGTGGGATCGGAGAATATCTCGGATTTTCTGAACCGTGTCGAGTATGTCTCGGATGTCTATGAGTATGATCGGCAGATGCTGACGAATTATCAGGAGGTCGTGCAGCAGGTCGAGGATCTGACCGTGCAGCTGGCAGATGAGATGGCGGAGATGGAGGATCTGCAGCAGAACCTTGGGGAGCAGCAGGCATCCTTAGAGCAGCTCATCGCCTCCAAGCGGGCGGAGATAGCGGATTTTGATTCGCAGCTGAAGAGAGCCCAGTCTCTGGCGAGCCAGTATGCACAGACGATCCGTCAGCAGAACAAGATCATTGCCGATGAGCAGGAGCGGCTGCAGGCGGCGGCAGCCGCTGCGGCAGCACAGGCAGCGGCGAACGCGACAACTGTCCAGGGAACGGAGCAGAATACGGCATCGTCCACGCAGACAGGGACGGAGACGACCGGTCAGACGGGTACGGAGACTTCCAGTCAGACGAGTACGGAGACGGTCGGTCAGACGAGTACGGAGACGAGCGGTCAGACGGGAGGAGAAGGACTGACAGGCGGGAAAAATCCTCCGTTTACGACGGGGGTCAGCG
>CANRBT010000020.1 GCA_947628935.1 uncultured Roseburia sp. | reverse complement strand
GTGATATCCGCGCGCACGAATGTATAGTTCTCCCGCTCCTCGACATCGGCAAGATTCTCCAAATTGCCCGCATAGGTCAGCGCATCGACATTGATGATGCGGATCTCATCTCCATACTTGCGGAACATGTAATGAATATAGTTTGATCCGATGAACCCGGCGCCCCCCGTTACCAGATATGTCCTCATGTGTCTCTCCCTTCCTAAGAAATATACAAAATATTACCATATTTTTCATGCAAACACAAGACATGCACGCATTTCTACCACCAATCCTGCGCCGCCCTGTCCTGTACCTCCGACAGCCGCACCACCACATACTTCTCCGTCACCTGAACGGAGCCCTCTTCCGGGAAAACCGGCATGGACGCCGCGCGCTCTACTGCCTCCTCCCGCAGCTCCTCCTCCGCCAGCTCCTGCAATGCCACACCCGTATGCGCCTGCACGAGCCCTGCGATGCGATGCGTCGCTCCGGTCGGATTCTCCCTGCTGTAATCCCACTCAAAAAAGGACCAGCCATACATCTCCGTGCGCCGGTCGATGCCCTTTAACGGCACACTCTGATATCCCACAAAGACGACCGGCAGCTCTGGCAGCTCACCGCCGTTCGCATGAGTCAGCTCCGTCACCAGAAGCTCCGCCTTTTCCTCATCCGCAAGGCTGCGCATCTGGTCTGTGTGAAAGAGTCTGAGATCGTAGCCGGTCTGCCAGACCACAGTGACGGCAGCGCATATCCCAAAGATTGCCGTCGCACGCCGCCAGGCTGTCCCAGCCCTTCTTTGCGCAAGCTCCCGTAATACGCCAAGACCGCACATGCCAAGCGCAGCAGCAGCGACCGGAAGTGCAAACTGGGAACGCGCGACCAGCATTTCCCCCATATACAGCGTCATCAAAACAGGGGACGCGGTCAATCCCGCCAGGGATAGCAGACACCAGACCAGACGTGTTCCCTGCCAGCAGGGAGTTCCCCGTTTCTTCTCCCTGCACAGCAGCACGCAAAGAAGCAGTGCCGCAAGCACACCCGCCGCGTAAAAGGAAAAATTCCGCGGTCCGTCTCCCACCAGATAATTTTTGGCGGTCCGAAGCACATTTTTGACGCAGTCCGGCACTGACAGTCTGCCCCATCCCCTCTGATCTTCCATATAGCCGGAGGTGGACATGAACCAGGTCCCTGCGATCCACCGATATACTCCATAGGAAACCAGGAACTGTGCTGACAACATCACAACCCCTGTCGGGATCCGCTTCATCTCGCTCTCCTCCCGCAGCGCCAGCATCAGAAAGCAGCTGAGGCAAATGGCGATATAGTAGGACGCTAACGCCTGATAACTTCCCAGCCCGATCACGAGCAACACACAGGAGATCAAAAGCCTGACGCCCCGTCCCGCTCCCTGTACCTCAAAGCAGGCGCGCATGGCAAGGAACGCTGCGATCGATGTGAGCAGCATGGCGCACGCGATCTCCGCCTGCTGCAGGGAAAAATAGATCTGATAGCACCAGATGTTGGACGTCACGTACAAAAGCAAAAACGCTCCGTACGGATATTCTTCCCTCCTGCCGCCAAAATGATAAATGGAAAATGCCAGGAAATTGGCTCCGGTCAAGAAAAAAACAAAGAAGAGCAATCCGCTCCAAAAGACATGGTGGACGCGCAGACCCAGCATGCTCTTTAACAATGCCAATCCAAACCTGCCGATCGTAAGCCACCCCATCGTCGCACCAGGTTCATTGATCAGTTCCTCCGTGTCTATGCGGATATTTCCACAGAACACAAGCATGCCAAAACAGAGGAATGACGCCGCGGCAGAGAGCAGGATGTATCTCCTGTACGTCCTCGCATAATCCCGCATCTCGCGCGCCACATCATTCCTCATCTGCCCGTTCATCCTCTCATATACTCATCCAGCGCGCTCTCCCAGCCCGCCATCCGATAACCATCCGTCAACCGCATCATATAATTATCAAGGATCGAATATGCCGGCCGCCGCGCCGACGCCGGATTCGCAGCCGCATATTCCTCGCTCGTCACATGCCGCACCTTTGTCTGTAACCCCGCCCTTGCAAAGATCGCTTCCGCAAAGTCCGCCCAGTTCGTATCTCCCTCGCAGGTCGCATGAAACACGCCGTAGTTCTCTGTCGGCTCATAGTGACGGATCGCCCGCGCCAGCTCGACCGCACTGGTCGGGGAACCCTTCTGGTCGCATACCACGCTGACCTCCTCATGATTCTCAGCGAGCCGCAGCATCGTGCGCACAAAATTCTTTCCCTCCCCGTACAGCCACGCCGTCCGAAAGATAAAATACCGGTCCGCAAATGCCTGCACGAACCGCTCTCCCTCCAGCTTTGTCTTGCCGTAGGCGCTCACAGGATTCGGCGCGTCGAACTCGGTATACGGTCTCGTTCCGTTTCCCTCGAACACGTAGTCCGTAGACACATGGATCAGTTTGGCTCCCGTCTTTGCCGCCGCGATCGCAAGATTCCGCGGACCGATCGCATTGATCCGATACGCAGCGTCCCATTGCGTCTCACAGGCATCCACATTCGTATGTGCGGCACAGTTGATGACGACGTCCGGCTGCTCCCTTTGCATCAGTCCCAGCACAGCGTCAATATCCGAAATATCCAGCGCACGTACGCCGTCCCCCTCCGCCACATCCGTATGGATGAATGTCACAGGTTCTTCTGCGTACTCCGCCCGGATCGCCCGCCCAAGCTGTCCGTTACAGCCGGTCACCATGATTTTTTTCATTCTGTCTCTCCTCTCCCTATTCTCCAAGTCCATTCTCGATTACAGACACAAGCGTCTCCAGCGCCTCGTCCTCATCCTCCCCATCACAGACCAACTCGATCTCGTCCCCCGACTTAATGCATGCCCCCAACACACTCAACACGCTCTTTGCATTTGCAATGTTCTCACGATAACGAAACGTGATATGTGCTTTGAACTGCATCGCCTCCTTGCACAAAATGCCTGCCGGACGCAGATGCAGTCCGGTCGGATTTATGATCGTGACTTTTTGACTTACCATGGTAAAACCCCCTCCAAGCGTTCTGTTCCCACCGTCAAAGCATAATCTGTGTGATCAGCTCCGCCAGCTTTTTCGCCTCTGCATCGATGACCTTTTGTTCCTTCCCCTCGATCATCACTCGCACCAAAGGCTCCGTTCCGGATGGACGGATCAGCACCCGACCCTCCCCGTTAAATTTCTGCTCAACTGCGGCGACCGCATCCGCGATCTCCTGATAATCCATAAAATGCTCTTTTTTGTGATTCGGCACCCTGGCATTGACCAGCGCCTGCGGCAGCACCTCCATGATCGACGCCAGCTCGGAAAGCGGCTTTCCGGTCTCCACCATGACCTCAAGGAGATGCAGCGCGCTCAAAAGCCCGTCCCCCGTCGTATTGTCGTCCAGGAAGATCACATGCCCTGACTGCTCTCCGCCAAGGTTGTAACCGTTTTCCAGCATGTTTTCGAGCACATAGCGATCCCCGACCTTGGTCTTCACAACGTGCAATCCCTCACGTTCCCCCATGAGGGAAAACCCAAGGTTCGTCATGACCGTCACCACGATCGTGTCCTGTTTGAGCGTTCCCTTCCGCTTCATATAATTCCCGCAGATCGCCATGATCTGATCGCCATCCACGAGCGTACCATGCTCATCTACCGCCAGCATGCGGTCCGCATCTCCGTCAAACGCGATGCCGATATCCGCTTTTTCATAGACCACGCGCGCCTTCAGCTCGTTCATATGGGTCGATCCGCAGTTCGCATTGATATTGGTGCCGTCCGGGTCTGTGTGTATCGCCACCAGCTCTGCGCCCAGCTCCTCCAGGGTTTTTACAGAAGTATAATGGGAAGCTCCCTCCGCACAGTCCACTACGATCTTTTTCCCGCTCAGATCCACAGGAACACAGCGTTTCATGAAGCGGATATACTCCTCACGCAGGTCGAACCGATAGTCGATCTTTCCGACGCCGGATCCGACCGGCAGCACCACATCCTTCATGTGATTGCGGATCAACTCCTCGATCTCGTCCTCCAACGCATCGGACAGCTTATACCCCTGTCCGTTAAAAAACTTAATGCCATTGAACTCCATCGGGTTGTGAGAGGCAGAAATCACGACTCCTGCATCCACCTTGTGTTTTCTCGTCAGATACGCGATGGCCGGCGTCGGCATCACACCCACAAAAATCGCATTTGCACCGACGGAACAGATCCCTGCCATCAGCGCGCTTGCCAGCATTCCCCCGGAAATCCTGGTGTCACAACCCACAATGATCGTCGCCTGATGCTCCGCTTCCTTTGTCAGGACATAGGCGCCTGCCTGCCCAAGCCTTGTCGCTAATTCGATCGTGAGCTCGGATCCTGCGATTCCACGCACGCCATCCGTCCCAAACATTCTTGCCATATTGCTGCTCCTCCGTTTCCGTGTTCTGTTATGGGGTTCCGTCCCCCGCCGTTCCCGGCGTCTGCCCCTCCGCGTTCTCCTGCGCGTCTTGGCCTGTCGCACCGTCCTGCGTATTTCCGCCCTCCAGCGTGATCGGAACGCGCGGGCTGGCAGATACCCAGCAATGCTCGGCATCAACGCCGCTCGCGAGCGCTACCTCGTGTTCGCCGGCGCTCAGCCCTCCCGCATTCAGTGTCAGCTTCACATCATCCGCAGTCAATGTCTCCGTCTCACTCTCCGGTCCTGTGACCTCCAGGATGACGACGCGTTCTCCATAAGAAATCTCATAACCCTCTCCCAGATTCTCCACAGCGATGCGCGATACCGGAATGCTGAACGATCGCGTCTCCAACGGCTCAATATGCACCGTCACCTCCACATTCGCGTCAGAGGTGACAACAAGCGCGGTCCCGGACGGAAGGTACGTGCTGATATCGACTGTCGTTACCAGATCCGTCGTCCGGTCGGTCACATCCAGAACCTCCTTGGGTATCGTGATCTTATTGACCGGATTTAAGGTTTCCGCCTCGCCCTTGATCCGCACATTTTCCAGATCGCAGGCGATATCCGTCACGACATATCCGTCTGCCGCGTCACCCGTCGTCTGAAATTCCAACGCAACATCCTTGGTATTCAGTATCTGCGCCGATATCGATACCGTGCTCTGGCTCAGGCGCAGCTTTGTCGTATCGATCACATTGCCGTCTGCATCATAAAGCACAGGCACAACGCTGTCCTTGACGTCCGTGGACAACCCGTCCACGTTGATCGTCGCGACCGCCGTATCGACCTGGCTCACAATGGAGGATGGTCCCGAGATACGCAACAGGTTGGAGCCGACGATCTCCAGAGTGCCAAGCGCGCATCCATCCGCCACGGTCCCTCGCGTTGCGGCAGTGATGACCTTCTGGCTGGTTCCCAGATCCTCCAGCGAAACCTGCATATACAACTGCTTGGAGGTGATCGTCACGGAGTTGCTGTAGCGGTTGGACGTCACAGTCACAGGCACCCGGTAGCTGTCATTTCCCTCGTTGTACTCGATCTTTTCCATATCCGCTACCGCGGTAAAATCAGAATTTGACAGCTCCGCTAAAATGCTCCTCTCCGCCGAAGCGCTGAAGGTAATAGTATTTTCCCCATCCAGCACCTCAAAATATTTATTCTGCGCCGTGATATAGCTGGTATTTTCTGCTATCACACTCGTCGTAAACGTCTGCACGATCACAGGATCGTCAATATTGACTACCACGATCCAAAGCACGATCGCCAGAAACACTGCAAGTATTTTGATGCCAAAATTATTCGTTATCGTTTTCCCGAGCTTTTTTAGCATCCCTCAGCCTCCTCTTTAACTTATCGATCCCGGAGAGATCCTGCTCCCGCTTCTGAATGTATGCCAGCTTGTTCCGCAAAAACTCCGCGTCGACATTGCGGTAAAGCTCCCCTCCCATCGCAATGGATACCCGTCCGGTCTCTTCCGAGACAACGATCGTGAGGGAATCGCTCACTTCACTGATGCCCACTGCAGCGCGATGCCTCGTCCCAAGCTCTTTGCTGATCGACAACGATTCTGTGAGCGGAAGATAACAGGTCGCCGCAACGACCCTGTCACCGCGCACCAGAACCGCACCGTCATGCAGAGGTGTGTTCTTCTCAAAAATATTGATCAAAAGCTGACTGGTAAGGATCCCATCGACCGCAATGCCCGTGCGCTCATACTCCCCCAGCATGATCTCATCCTCCACCACGATCAGCGCGCCCGTCTTTACCTTTCCCATCTCATAGCATGCCTTTACCAGCTCTCCGATCGTCTTGTCGGAGAACTTCCCGCTCCCTCCCCGCACCAGATCAAACTGGAACAGCGAGGAGATCAGATTCTTTTTTCCCAGATTCTCCAGCGCCTTGCGCATCTCCGGATGAAAAATGATGACAAGGGCTGTCACAGCAACACTCAGCGTATTCTCCGCAAGCCAGATGATCGTGCTCATCTGAAACACAGCTGCTATCAACACAAACAGAAGAATGACGAAGATCCCACGCAAAAGCATCCATGCCCGGGTATTCTTGATCCATACAAGGATATAATAGAGCAGGAACGCAATGATAAAGATCTCCACGATATCCTTCTCCGTCATCTTGGGCAGCTTCATATAAAGGGATGCCTTTTCCCAATAGGCGCTCAGTGTCGCTAAAAAGTTCTGCACGGTTCCCACTCCCTCAATCTAATAAATCCTCATCAATATCCATCTCTTCCGCAAACTGCTGCTTTGTCAGGCGCTCCTTTCTCTCATCCCTTCCGCCAAATCGTTTCACCTGCTTGTTCGCGCCGGCAACCGCGGCTTTGGGAACCGCCTTGACATAGTAGTAATATTCGTCATCCTCAAATTGCAGCCGTTCCGTCCTGGAATAATCCAGATTAAAAAACAGGAATTGAAGGAAAAAGGATATCACGCCTGCCGCCACGTTCCCGATCAGAACACCGATCGTCCTGCCCTCAATGCCAAGCAGCATATACCCCGCGATCAGTCCGATCGTCTGAAACAGAAGCCCCGATACGATCGCGATCTGCCAGGAATTCTCGATCGACATCCTGCGGATGACATGCACGATCAGCAGCGTCGCGCACATCATTCCCGTCACCAGATACATCTCCCGGTTCCCGACCAGCTGGTTGAGCACGACAGCGATCATGGAGACCGCCTCCTCCTCCGCTGTCTCCACACTCCCGCCCAGAACCGCCGCATTCTCGTGCACCCCGTCCAAAAAGAAATACACGACCGAGCCGCAGACCAATGCAAATACAGAATATGCACCGCGAAGCAATCCCATTCCAACCGGCATCACATAGGGAATGTTCAGGTGGAATAAAACCGGCGTCAGCAGCACGTCGTATCCATGCCGCGGCGCAAACCGAAAGTAGACCAGATAGATCAGCAGAAACAACAGTATTGCGACCAGACACACCTCCAGGGACAGTGCGTACAGATCCAAAAGGATCAGCAGCGTCGCCAGAACGATCATGACGTTCACAGACAGCACTGAGCAGAGCAGCGCCAGAACCAGCGCGACCGGCATACTGCTGATGCGCTCCATATATCCAATACGATCGTTAATGATCGTAAACGCAACGAGCGCTACTATAAATTTGACGATCGGCGTCAGATACACTTCATTCCTTCCGTAAAAATGTATCGCACGCTCCTTCCATTCCAGTATGGTTGTCATCCTATGCCTCCTCAAGTTACTCCCAGTCTTTGTTCTCCGGCATTCTCAACCGCTCCTCGCGATCATAGAGCTGATTCACCTTTTTCAGGCTGGCGTAGTATTTCTTGACTTTTCTTCGCCCCACGGTATATTTCACATTAAATACGATATAAGTCACTCCCAGATACATCAGCAGAAAAAGCACATAGGACAGGATAAAAGACATCAGCGCATCCCGCAGATCCATCTGATTCAGCCTTGCCAGCAAGTCATCCACGGAATAAAGCCCCCACAGCACCAGCAGCAGACCATAGCAAAACGTCCCCGTCACAAAGCTGCCGAGCAGCTTTAAGGATACATAGTCCTTTCTCGCATACTGCATCATTGGCTTGCATCTCTTTCCCTCCGCCGCGTCAAATTCAGCCACCCGGATCATATGCCGCAGACGTTCCTCATTCACCATGCAACTGTATGCTCCTTTCCGTCCATCCTCTGTGCAGCTCTTCAGAGTCCGCGGAAAAAGTTGCACACAGTCCGGCATTTTCATGATTCATTATAACATAGTTCCTATAAATTTCAAAGAAAAAAAGCAGGAACTGTACTGACAGCTCCTGCTTTTTATCCTATCCCTGTAGGAAACGCATCCGATTCTTGTTATCGTGATCCGACTTTTTCGACTCCTCCGGCATCTTCGGCTTACTGATCGCCCCGGACAGATTGTTCACCATCGCAGCCTTGCACTTCTCGCAAAACCGCCCTGTGTGGATCGGCGCACCGCACTGCTCGCAGGTGATGCCGTCCGCCCCCGCATTCGTGACCGTCAGGCGCTCCTCCCGGATCCACTGCTTGATCTGCTTGACAGATACATCGTTCTCTTCCGCGACCTGATTGATGCTGGAATTCGGATTTTCGCGCAGATACTCCTTGACCTCCTGGAACTTTTCCTCCAGCTTCCTCTGGCAATTCGTACAGATGGGCTGACCTCCTATATAATTGAACAGCTTTCCACATGTTCTGCAGTTTCTTACATCCATTTCCGCCCCTCCTGCCACTCGGTCAAAACCCTGCTCCGATACTGATACAGAGACAGTAAATATGTGTGGCACCGCCGGAGAGCAAGGTCTCTGCCACCGCATCCACCGTACTGCCCGTCGTATATATGTCGTCTACTAAGAGTATTTGACTATATTTTACTACATCTTTGTTCAATTGAAAAGCATTTTTTAAATTTTTACGTCGTTGTCTGTCATTTAATTCCTTTTGGGGAACCGTGTTGCGGATTCTTCTGACAATTCCGGCATCGACCGGAAGATCCAGCTCCCTTCCAAGCGCTCTGGCAAACACCTCCGCCTGATTATAGCCGCGCCGTCTCTGCTTCCACGCGTACATCGGGACCGGAACGATCACCTCAACGCCGCAGCGGGCGATCCAGCCGCCATACTTTCGCGCCGCCTCACCCGCATAGAACCCTGCGTATTCCCTCCGATTCGCATATTTAAAACGGTACATGGACTGCCGTACCTTATCATGGTAGGCAAAGACCGCCTTGCCCTGACGGTACGCATGCTGTTTCCGCGCGCAGTCACGGCAGTATTCCTCCCGCCCGCTTTCCATCGGTTTTCCGCATCGCATGCAGACAGGTCCCTGCAGCGTCCAGGACTCCCCGCCGCAATCCGCGCAGAGCCTCTCTCCCGGCAGGATCAACGTATCGCACAGCGGACAGCGCGGCGGATATAAAAAGCCGAGCATCTCCGATGCGATCTCCCGCATCCATCTCTCAAAACCAGTTCTTTTGTCTATTCCTCCATCCTCCCATTTTGCCGTATCACACTATTGTTCCAACAGTCTCGCGCAAAGTCCGCTGTAGCGCTTCTGCTGCGAGATATTGCGCACCATCTCGTAAAACGTGTTTTCGTTTCCGACCAATGTCACGCACCGTCTGGCTCTTGTCACAGCCGTGTAGAGCAGATTTCGGTTCATCAGCATGGCAGGACCATTCAGAAGCGGGATCACAACCGCCGGATATTCGCTCCCCTGCGCCTTGTGGATCGTAATGGCGTAGGCAAGCTCCAGCTCATCCAGCTGCTTGTACGGATACTCAACCATCCTTCCCTCGTCAAACTCTACCGTGAGGCTTTCCGCAAAGTCATTGATCTCCCGGATGACCCCCATGTCCCCGTTGAACACGCCAAGCCCCTGTTCCGTCAACAAGCCCAGCTTTGTCCGGACTTCCCACGCAAGCTGATAGTTGTTCCTGATCTGCATGACCTTGTCTCCCTCGCGAAAGGTCACTCCTCCATGCTCCCGCTCGTTTTTTCGCTGATCCGGCGGATTCAGATACCTCTGCAGGATCGCGTTCAGCCGCTCCACCCCCAAGAGTCCTTTGCGCATGGGCGTCAGCACCTGAATATCATACGGAGTCGCATCTACGAATTTCGGAAGCTTCTGTTGGATCAGCTGCAGTACCACACGGATGATCACATCCGCCTCATAGCGTTTCAGGAAAAAGAAATCCATGCTTTTGTTGTCGAGCGTGATCTCCTTCCCCTCGTTGATCTTGTGGGCATTGACGATGATATCGCTGGTCGACGCCTGCCGGAAGATCTTTTTCAACATCACGACATGGCACACCCCGGAGCGGATGATATCCGCAAGCACACTGCCCGGGCCTACGCTCGGGAGCTGGTTGACATCTCCGACCAGGATCAGCCGCGTTCCGATCGCGATCGCCTTTAACAGGGCATACATCAATGAAATATCGACCATCGACATCTCGTCGATGATGATGGCATCCGCCTCCAGCGGATGATGCTCATTCCGCTCAAAGCCTGCGCTGCCCTCCACTCCGCCGGAAAGCTCCAACATCCGATGGATCGTCCGCGCTTCCGTCCCGGTCGTCTCACTCATGCGCTTTGCCGCCCGTCCCGTAGGAGCAGCGAGAGAAATGTCCAGTCCTTCCAGCTCAAAATAACGGATGATCGCATTGATCGTCGTTGTCTTCCCGGTACCCGGTCCTCCTGTGATCACCAGCAATCCATTGCGCACAGCCTCCCTGACTGCGTCCGCCTGATGTTCGTCCAACTGCATCCCCGTACTCTTTTCAATATGTCTGATCCGCTGTGCGATCTCCTCCTCCGCCACCTCATACGACACATCGAGCTGCCTTAGCAATGTCGCGGTATTTGCTTCCATATAATAAAAGGACGAGGCATAGATGACGCTCGCGCCGTCCTTCTCCTGCTTCATAATAATTTTCCGCTCCATCGCCAGATCCATATACTGTTTCTCGATCTGCTCCGCATCCACCTCGATCAGCCTTCCCGTCCGGTATGTCAGTTCATCCTTCGGCAGATAGGTATGTCCCTCCGCAGACGCCTGCTGCAAGGCGTACAAAATCCCGCTGCGGACGCGGAACTCCGAATCCGTTCGGATCCCGATCCGCATTGCGATCTCATCCGCCGTACGGAAACCGACGCCCTCGATGTCCTCCGCCAGCCGGTAAGGATTTTCGCGGAGCACGGTATAGACCTCCTGACCGTATTTCTGGTACACCTTAACGGCAAGATTCGTTTTGATGCCGTACTGCTGCAAAAAAATCATTGCCTTGCGAAGATCCCGCTTTCCGTTCACCTGATCCGAGATCTCCATGGCTTTTCGCTCGCTGATGCCCTTGACCTCCGCCAGGCGCTCCGGCTCCTCCTCGATCACGCGAAACGTATCTTCCCCGAACCGGCGCACGATGCGCGCCGCAAGCGCAAGCCCGACGCCCTTGACCGCCCCGGAGCCGAGATATCGTTCCATAGCTTCCGCATCCTCCGGCGCCCTCTCCTCAAAGCGTTCTACCTTGAACTGCTTCCCATACGTCGGATGCTCTGTGTAGCTGCCCTCAGCCTCGATATGCTCTCCCTCTGATAAATCAGAGAAAATTCCTACACAGGTGATCTCTTCCTCCCCTGCCATGAGCTGAAACACAGTATATCCGTTGTCCGCATTTCTGTATATGATATGTTCCACATATCCCGTCAGCTTTTCCAATGATCCATCCTCATCGAATGTTCGTTCCGCACAAGAGGCTGGCGCAGCATATGCCACGCCAGCCTCCATTGATCCGAACTGTTACTTCAATCCAGATTGTAATTGCGCTTCATCTGCTCAAACAACTGCTGCGTGAAGCTCTCTCCCACCTCATCCACGATCGAATCCGCAAGCACTTCGATCGTATTGTCCATGTGGAAATCTGTCAACGTCTTCATGGAGGAATCCTCCTCCTCGTCCGCCAGAGTCATATTCTCCCTGACCTCCTTCAGGATCTCCTCCACAAAATAGGAGGCAAAATCCTTGCAGACCTTCAACAGCTCCTCCTCGCTCGTCTCCGAGGACACGCTGTTGACAGAATCCCGCAACGATGCCGCGCTGCCGGACGCTGCCTGATAGCTTGTCAGATCCCGCATTGATGTGATACTATCCATCTACAATCGCCTCCTCTTTAACGCTTCAGATTATTCGCCTGCTCCAACATCTCATCCGACACAGTGATCGCCTTGGAATTGAGCTGGTACGCACGCTGTGCAATGATCAGGTTCACCATCTCATCCGCGACCTGCACGTTGGACCCCTCCAGATATTTCTGACGCACCTGGCTGGGGATCAGCCCCGCCACACGGCTCTCATTGAGCGGACCGCCGCTTGCCGCCGTCTCCGCCAGAAGATTGTCTCCCGTCTTCTCCAATCCGCTCGGATTGTTGAACTGGTACAGTGCAAAGCTCTGATTCATGGAAACATACTCTCCGTCCGCCGTCCGATAACCGAACGCCCCGTCTCCGGAGACCTCCACGCTGCCGGAGCTGATGCCCTCCGGCAGAATGATCTGATTGCCATTGGTGTCAAGCACAGGACAACCGTCCGAATTGGTGAGGGTCGTCCCCTGCGGACCGATCGCCCACACAAAATTTCCCGCTCTTGTATAATAGGTATCTCCGTCAGCGCCGCGCACAGCAAAGAATCCGTCTCCGATGATTGCGAAATCCGTGTCGCTCTCGCTTGCAAGCTGCGCGCCCTGCGTGAAGATCGAAGTGTTGGACGCCACGCGCGTTCCAAGTCCTACCTGCGCGGAGATCGGCTTCTGCTCCCCGTTCGCGCTGGTCGTGCGCGTCTGGAGCGTTTGATAAAGCAGAGATTTGAATTCTGTCTTCTCCTGCTTATAGCCGACTGTGTTGACATTTGCAAGATTGTTCGCGATGTTGTCCACATTGGTCTGCTGCGCGAGCATGCCCGTCGCCGCAGTGTAAAGCGATCTCATCATAGGTCAGTTACCTCCCTATCCTACTCTTCCCACCTGGTTGACTGATTTGTCCAGCGTCTCATCGATCGCATTGATGATCTTCTGTCCTGCCTGATACGCCCGGGTAATGGTGATCATATTGACCATCTCGGACACAACATTGACATTCGAGGATTCAATGATGCCCTGCTCCACCTTTGCATCCGACGCCACGATCCGACCGCCATCCACAAGGTCGTACATATTCTCGCCAAACTTGGCGAGATAGTCGTAATCCTCCACATCCACATACCCGATATTTCCGACCTCTACATTATCCTGAAAGATCGTGCCGAACGAATCCACGGAGATCGGCAGGTTCGGATCCACCTGGATGCGGCCGTCGACGTTGCCGTTCATCGCATCGTCCATATTGAGTACGAAGTCGCCGTCCTTCGTCACCAGATAGCCCTCTGTGTTCACGACGAACGCCCCGTCCCGGGTATACTTCACGGAGGAATTCCCCTGCTTATCCGTGTAGGAGATCGCAAAGAAGCCGTCCCCTGCCAGAGCGAAATCGGTCTTTCCGTCCGTGACGCGGAAATTTCCCTCCGTATAATCGGTATAGGTCTCGCCGATGTGAACGCCCATGCTCATATCGCCAAGCTTCCGCGGCAGACGGTATGAGGAACTGTCCTTGATCCGTATCGCCAACTCGTCCGCAAAGGTCTGGGCGGTCGTCCCTTCCTTTTTGTAGCCGTTCGTATCGGCATTCGCCAGATTGTTTGACAGGACATCCAAGCGCCTCTGCTCATTCACCATGCCCGTATACGCCGTATACAACCCTTTTACCATAAGCCTGCTCCTTCTTTTGCAAATCAATCTTATATGTTTATATCGGTCGATCACGCCGGATCCTTAATCCTCATCCCGCTTTCCCGATAAAAATTCCACAAATTTCCCCGTGCCGATCGCCACACAGGTCATCGGCTCATCCGCGGTCATCGTATTGATGCCCGTCTTATCCTCGATCAGCTCCTCCAGACCGCGCAGCAGCGCGCCTCCCCCCGTGAGCACAATGCCCCGATCTGCGACGTCCGCCGCCAGCTCAGGCGGCGTCTTCTCCAACACGGAGTGTACCGCCTCCACGATCTGCAGGGTCGGCTCGCGCAGCGCCTCCTCCGTCTCCTCGGAGGAAACCGTCACAGTCTTTGGCAGACCTGTCACAAGATTTCGTCCGCGGACGTCCATCGTATCGTTCTGCGCAAGCGGAAAACAGGTCCCGATCTTGATCTTGATATCCTCCGCGGTCCTCTCGCCGATCAGAAGATTGTGTTTCTTCCTCATATAACGGACGATCGCCTCGTCAAAGTCATCCCCCGCGATCTTGATCGATGTGCTGACCACGGAACCGCCCAGGGAGATGACTGCGATATCCGCCGTGCCGCCGCCGATATCAACGATCATGTTACCGCACGGACGGGAGATATCAATGCCTGCGCCAATCGCCGCAGCGATCGGCTCTTCAATGATCGCGACCTCGCGTGCACCTGCCTGATAGGTCGCATCCTCCACCGCCTTCTTCTCCACCTCGGTCACGCCGCTCGGCACACAGACGCTGATGCGCGGCTTGCGGAACGTCTTTTTCCCAAGCGCCTTCTGAATAAAATACTTGATCATCTTCTCCGTCACAGTATAGTCAGAGATGACCCCCTGACGCAGCGGGCGGACCGCCACGATATTTCCCGGCGTCCTGCCAAGCATCAGACGCGCCTCCTCACCGATCGCCTTGATCTTGTTTGTATCACGGTCGAACGCCACCACGGACGGCTCCTTTAACACAACACCCTTTCCTTTAATATAAACCAGGATACTAGCCGTACCCAGATCAATTCCAATATCCGTGCCCATCATCGCCAAATCTGCCCCTTTCCTCTCACATCGCTCATTCGTCTATCCAAATAATGAAAAGCCCTCTATCATGGCATAAAAACTCATTTAATCATATTTTTACATATACAGCATTATTATATACAAAAAATGGGATTTTTCAAAGGCTTTTTTACTGTGGGGTGACTTTTTTTCAAAAAATAAGATTTTCTTCACATTTTTCACATTTTTATCACAAATTATCGTTATAGTAACCATGTACTAGCTGTTGTGTCTGTACTCGTGCAGGCAACAGTGTCATCATGCTTTGCCTGGTGGCAGGTATAATTTTCATAACTCATGCTATCCGGGACGGGATAACATCCCTATCCCGGATAGCACTCCCCGAACGCAGACTGCCGCGCCAGTTTTTTCTGACGCGGCAGCTTTTTTGTAACGGTTACTCTCTCAAATACTTCCTGACGTATTGTCCTGTGTAGGACGCCGGGATCTCCGCGACCTGCTCCGGCGTCCCCTGCGCGATCACAGTGCCGCCGCCGTCTCCTCCCTCCGGTCCCATATCTATAATGTAATCCGCCGTTTTGATGACATCCAGATTGTGCTCGATCACGACCACAGTATTTCCGCCATCGGAAAGTCTGTGCAGAATATCGATCAGCTTGTGCACATCCGCAAAATGCAGTCCCGTCGTCGGCTCATCCAGAATATAGATCGTCCTCCCCGTGCTGCGCCTGGACAGCTCTGTCGCAAGCTTGATGCGCTGCGCCTCCCCGCCGGAGAGCTCCGTGGACGGCTGTCCCAGCTTGACATAGGAAAGCCCTACATCATAGAGCGTCTGGATCTTCCTGTGGATCGCAGGGACATTTCGGAAAAATTCCAGCGCCTCCTCCACGGTCATATCCAACACGTCATAAATACTTTTTCCTTTATATTTTACCTCAAGGGTCTCACGGTTATAGCGCTTTCCCCCGCACACCTCACAGGGTACATACACATCCGGCAAAAAATGCATCTCGATCTTTAAGATCCCGTCCCCGGCGCACGCTTCGCAACGGCCGCCCTTCACGTTGAAGCTGAACCTCCCTTTTTTATAGCCCTTCGCCTTCGCGTCGGACGTCGCCGCAAACAGATCGCGGATCAGATCGAACACCCCCGTGTAGGTCGCCGGATTGGAGCGCGGCGTGCGCCCGATCGGCGATTGGTCGATGTCGATCACCTTGTCGAGCTGCTCCATGCCGACGATTGCGCTGTGAGCGCCCGGAATGCAGCGCGCCCGGTTCAGATCCCGCGCCAGCCGCTTATAAAGGATCTCGTTGGTAAGAGAGCTCTTTCCCGAGCCGGACACACCTGTGATGCACGTCATCACGCCGAGGGGGATCTCTACGTCAATGTTCTTCAGGTTGTTCTCCCGCGCCCCCTTGACGGTCAGCCAGCCGGTCGGTGTCCTGCGCTCCTTCGGCACAGGGATCCGAATCCTTCCGCTCAGGTAAGCGCCTGTGACGGAATCCGGATTTTTCATGATATCCTCCGCCGTACCGCACGCCACGACCTCGCCGCCGTGGGAGCCTGCCCCCGGACCGATATCGACAATGTAATCCGCCGCGAGCATCGTCTCCTCATCGTGCTCCACCACGATCAGCGTGTTCCCCAGATCCTTGAGATTCTTCAGAGCGCCCAGCAGCTTATCGTTATCGCGCTGGTGCAGCCCGATGGACGGCTCGTCCAGAATGTAGGCGACCCCCACCAGACCCGAGCCGATCTGCGTCGCCAGGCGGATGCGCTGCGCCTCCCCGCCGGAAAGCGTCCCGGTAGCCCTGGCGAGCGACAGATAGTCCAGTCCTACCTCATTCAGGAAACCGACTCTCGCCCGGATCTCCTTGAGGATCGCATCGCCGATCCGATGCTGCTGCGGGCTCAGCTCCAGCGTCTCCAAAAAGGCGTGCAGCGCCTTGACGGACATCGATGTCATCTCATAGATATTCCGATCCGCCACGGTCACAGCAAGGGATTCCTTTTTCAGCCTGCGTCCCCCGCAGGTCTCGCAGGGCGTAATGCGCATGAACTGTTCATACTCCTGCTTCATGATCTCCGAACTCGTCTCGCGGTACTTCCGCTGTACATTGCGGATCAGCCCTTCGAAAGCGACATCGTACACGCCCTCCCCGCGCATCCCCTTATAATGCACCTTGACCTCTCTGCCGTCCGTCCCCTGGATCAGGATGCGCCGTATTTCCTCCGGGTAGTCCTCATAGGGCGTATCGAGCGAAAATCGATACTCCTCGGACAATGCCTTAAGGACGGCATAGGTAAAGCTGGACGGATCCGTACAGGACTGCCAGCCCATCACCTGGATCGCGCCCTCCGAAATGCTCAGGCTCTTATCGGGTATCATCAGATCCTCGTCAAATTCCATTTTGTAGCCCAGACCAAAGCAGGTCGGACAAGCGCCGAACGGATTGTTGAAGGAGAAGCTCCGCGGCTCGATCTCATCCACACTGATGCCGCAATCCGGGCAGGAAAAGCTTTCCGAAAACTGCATCCGCTCCTGCCCCTCCACATCCACGGTCATCAGACCTTCCGCAAGCTCCAGCGTCGTCTCGACAGAATCCGTCAAACGTTTTTCGATGCCTTCCCGCACCATCAGACGATCGACAACGATCTCGATCATATGCTTTTTATTTTTTTCCAGCTTGATGTCCTCGGTCAGCTCATAGAGGATCCCATCGACGATCACTCTGACATAACCGCTCCGCTTCGCCTGCTCGAAAAGCTTTTGATGCTCTCCCTTGCGCCCGCGCACGACCGGCGCGAGCAGCTGGATCTTCGTGCGCTCCGGCAGAGACATGATCTGATCCACCATCTGATCCACAGTCTGTTTTTTGATCTCCCTGCCGCAGTTCGGGCAATGCGGAATACCGATACGCGCGTAAAGCAGACGGAAATAATCGTAGATCTCCGTCACGGTACCCACAGTGGAACGGGGATTGCGGTTTGTGGACTTCTGGTCGATCGAGATCGCCGGGGAAAGACCTTCGATCTTTTCCACGTTTGGCTTTTCCATCTGCCCCAGGAACTGCCTTGCATAGGAGGAAAGGGATTCCATGTACCGCCGCTGCCCCTCCGCATAGATCGTGTCAAACGCGAGCGAGGATTTCCCGGAACCGGACAACCCTGTCAGCACGACAAACTCCTCGCGCGGGATATCCACGTCGATGTTCTTCAGATTGTGCTCGTTCGCCCCCCTGATCCTGATATATTTTCTTTCACCTGTCTTTTTCATCTCCGCCCTTCCGCCTTTCCGTCTTCACTGCGAGTCCGTGTCTCCATTGTCACGCAGCATCTGTTTCAGCTCGATCATCTTGTCGCGGTACTCCGCCGCCGCCTCGAAATTGAGATCCGCCGCCGCCTTCTGCATTTTTTTCTGGATATCCGCAATCAGCTTCTGCAGCTCCTCCCGGTTCATCGACTCCGGGTCCTTCTGGAAATTGAGCTCCTCCTTTGCGACCTTTTTTGACACGGAGATCAGCTCCCGCACCGATTTTTGGATCGTCGTCGGAGTGATGCCGTGCGCCTGATTGTACTCCGTCTGGATCCGCCTGCGGCGCTCCGTCTCCTCGATCGCCACGCGCATGGAATCGGTAACGCTGTCCGCATACATGATCACATGCCCCTCGCTGTTGCGTGCCGCGCGACCGATCGTCTGTATCAGCGACGTCTCCGACCGCAGGAACCCCTCCTTGTCCGCATCCAGAATTGCGACCAGGGTGATCTCCGGGATATCCAGCCCCTCGCGCAGCAGGTTGATCCCGACCAGCACGTCGAACACGTCCAGGCGCAGATCCCGGATGATCTCCGCGCGCTCCAGCGTGTCGATATCCGAGTGCAGATATTTGACCCGGATGCCGACCTCCCGCATGTAATCCGTCAGGTCCTCCGCCATCTTTTTTGTCAGGGTCGTGACCAGCACCTTGTGATGCTCCGCCGTCTCCTTGCTGACCTCCGCGATCAGGTCATCGATCTGTCCCTCCACAGGGCGCACGCTGATCTCCGGATCCAGCAGCCCGGTCGGACGGATGATCTGCTCGACCCGCAGAAGCTCGTGCTCCGACTCATACACGTTCGGCGTCGCAGAGACGAACAGCATCTGGTCGATCTTGCCCTCGAACTCTTCAAAGTTCAGCGGGCGGTTATCCTTCGCCGACGGCAGACGGAACCCGTAATCCACCAGCGTGGTCTTGCGGGACTGATCCCCCGCATACATGCCGCGCACCTGCGGGATCGTGATATGGGACTCGTCCACGATGATGAGGAAATCGTCCCTGAAATAATCCATGAGCGTATGCGGCGTCGCGCCGGCAGGCAACCCGGCAAGATGCCTGGAATAGTTCTCAATGCCGCTGCAAAAGCCTGTTTCCTTGAGCATCTCCACATCAAAATTGGTACGCTCCGCGATGCGCTGCGCCTCCAGCAGCTTGTCCTCGCCCTTAAAATAGCGCACCCGCTCCTCCAGCTCCGCCTCGATGTTCTCACAGGCCCGCAGGATCTTTTCCTGCGGCACGACATAGTGCGATGCCGGAAACACGGCAAAATGCTCCAGGCGGCACTTGATCTCCCCCGTCAGCACGTCGATCTCCGTGATGCGGTCGATCTCGTCTCCGAAAAACTCCACGCGCACTGCGGTCTCTCCAAAGTTCGCCGGGAAGATCTCCAGGACATCCCCCCGCACGCGAAACGTGCCGCGGTGAAAATCCATCTCATTGCGCGTGTACTGAATGTCGATGAGCGCGCGTATCACCTCGTCGCGGTCCCTCTCCATCCCCGGGCGCAGAGATACCATCATGCCCAGATAATCCTCCGGGCTGCCCAGTCCATAGATGCATGAGACGGAGGCAACCACGATCACATCCCGCCGTTCGACGAGAGCGGCTGTGGCGGAGAGCCTCAGCTTGTCGATCTCCTCATTGATGGCGGAGTCCTTGGCTATATAGGTGTCCGTCTGCGGCACATATGCCTCCGGCTGGTAATAATCATAGTAGCTCACAAAATACTCCACAGCATTTTCCGGGAAAAATTCCTTGAACTCCCCGTAGAGCTGCGCGGCAAGCGTCTTGTTGTGTGCGATGACGAGCGTCGGCTTATTCATCGCCTGTATGACGTTCGCCATCGTGAACGTCTTGCCGGAACCCGTAACGCCCAGCAACGTCTGAAATTGATTTCCCTCCTGAAACCCCTTGACGAGCGCCTCGATCGCCTGCGGCTGGTCGCCTGTGGGGGCATAGGGGGCATGCAGCTTGAACTGCGCCATAGATCGACCTCTCCTGCAACAACATAATAAAACGG
>CANRBT010000019.1 GCA_947628935.1 uncultured Roseburia sp. | reverse complement strand
CTTTTCTCCCGCGCTTCTCCCACTTCCAGCAGGACGTCCACAAAGAAGATCGTTCCCTTCCCTTCCGTGCTCTCCACAGTGATATCGCCGTCCATCAGCCGGGCAAAATTGCGCGCGATGGAAAGTCCCAGTCCGCTCCCCTTGTAGGAGGTCGTATTTCCGATATGCTCCTGGGTAAACGTGTCGAACACCTGCGGCAGGAAGCTCTCCGAAATGCCGATGCCGTTGTCCTCCACCTGCACATGGATGCGCGCTCTGCCGAACTGCGCCTCGCTCTCCTCCACAGTCACCTTCACATAGCCTTCCTCCGCCGTGAATTTGATGGCATTGTTGATCAGATTGATCATGATCTGCTTTAACCGCGTCTCATCCCCCAGATAGGTCCGGTTCTCCCCGCCCTGCCTGTGAAACAGATAGCGGACCGATTTCAGATCCGCCTGCGTCTGCGCCAGGATATTGACGTTCTCCCAGAATTTTCCGCTGTCAAAGGGCTGGTGCGCCAGCGTCATATTTCCGCTCTCGATGCGCGACATGTCCAGAATGTCATTGAGCAGCGCCAGCAGATACTGCGAAGCGGAGTCCAGCTTTTCGCTGCAATCCAATACCTGGCTGCGGTTATCGATCTCCCCCTTGATGATCGTGTTGAGTCCGATGATCGCATTCATCGGGGTGCGGATCTCATGGCTCATGCGCGCCAAAAACTGGCTCTTGGCACGGCTCGCCTCCCGCGCCTGCTCTAAAGCCTCCGCCAGCTGTTCCTGCTTCCGGCGCTCCCGCTGCACCATGTCCTCCACATCGATGACCGTGATCAATATGACGCCGATCGTCGGGTTGAGGTACATGCAGCGGATCTGCTTGAGCCTCTGTCTGCCATTCCGCGACAGCAGCGCGACCTCAAACACATGCAGCTCCTCCTCCCTGAGAGAGCTGTGCAGCATCTCGACCTCCAGCTCGGAGCGGATCCGCTCCCTGTCCTGCTCCGATTCCGCCCGTGCCGCGAGCGCCTCGACCTCCTCGCGGAAGCTTCCCCTCTGCACCTGATTCTCGGGCGCATACTGCCCGATCGCGATCGCGCGGAAGGAGCCGTTGACGCTGTCCACGACATAGACCTCATCGTACTCAAAGGACATGATCTGCTCCAGCACATGGGACAGCAGCTTCTCCTGCGTGATGTCCCTGTTGTAGATAAACGCGATGACCTCGCCCGTGCCCGGCTTGCTCATCATGCTGACCTCCGCCCGGATCCACACGTGCCGCGCGTCCAGAAGCTCCGCCGCATACTCCTCGACGACGGTCTCGACGTTCTCCTCATAGCTTTTCAGCAGCCCCTCCCGCGAGAGCCTTGCATTCTGCTCCTGCGACAGCCATACATCCAGTACCAGCGGCTCCATCTGCTCCACATAGTTCATCTTGTAACGGTAGCTGCGCTCATACCCCTTTTTCTTTCCGACGGTCATCTCCTCGATGATCCCGCGCGTCAGATTCACACGGCATGTGGACAGGACATCCTCCGTGACGGCTCTCTCCCGGTACATCAGCCGCTCTTCGTACCCCTGCTGGAGGCGTTCATTGGCATGCCGCAGCTGCTCCGTCGCCCTCTTCGCATCTGTGATATCTACCAGATACTCCACGTATGCGTCCCTGCCGCACCAGTCGATGATCTTGCCCTTTGCCGCGAAAAACCGTCCTCCCAGATACGTCTCCTGCGGCGTCGTCTGCTCAATATTGCGCATCCGTCCGGGACAGTCCGCGCACGCCACGCTCTGATGATAAAACCTCTTGTAGCACTTGACGGAGGAAAGCTCCTCCCCCTCCTCCACATGAAAGATCTCCCTCGCCTTCCGGTTCAGATAAAGGATCTCGTAGCTGTCCAGCGAACGCACGTAGACGCCTGTCTGCGTCTCGTCCAGGATGCTCTGGTAGAGCGCCGTCATATCCGTCTGCTGCTCTCTGTGAAATTTATCTATGATCCGTTCCTTTGTCCCGTTCCTTTTCATGGGTACCACCGTTTCCAAAAATTGTAATACACGTCTAGTATAGCAACTGTGGTCAAAAGAATCAAGACGTTTGAAGCCATGGTCATCCCTTCTGCCCGACGCCCTTGGTCAGCAGATAATCGACCCAGATATCGTATTTGGAGGCGTACAGATGCAGGTCGTCGAATGTCAGCTCCTGCCGCAGGTTCCCCTCCCCGTCGCACACAGCCTCGTTCATGTCGATGTAAAAGATCCTGCTGCCGTCGGCAAGCTCCGCCAGCCGCGCGTTCCGCTCCCGGATCGCCTGATTGTTGAAGATCGGATCCGTATCGGATTTTTCCTTTGCCACGCACATGATCCCCTGCACATAAAGGATGGCGTCGGGCTGCAGCTCGCGGATATGCGCAACCGCGGACGCGAACTCCTCGATAAAGCCGTCGAGCGTTCCTCTCCCCATCTCGTTGATGCCGACCTGCAGATAGATCTTCCCGAAGCGCCGTGCCGAAAGCGCCTCCTCCAGCGTGCACTTTTTCCCGTCCGTCTCGCAGAATTCCTGCGTCCACAGGTCATAGATATTCAGTCCGACCGTCGCATAGAAAACGGCGTTGTCCAGCCCTCCGTAGTCGCGCAGACCGACCGTCCTCGAATCCCCGATAAAAAGCGCGTCGTCAAACCAGCTCTCGTCCACATCCACGAAACAGCGCTCCGTGGACGGACAGGTTTCCTCCGTCTCCGGCTGCGCGCTCTCCGTGCCTTCCGTCTCCAAAACCCGCTCCGACGCCTCCTCCGTCTCCGGCTGCACCACAGCATATTCCTCCGCCGGTCTCGGGTTCCTGCCCGCCGTGCTCTCCCACAGCACATCCTGCTCCGCGTCCACGTCGCTCCACGGCAGGATCCCGTCGTGCAGCCCCGCAAACACCAGCGAAAAAAACGGCGTCTCCCAGACATCTCCCGCATAATTTTGATAGATCGTATCTCTTCCCAGAAACCCCGCCGTTGAGAGCGCCAGAAGCCCGACGGTCAACAGCAGCGTCACTCTGCACCTTTGCAATTTTTTCAATGTCCTCTCCCCACGTATCAGAAATGAAAATACAAAAACGGATTGTTCACGGATATCGTCATATAGTACAGGCTCAAAAGCATCATCGCCGCGACGATCACGCTGCCCGCCCATGTTTTCTGCAGCCGGCGGTACACCAGCAGGGGCGCCGGCGTGGCAAACAGCGCTCCCAGAAGGAGCAGCGGCGCAAAATCCCGCAGATACGGCAGATAATCCGCCGCCATACGCCCGCCGCTGCCCACGCCGCCAAGCCACGGGAACATACGCCCGTAATAAACCCCAAGCTGTCCCAGGTCTGTGACCGCGAACGCCACCCACGTCAGCGGGACCACGATCAGCAGGTACAGATGACCAAACACGCGGCTGCGCTCCAGGTATCGGAGCAAAAAAAGCTTTTCCGCGGCGAGCAGCAGCAAAAGCGACGCGCCCCAGATCAGATAATTCGGCTCTGCGCCGTGCCAGAGCGCTGTGAGGCTCCAGACCACGAACAGATTCCGGCACGTCCGCGCCCTTCCTCTCCGGTTTCCTCCCAGCGGAATATACACGTACTCGCGGAACCACCGCCCCAGCGTGATGTGCCAGCGCCGCCAGAACTCGGTCACGGAGCGCGCCGCATAGGGATAGCGGAAATTGACCGGCAGCTCAAACCCGAGCATGCGCCCCAATCCGCGCGCCATCAGGGAGTACCCTGCAAAATCAAAGTAGAGCTCCATCGCATACGCGTATGCCCCCAGCCACGCCAGCGGCGTCGATATGCTGGAAAATCCGACCGTCCGAATACTGTTCCAGAGCAATCCGATGCGGTCTGCGAGGATGACCTTTGCGGCGAGCCCGAACACGAGCAGGCACAGACCGCTCTCGAACTGCTCCGGCGTCACCCTCCGCTCCGCCAGCCTGTCCTTCACCTCCGAATAGCAGACGATCGGACCTGCTACCAGCTGCGGGAACATCGTCAGATACGTGCCCAGACGCACCGGCGACCGCTCCGCCGGGATGACCCCGCGCCAGACGTCTATCACATATGCTGCGATCTGGAACGTGTAAAAGCTGATGCCGAGCGGCAGGCTGTCCGCAAAGCCGCTGTATTTGTAGTAAAACAGAATGCCGAAATCATACCCCAGCGCGAGCAGCAGCACAGCCAGCCGCCGTGCCCGATCCCCTGTCGGGAGCCGTCCCAAAAGCCTGCCCAGCAGATAATTGACGAGCACGCTCGCCGCCAGAAGCCATACGTTTTCCGCCTCCCCGAAGGCGTAGAACACCAGGCTGCCCGCAAACAGGACGGGATTTTTCCATTTTGAGGGTACGATGTAATATATGATAAAAAAAACCGGCAGGAACCGGAACAGAAATTCAAAGCTGCTAAATACCATGTTTGGACTCTTCCTAGCAATGATGCATGCCCTGCTTCTATGCCGCCAGCCCCATTATAGTCGAAAAATGGCAGAAAAACGAACTATTAAGTAAAATTCATGAAAATGTATCATTTGTAATACAATTGCCGTATTTTGTAACGAATCCGTAACGTTTTTCCGTCCAGCGCAGAATCTCCCCCACAAAATACAGCGACCCGAACGCGACCGTCCGATGCCGTCTGTCGCAGTTCTCCGGCGCCAGACAGTCCTGCAGGCTCCCGGCGCACCTGGCGGGCACGCCCCTCTGCCGGATGACCGCGGCGAGCTCCCTCGCGGCGAGCGCACGCGCGCTCTCCACAGTAACCGTACAGAAATCCAGCGCCAGCGGGAGCAGCAGCTCCACCATCTGTACATAATCCTTGTCCGCCATCACGCCCATCACAAAGTGGAACTTTTCGCCCGGGAACAACGCCCGCAGGCTGTTCCCCAGCGCCTCCACCCCGTTGCCGTTGTGCGCCCCGTCCACCAGAAGAAACGGGTCTTTTCGCACGATCTGCATTCTCCCGTCCCAGCGCGCCGCCGCAATGCCTGCACGGATGCACGCGCCGCGGCGCTCCCCGTCCATCTGCGGACACGCACGCAGGAAATACTCCTCCGCTGCCAGAATCGCCGCAGCCGCGTTTTCATACTGATGGAGCCCGAGCATCCGCATGCGCAGGTCCTCATAGCCTCCATAGGAAAACCGCTGCTCCCCGTCCGCATACCGGCAGCCGCGCAGCGCCTCCCCGTCCACCTCGCGGTACGCCCGCACGCCCACCCGCGCGGCAGCCTCCCGGAACACCGCGCGCACCGCGCGCTCCTGCGGCTCCGCCACGACCGAGACGCCGGGCTTTAGAATGCCGGCTTTCTCCCGCGCGATCTCCTCCGTCGTATTGCCCAGGATCGCCATGTGGTCATACCCGATGCGCGTGAGGACACAGACCTCCGGCGTGCCGACCGCGTTTGTGGAATCCAGCCGTCCGCCGAGCCCCGTCTCTATGACCGCCACGTCGCATGCACGCTCCTTCAGATAGAGAAGCGCCATCGCCAGGCAGTAGTCGAACATCGTGGGCTCCACCCCAAAGCCGCGCGCAAGCAGCTCCGCCCCGATCCGCTCTACCGCCTCTCTTTCGATCATCTCTCCGTCCACCCGGATGCGCTCCCGGAAATCGACCAGATGCGGGGACGTGAACATACCTGTGCGCAGCCCCGCGGCGCGGAGGATCTCACACAAAAAAGCAGAGACCGACCCCTTTCCGTTGGTCCCTGCTATATGGATCCATTTCATTCCCTGCTGCGGGTTTCCCAGCAGCGAGAGCATCCTCCCGCTGACCTCCACGCCGGTAGACTTTCCAAACCGGCGGCTGCCGCAGATACGCTCCACGATCTCGTCGTATGTCATATCTCACCTCACACAGCCAGGATCACGCCCCCGTCGCTTGCATACAGGCTGCTGACTCCTGCCGTATCGATCACGATGATCTTTTTAAAATGCGCCATCTGTTCTATCTTCTTTCGGACGGCAAGCGCGCGTTCCGGACAGTTGCAGTGCGAGATCGCCAGGATCCGCTCCTCGCAATCCCTTGTTCTCGACAGCATGTTCTGCACCATCTTTTCCAGCGCCTTGTTGATGCCTCTCGCCTGGTCGAGCTGGCAGATCGCGCCCTCGTCCGTGGATCCCATGACGGGCTTGATGTTCAGGGTATTCGCAAGGAACGCCTTGAGGTTGGTCAGCCGCCCGTTCTTCCGCAGCGTCTCCAGACTCTCCAGCACAAAATAGGTGTTCATCGACGCGATGTATGCTTCGGTCCGCTCCACGACCTGTTCGAACGTCATCCCCGCCTCCTCGCACTCCTGCACCTTCAGACCGATCAGCGTCTCGCCGATGGATGCCGAGCACGAATCGAACACATGGATCTTCTTGGCGCCTTCCCCGTGCTCCTCCTCATAGAGGTTCTTCCCCAGCACAGCGCTGTTGTAGGAACCACTCAGTCTGCCGGAGAGCGTCACGACATAGACATGCTCCGCCTCTCCCATGTACGAGCGCATGTATTCCTCCGGCGACGGGCAGGAGGATCTGGGACATTCGGGACTCTCCCTGACCCTGCGCAGAAAATCCGCCTGATCGAAGGTCTCGTCGTCCCGGATGCGGTACCCGTCCACCTCAAGCTCCAGCGACACGGTCTGGAAATGCCCGTCCCTTTTTTGCTCCTCCGTCAGCTCCCCGCAGCTGTCCACTACAATCTTGTACATCTCCTGCTCCTCTCCGCCGCAAACCAGGGGAAGGCCCTGATCTGTTTTGCAAAAACAATTCATATGTTATCATGTTCCATTATATGTGGTTTTTATTACTAGATGCATGATAGCACAAAATTCGTTCCCTGCATAGAGGATTTTTATTTTTTTTCAAAAGCGCTGTCCGGGGCAGCCGGTCACGGAAAACGGAGCGTCAATACGTTCTGTCCCTCATCCTCCAGATAATAAAAGGACGTCAGACCCTCACAGTAGTCGCTGATGTGCAGCTCCGAGATCAGGTAATCCACAGCATATTGCCGCAGTGCACTGTCGGAGAACCGCACGGAGACCGTGGCGTCCCCGGTCTCATAGCCCGAAGCGCACAGCGCTCCCAGCGCCCCCGCATCCCACTCGTCAAAATATCTGCCCTCCCGGACATAGTAGTTATCCCGGCGCGCTGTACACTCCGGCAGCACAAAAGAATCGTTTGGTACGTGTGTCTTTTCCAGGTCCTCCGTCGTCAATCCGAAATAGCTGTAATCGACAAAGCGCGCGCCGCCCTCCCCGTCGCTGTAGCAGGAGTTTCCCCAGGTCGGGTCGATATAATAATACTCTCCGTCCATGCGCACCAGATCCCAGGCATGCGGCGTTCCGTCCGCCTCCCCCGTCACGACCGCCGCCTGTATGCCGAGCCTTGCGAGCAGATACTGCATCGCGCTCGCATAGCCCTGGCAGACGGTCTCCCCGTACAAAAGCGCGCTGAGGATATTCTGATTCTCCGGCGCGCCCGTGCGGTAATCGACCTCGGATGCCAGATAGCAGAACACGGTCTTCACCTTCTCATAATCCGACGCCTCCCGCGGGATCTCTCCCAGGATCTCCTCCGCCCGCGCATCGACCTGCTCCTGGAGCAGCGCCCGCTCCGCCGGCGTCTTCGTATAGTTCGGGGAAAAATCCAGTCCCTTCACCTCATCCCCCTGCGTGTATCTCGTATAGGCATAGCCGGACACCCAGAAAATCTCTCCGTGATCCGCTGTCATGGCCTTGTACGCCTCCTCGAGCACCTCGTTGTCCAACGTGCTGACCCGCACAGACTCTGCATTGTCCAGGATCGCCCCGTACACCTCATCGTAGACCCTCTGGCATTCCCCGGAAAGAGTCGCATACACATAACACCCCGTCGACCGCTGCGCGGGGGCTTCCTCCTCCACACCGTCCCGCGGGATCTCGATCTGCAAAAAACGATCCGTAAGGGGCTGTGCAGCCTCCCCCGCCTCGTATGCCACATCCGTCCGCGCAAGGTCTACGCGAAGCTCTTCCTTCAGGTCGTAGATGCCGACCGCCAGCACCACAGCGATCAGCCAGCCGAACCAGAGCCGAAAACGCTTCCCCATCTCATTCCCCCATTTTTCCTATCCCATGAATCCTGTGAAACGATGCCGTCACCCGCAGAAAAAAGCCCTCACCAGCCCCGTCAGGGTCTCCTGATCCGCCGTTCCCATCAGCTCACGCGCCGAGTGCATCGCCAGCAGCGGGACGCCGATATCCACAGTCCGCATCGGCAATAACGCAGACGCGATCGCCCCGAGCGTCCCCCCGCCGGGCACATCGGAGCGGTTCACGTACTTCTGACAGGCAAGTCCGTTCGTCTCACAGAGCTGTTGGACGATCGCGACAGCCTCGCAGTCCGTCGCGTAGGACTGCGCGCTCGCCTCCTTGATGCAGACCCCTCCTCCCAGCACTGGCCGGTTTGTCGGATCCGCCTTGCCGGACTGGTTCGGATGCACTCCGTGCGCCACGTCCACCGAGAGCAGCATCCCGTCGTAGAGATCCTGCTCTGTCGTGGCTTCCCGCCCCATACCTTTCAGGATGCGCATCAGCAGCTCCCGCAGCAGCAGAGAACCCGCTCCCTGCTTCGTGCGGCTTCCGACCTCCTCGTGATCGAACAGCGCCGCCACGCAGAGACCCTCCCTGCACTCCGCGCCGAGCAGCCCGGAGACGATCGCCGCGCAGGAGGTGAGATTGTCCAGCCGGGGCGAGGAGAGCAATTCCCCGTCCATGCCCAGGAATGCCGGCTCCTCCCTGCAGTAGACGGTCAGCTCATAGTCCAGGATATCCTCCTTTTTCACGGCAAGCTCCCCCGCCAGATAAGACAGGAAGGCATCCCCCTCCTCCCCGTCTCCCGCCAGCCCCAGGATGGGAAGCATATCTGTCTGACGGTTCAGCTCCACTCCCTTGTTCACCTCGCGGTTCATGTGGATCGCAAGGTTCGGGATCGAAAGCAGGCTCTTTTCCTGTGCGAACGTGCGGATGCGCGGCGCAAACGGCGTCTCCCCGCGCAGCGCCACGCGCCCTGCGATCCCAAGCGGACGGTCCAGCCAGGTATGCAAGATCGCCCCGCCATAGACCTCCACATTCAACTGCACATAACCGTTGGACGACACCTCCGCGGACGGCTTGATGCGCAGACACGGGAAATCCGTGTGTGCCGCGGCGATCCGCACGCCGGGCGCCGCCCCGTTCTCCCAGCCCGCATGAACGGTAAACGCGAACAGCGTCGTGTCATGGTGGACGAGATAATACCGCCCTCCCTCGGCAAGCTCCCACGCCTGATCGTACCTGAGTCTCTGATAGCCCGCCTCCCGCAGGCGCTCCGCGCAGACGCCTACCGCCTGCACGGGCGACGTCCCGCGCCGCAGCAGGTCGCAGAGGATCTCCGTCTCTCCCTTCATCCGTCCTTCCCTCCCTCTTCAAACATTCAAAGATAGTCTCATAGTATCGTATCGCGGCGCGAAAATCAAGCTTTCGCTTCTTGCCGTGCGACAGCCTGCGTAGTATAATGGTTTCCATATAAAGGAGACCACCTATGCTTGCAATCCGTCTGCCAGAGCTCGGCGCTTTTATGCACAAGCTTTTGTGCACAGAAACCTTTGATCATTTTCTGCTGAAGGAGGCATCCATCCAGAGCGGCATCACCTGGACCCTGGACGGCACGCCGAACAAAACATTTTTCCCAACGGACGAGTGGGAAGCGAAGGAGCTGGAAGGACTGCCATTCATCCCCTTCTCTCTGATACGGCCGCAGTGCTATGACCTCATCAAGGGGAAAAGCGCCCCCACACAGTTCCGGTTTGTACTGCTGCTCTCCCCCTCCAATCTGGCGCGCACGCTGGAGCGGACGCACAGCTCCTTCACACAGGACGACATCACGGCCATGTTCCTCAATCTGCGTTATGCGCAGGGAAATCTGCTGCTCACCACAGGCATTTCCTACCGCATCTTCTCTGTGGACAAAAGCCTCGATCAGGAGTGGGATTCCCTGGTGCTCCGCTTTTTAAAAAAACATGAGATCACTTTTGAGGAATCCTCTTTACTTTTATAAAAGATTGTGCTATTGTATCAATGGCTGTTTTCAGCTAGTATTATGTTTTGGAGGTACTTTTTGATGAAAGGTACAGTAAAATGGTTCAACAACCAAAAAGGATACGGTTTCATTTCCGATGAGACCGGAAATGACGTATTCGTACACTACTCTGGGCTGAACATGGAGGGCTTCAAGACTCTCGAGGAAGGCGCATCTGTAGAGTTCGACGTCGTAGAGGGCAGCAAGGGACCCCAGGCGACGAACGTAACGGTCATCCAGTAAGACCAATTTAAATCACTCGTTTCATGTACCTTTTTCTTGAAATAGAATAAGATATTGCAAACATGGATTTAAAAAAAGAGCTGTATCCGCCCGTACTTTCGGCAGATACAGTTCTTTTTTTGCGGCGGCGCCTCATCGCACGATGCGGCAATGTCCCTCCAGCCGGCAGTCCGTGCTCTCGCCGTCGTCCTCGTACAACAGATACTCCGCGCCCTCAAACCCGAGAACCTGCAGCGACCCGGTATCGATCTCGTCCACAGACTCCGCGATATCCGCAAGGGGGATGCATCTTCCGCTTCGGATAAAGAGCGGCACCTCGTTGACTGCCACCCTGACAAAATGCAATCCCGGCGCAAGCCTCTCCCTGGAGATCTCCCCGTCCGGCAAAAACTTCACGAACAGCATGTCCTCCGGCAGATACACAGTACGTCCGATCGCATTCTGCGTATAGACCGGCGCGATCATGATCTCGTCCCCGAGCATCAGCTGATCCTCCGTGTGCACGGCGATCTCATCCTCCGGATAGACGAACGCGAGCGGTTTAAAATACAGATCATTTCCCAGCGCAGCCTTCATGTACTCGCTGTAAAGGTACGGAAGCAGCCGGTAGCGCACCCCGATCACATGGCGGAAATCCTCAACGCGCTCGAACCGATAGAACTCCTGCTCTCTCGTCCCGACAGCGGAATGGTTGCGCATCAGCGGCGTAAAGACGCCCAGCGCCAGCCAGCGCAGCAGAAGGTCCCGCGAGGTGTCCGCGCCGAAGCCTCCCAGATCCGCGCCCACATAAAGAAAGCCGCACATATTGAGAGACGGCAGCATCTTCAGGTTCAAAAGCAGATGCGACCACCAGGACTTGTTGTCCCCCGTCCAGATCCCCGCATAGCGGTGCATCCCGATGTAGGAGGACCGGGAGAACAGCAGGAACCGTTTTCCCGGAGCGATCTCCTCCAGCGCCTCCGACGCGGCGCGCGTCATATAACAGCCATACAGATTGTGCACATCCTCATGGCAGACCATCTGACCGTTCACCCTGTGGAAGAAGCTCCGGTAATCCTCCGGTCTGTTCGCCAGACCGGCGAGCCGATCCTTCAGCCCCCACAGCGACTCTCCTCTGATCTCCCGCGCAAGGAAGCGCGACAGCTCCTCCTTCGCATCCGCGATCCCCTCCGGCGTATAAAAGATCGCCGGCTCGTTCATATCGTTCCAGAAGCCCTCGATCCCCTGCTCCGTCAGGCGGCGGTAGTTTCTCCCGAACCAGGCGCGCGCATCGGGATTCAGCACATCGGGAAAATGCGTCTCGCCCGGCCACACGACGCCGACAAACGGGCTTCCGTCCCCGCGCACACAGAAATAGCCGTTCTCCACGCCCTCCTCGTAGACGTCGTACCCTTTCTCGACCTTGACTCCCGCGTCGATGATCGGGACCAGATGCACATGCTGTTGCTTCATCTCCTCCACAAGAGCCGAAAAATCCGGAAAGCCCTTTTCACTGATCGTAAAGTCCTTGTAGTCCTGCATATAGTCGATGTCCAGATAGATCATGTCCAACGGGACATGATGCCTCCTGTGCTGCTCCGCCACCCCGCGGACTTCCTCCTGCGCCGCATAGCCCCACCGGCTCTGTCCGAAGCCAAACGCAAACTTCGGCGCCAGATAGCTCCTCCCGATCAGCGCGCGAAACTGCCGCACGATGTCATAGGGGCTCTCTCCGGTCAACACAAACAGCGCGAGGTCCGCCCTCCTGCAAGTGACCTGCAGCAGCTCAGTCCTCGTAAAACCGACATCGAACGTCATCGCCGCCGGATAGTCAAAAAACAGCCCGAACGTCTCCCGCCCCGCAACGACGAGAAAATTGTGCGCACCGTAGAGCGAGCGCAGATCCTCCAGATGGTTCGGCTCATCCGTGCAGTCACTGACATAACAGAACCCGCGCTTGTTGATGCCTCGGTTTGCCTCCCCAAGACCGTAGACGATGTCGTCCTCCCCCATCCGGTATGTAAAGCAAAATCCGTCCGTGACGGAAACGCTTCCGTAGGGAAGCGCCCCCTGCGCTTCCGGCACGTCCACAACGACGGCATCCGTCTCGAACGGTCTGCCAAACATGTATTTCTCCGTCATTGCGCTACTCCTCTCCCCTTCTCGCCTCGCGCTCCTCCATCCAGCGCGTCAGCTTGCGCAGGATAACGAAGCAGATGCACGACGAGATCACGATCGACACATAGTCCGCCACGCCCTGTGCGTAGATGACGCCGTTGAGTCCAAACAGCGCGTTCAGGATAAACACCATCGGCACGAACACGAGGCCCTGACGACAGACCGTCAGGATCAGCGACGGCAGCGCCTTTCCCATTCCCTGGATCGTGTTGATATTGAGGAACAGGATGCCGATGACCGGACCGGAGATCTGCAGCGCGATCATCATGCCGATGCCGGATTCCACGACCGCCGCATCGTCAATGAACGCCCGGATGATCGGCTCGCGCGCGATCACCATCAGCACGGTCAGAACCGTCCCCATCACAACGGCGCTCAGCCCTGTGAACCGATAGACCTGCTTTAAGCGGCGCACATTCCCCGCGCCGTAGTTGTACCCGATGAGCGGCTGGATGCCCGCGCACAGACCGATCTGCAGGAGCACCACGAGCATATTCGCCTTCATCGCGACGCCCATCGCCGCGACCGGCGTGTCCCCATAGGAGATCAGGACGTTATTTAAAATGATGTTCGCCACGCTCATCAGGATATTGTTCAGGGAGGCGGGGACGCCGATCGCCATCACGCCCGACGCGATCCGCTCTCCCACCCGGAAATCCTTCGGGCTGATCGAGAGCACGGATTTCCCGCGCAGGAAATAGATCAGGTAAAACAGGCAGGCGCACACGTTTCCCAGCACGGTCGCAACCGCGGCGCCGATCACGCCCCAGTCAAAGGCAAGGATCAGGATCGGATCCAAAATGATATTCGCGACGGTCCCGATCATATTTCCGATCATGGACTCCTTCGCGGCGCCCTCGCCGCGCAGGATATTGCCGAACGCCGTCCCGAACATGATGAAGGGACCGCCGAAGGACACATAGGTCAGATAATCGCGCGCGTAGTCGATGGTGTTGGCGCTCGCCCCGATCAGCTGCAGCAGAAAATCCATTCCCAGCAGGAACAGGAGCATCATGACGACGCCAAGTCCCAGGGAGCCGTAGCAGCAGAAGGACGAGATCCGCTTTGCCCGCTCCTCGCGCTTTTCCCCGAGCGCGCGGGAGATCGCGGAGCTTCCGCCGATGCCGAACAGGTTGCCCAGCGCCATGAACACCATAAACACAGGCGTTGCCAGTGAGACGGCTGCCACCTTCATCGCATCGTGCGTCTGCCCGATAAAAAAGGTGTCCGCCATATTGTAGATCACGACCACGAGCATTGTGATGATCGTCGGCACAGCCATGACCGCCACAGCCTTCGGCACAGGAGCTTTCTCAAACAATTCCCGATTGGTATTCATATTGCCCTCCTCCGTTCCTTCTTTTCTCTCAGCAAAATGTAAGCACGCTAACATTTTTTCAGCGTTACCTATTATAGTACATCACAGAACAGAAGACAAGACTTTTCGGTCGTCACTTTTTTATTTTTTATTTTCACTTTTTTATTTTGTTCAGCGCCGCATTGACTTCCAGCAGCTGTTCCCTGGTAAACGCCGGCTCCCCGCCGCCCATCACCCCCATCATATTGAGCAGGCGCAGCACGGTAAAGCTTCCCATCATGTTCATCATGCCCTCACTGCCCATATCCACATCCATGCCTGCCGGCTTTCCTCCTTTGCCCGCAAGACTTTTGAGCACGTCCGAGAGCACATGTTTTCCCTCCGCGGACGCCATGATATCCCCTATCCTGTCATGCAGGGAAAAGCAGCCCTCCGGCGCCGTGATATCGAACCAGTTGAGCACAGTCCCCGTCTCCTTCAGGCGGTACGCGTCGTTGAAGGCGTCCACCTTGCGGATGCGGCTCGCATCCCTGCACGCGCCTGCCACAGCCGCAAGCTCACTCGTCCCCTCATTGGGAACGTCAAAATAGAAGAAATGCTCCGGCGAGCGCTTTCTTCCCAGGCTCTTGTTGTTGACGAACAGCTCCACCTCCGGCAGGTTCGAGTACACGGTCACTTTTGTGACATCCTCCACGCGGTCCACATAGCGCTTTCCGCAGATGTGCACGAACGGCTCGTCGGACAGCCACGCTTTGTACGCGTAAAATGCGTCTTTCCTGTACTTGCGGTCGAACGTGACGAGCCCCTTGTGGTTCTGTCCGTTCTCTCCGCCCTCGTTCCGGGCATCCGCTCCGAAATCGAACATATTCCAGACATAGGTCGCCCACAGATATCTCCGGGAAAACAACTGCCGGATCAGCTCCTCGTGGTAATACGCCTGATACTCTTCCGTGTAATCGCCCTGCACAGGCTCGGAGGTGTGCCAGTTCAGCGCCTCACAGCCGTACTCGCTGACGCCGATCGGAAGATCGGGGAACTCCTCGTGGAAACGGTCGAACCACGGACCGTACATCGACACCTCGCCTCCGTACCAGCCGAAATAATGGTTATAGGCGACCACATCGGGGATCTTCAGATAAGGGTCATGGATATCGCACATGGAGACGGCGGCGACGGTCGTCAGGCGGGTCGCATCCATCCTGTGTACCAGGTCGTTGAGCTGCACGTGGTTCTCCAGCAGATCCGGCGTGGACCCTCCCGCCATCGTGATCTCGTTGGACAGCCCCCACACCACGATCGACGGGTGGTTGTAATTCTGGGTCACAAGCTCCTTCATCTGCGAGATCGTGTTCTCGCGCCCTCCCGGCATATGGCTGGAAATATACGGGATCTCCGCCCACACCACCAGTCCGCGCTCGTCGCAGAGATCATAAAAATACCGGTCGTGCTGATAATGCGCCAGCCGCACGGTCGTCGCGCCCAGCTCGCAGATCAGATCCATGTCCTCCTCGTGGTGCTCCGGCAGCAGCGCGTTGCCGCGTCCCCATCGGTCTTGGTGGCGGGAGACGCCGCGCAGCGGGTATTCCTCCCCGTTCAGGAGAAACCCCCTCTCGGGATCGATCCGGAAGGAACGGCAGCCGAAGCGCGCACGGACGGCGTCTATCGTTTTCTCTCCCTCCGCCAGCGACACCTCCGCCGTGTAGAGGTACGGATCCTTTCTGCCCTGCCACAGACGGACCCCCGGGATCCGAAGGGTCGTCCTCGTCTCGTCCGCCATGCTCCTCGCGCTGCAGACGATCTCCCCCGCGTCATCCCGTATCACATAGGAAAGCTCCTGCCCTGCCTTCGCATCCGTCAGGTAGACCTCCACCTCCACGTCCGCCTCTTCCCCCTGCACCCGGGGCGTCACGGCAATGCCGGGTCCTCCGTAATAATCCAGATCAAAGTGCGACTCCGGCACGGCGATGATGTTCACGTCACGGTAGAGACCGCCATAGAAGGTAAAATCCGCATTTTGCGGGTACACCCTGTCATTGGCGCTGTTATCCACAGCGATGACGATCAGGTTCTGCCCGTCGAGCGCGTCCGTGATCTCCGCGCGCCAGACGGAATAGCCTCCGTCATGATGCGCCAGATGTTTCCCGTTCACATAGACATCCGCAGAGGAATTTGCGCCGCAGATCTCCAGATAGTACCGCTCTGCCTCCGGCAGGTCGCTCCTTGCCAGTTCTCTGGCATAATAGCAGACGCCGCGGTGATAGTCGTTTCCTCCGTCCTGCCCGTCTATATCGTTCCATGTATGAGGAAGCGTCACCTGGCGCCATGTCCCGGGCATCTGTTCCGGCACGTCCGCCGCCTCCCCGGAAAACGCCCATTTTTCATTCAGGCTGTAGATCTCTCTCATGCTGCTGCATACCTCCCTTTTCACCTTTTTTAGAAGAAATCTCTCAAAAAGGATTGTGTTCCTGTTCGACTTTCTTTATACTTAGTTTATCAAAAATCATATTACACAAAGGAAGGAAAAGACATGTTTAAATGCAACAACCTATTTGACAACCCGAACATGAAGCAGATCGCCGCCGCAGGTACGGTCAAGGTATTCGAGTACCAGCGCGACCTGAGCGTGACGCCGCAGACCGCGATCTCCGCGTACTACTCCGCACAGATGAACGTGCGCGTGCGCCAGGTGCTGATCGAGCTGAACGGCAATCCCTGGACGCTGCAGGCAGGCGCGATGCAGTGGATGGGCGGAAATATCCAGATGAGCTCCGGCGTCAAGGGAGTCGGAGATTTTCTCGGCAAGGCGATCTCCGCAAAGGCGACCAAGGAGAGCGCGGCAAAGCCGGAGTACAACGGCTACGGTCTGCTGATGCTCGAGCCGACCTACAAGCACATCCTCCTCGTCAACGTGGAGGATTGGGGCGGCATGGTGCTGCAGGACGGACTGTTCCTCGCGTGCGAGAGCAAGATCCAGCAGAAGGTCGTGGCGAGAAGCAACCTCTCCTCCGCTGCACTCGGCGGCGAGGGACTCTTCAACCTGTGCCTGAACGGAAGCGGTATCGCCGTGCTGGAGAGCCCGGTCCCCAGGGAGGAGCTGATCGAGTTCGAGCTCGACAACGACGAGATCAAGATCGACGGCAACATGGCGGTCGCATGGAGCAACACGCTGCAGTTCACTGTGGAGCGCTCCTCCAAGAGCCTGATCGGTTCGGCTGTGTCCGGCGAGGGTCTGGTGAACGTGTTCCGCGGCAGCGGCAGGATCCTGATGTCGCCGCTGTAAAGACAGCACGCGCTGCATCCTGATGCCGCGAAAGCCCCGAAGGACCGTACATCCTTCGGGGCTTTTCCAATGCAAAGAGACGCGCGCCGGGCGTCCTCTATCCTCTTGCGGCGCTGCAGGTAAAATAGATGATCTGATACTTTTTTGCAAGCTCTTCGATAAAATCCAGACCTGCACGCACCTTGCCGTCGTCCAGATTCGTAAACGGATCGTCGAGGATGAGAGGCGGCTTTTCCTCCTGATACATCGCATCCACAAGCGCGACCCGAAGACAGATCCCGATCAGGTCCCTGCGCCCAACGCTGAGCGTATTGGTACCACGCTGTCTGCCGTATTCGTCCACAGTGATCGCCGCGTTCGCATCCATATGGAAATCCTCGGTCTGGCAGCCGGAAATCATCTGATAGTATTGGCGAAAGCTCAAAAACAGCGGTTCGGCATATTTTGCCGTCATGGCCTCCTTTGCCAGCTCCAGCTTTTTTCTTGCCAGATTGACATATTCGTACTTTTTCTTCTCCATGTCCTGTATGGCTCTCAACTCTCTCAGCCTTGCGCTGTTTTCCTCCCACTCGTCGTACTCTCTCTGCAGATCCTCAAGCGTCTGATCATAACTGCTGATCCTGTTATGCACCTGCTCCCTGGTCTCTGTGAGCTGCTGCATAAGCTGATTCAGCTCCTCCAGCGTCGGCAGCGACTCATCGATCGCGATCCCGCTCCATGCCAAGACCGTATGTTCCGCCTCGAACCGTTCCAGCTCCTCCACAGCCTCCTCCGACGCCTTCCTCGCATCCACACAGGCAGCAGCGGCATCCCGGATATCGCCAAGCCGGGCAGCAGAGACATCCGATGCTTCCAATGCGTATTCTCTCAAAAAGGAAAGGAGCTCCTCCCGAAGCGCGCCATATTCCTTTTCCGCCTTTGCAAAATGATCCTGTTTCTCCCGCAACCCCCTGTACTTTTCCGCGCTGTCCCTGAGCCTGTACAGGTCGTCAGAAAACCCTGCATCCGCGGACGCGATCCCATACCGCCCCAGGAACTCCGCAAGAGAATGCCGCAAAGCATCCAGCTCCCTCTCCTTTGTCCCGCTCATGGCTTTTTCGAGTTTTTGCTTTAAAGAGGCATACTCGACGGATTCCGCGACGATCTCCTGCAGAACGACCGGCACGGTATCTTCCTGAAAGCTTTTCCCATGTGCCGTAAGATAGTCCGCCACCTCTTCGTCCGTTCCGGCAACAAACGCTTCATCCTCCTCCATGGCGCGCCGCAGAGCCTCATACTCCGGCGGCATCTTTTGCCGGGACTGCTTTGCCTTTTTGTTTTCCCACAGACCCGCAGCCAAAAGCACGGCTCCCACAGCCGCCGTTCCTGCGCCCGCGGCGGGAGAGACCTTCCACACGACGAGCAAACCCGCCGCAACAAGAACGATCCCGAGTATCAAAAGAACGGCTATGCGCGGGGTCCGCTCCGATCTTTGGGCTTCCACGGATGCCCGCATCGCCCGCAGCGCCGCCTGTTTCGACGGCATCGCGTCCTTTCTCGCGTTCCTGCTGTTCCATTTTCCGACAACCGCAGCCGTATGTTCCGTTTCATTTGCAAAATACGCTGCCAGCTCCTCCAATCTTTCCCTTTCCGCGGAACTGAGCTGCTCAGACGCGTACGCCTGGCGGATCTCCCGAAACGCCTTCGCTTTGCCAAACATCTCTTCCATATCCGCATCCGGCGGCGTCCCGCGTGCGAACAGTTCCTCCAGGGACGCCAGATCGTCCTTTTCCTCCTGCGCCATCCGGTACATCGCCATCCTGTCATGCGCCCGCTCCATCTCATGACATTCCGCTATCTTCTTTTTCACATCCTCCGGAAGCGGGATATCTCCGGGAAATTTCCGCTCGCAGGCTTCCTTTTCCCTTCTTTTTCTGTCAGCCGTCCCTTTGAGCCTTTCCCATTCCGCCTTCTTCGCCAGGACAGCCTGCTGCTTTGCGACCTTTTTCTGTATCTCTCCCAGCTCTTTCATCCGCTCCCGCATCGTGTCGTAAGCAGCTTCCTCCTCACGAAGCTTCGCCTCATACTGCTTCATGCTGTCAGCGATCTCCCCGCCGCTTTTTACCATTCTCTCGTATCTGGCAATCTCTTCGTTCCTTTTTGCGATCGAACCGGTCGCGCGTTTTGGGTTCCATTGATTGATCAGCTCTGTCAGCCTCGCGACTGCCGCTTCAAAATGATTCAAATCATTGGTATGATCCGCGAGATGTCCCACCTTTGCGTGGATGTCATCCGTCGGGGATGTCTCACACCGATTCTGTTCGATGAACACAGTCCTGGCAAAGGACTCTCTGTTGATCTTAAAAATTTCTTCCCCGATCCTGTCGGTATAGTCCCCGGAGGGAAGATTCGTCTTTGCATCGCGAAGCTCAAACTCATCGTTTGCTTCCTTATCCTTAAAGACCCTTGAGATCAGGTATGTTTTCCCCTGTATCTCAAACACAATCTGACCGCCGAAAACGCCGCCCTGCCATGGCTGATATCTCTTGCGCTCATTCTCCTCAATGCTTCTCTTCCGATCTCCCTCCAGCCCGTAAAACATTGCCCGAAGAAAGGCTGCAAAGGTGCTTTTCCCCCAGCCGTTTTCCTCGCAGATCCTGTTTGCCCCGCCGCTGAAAGTCACGGAATAATCATGAAGCCTTCCGAAATTTTCTATATGGCATGAAAGAATTTTCAACCTTACTGCACCTCCTCCCCCGCGATCGCCTGCAGCCCGTAGCGGATCACGATCGCTTTCTCCTCCTCCGAAAGGGACGCATCCTGCATGACCTGGCGCACATACTCCCCCTTCAGCGACTCGTCCAGCAGGTAATCGCCGGCATCGATCTTCAGCCGTGTCTCATCGCATACCTTCAGATAATAAAAACGCTGACCGAAATGCGCCTGAAAATATGCGAGATCCTTTTCACACGCGACATCCAGCGAGCCCTGCAGTACGATCCTGACCAGTCCCCCAGCGTCGCAGCCTGCTGTCTGCAGATCCGCATCCGCTTTTTCTATCATTTCCGCAGTGGACCGGCAGTCCGTCACATCAACGTTGACGGTATACAGCCTTCTCTGCGCAAAGGGAACAAATTCATGCGTATACTTCCCTGTATTCTCATCCACATCGAGCACGACAAATCCATGCTCCCCGCATTCGTCAAAGCCTCTTCCCTCCAGGCATCCCGCATAGCAGTATGTACCTCTCGCATCGAGCCTCTCGGTCTTATGCATATGCACATGACCCAATGCAAGGTAATCGATCCCCTTGTTCCTGAGCGCTTTCAGATGAAGGATCTCCGCCCTGTCCTTTACGGCGCTTTGGGACTCCTGTCCGTGGAGCATCACGATATTGAACCTGGCAGAATCCAGGACAAGAGACGGATAGGCGGATTCCGCATTTTCATCCGACAGCTCGATCCCCGAGACGGAGATCCTGCCTTCCGCCTCCTCATAAGCAGTCCACCTGGGGCCAAACATTTTCAAATTCCCGGGGACATCCTCCAGCCCTGAAAGGAAATTGTCGTTATCATGGTTTCCTCTCAGATAATAGAACGTGATCTTAGGATGTCCGACAATCTGTCGTAAAACTGCATTCCTGGCAGTGGCAGAAATATTTTTCACATCAAACAGATCGCCGGCGATCAAAACAGCCGATATGTCGTTTTGCTCAGCATACAGGATCATCCGCTCAAACGTGTGCAGGATCTCTCCCTTTCTCTGCTTTGCCTTATCCTTATCCAGATTCGTATCCATTTTGGAATCCAGATGTAAGTCCGCGCAATGTATGAATTTCATCAGCATC
>CANRBT010000018.1 GCA_947628935.1 uncultured Roseburia sp. | reverse complement strand
TCGCATGAGTTAAAGACGCCGCTCACTGCGATTTCCGGGTATGCGGAGCTGATCGCGAGCGGTATGACGAACGAGGGGGACACCCGCCATTTTGCGGGGGAGATTCGACGGAGTGCGGAGCATCTGCAGAATTTGATCAATGATATCATTAAGCTTTCGGAGCTGGACGATGAGAACCGCAGACTGGAGACAGAGCCTGTGGATCTCTATGCGGCAGGGGCACGGTGCGTGGAACAGATGAAGCTTTCGGCGAGAGAACAGGGAGTTACCATCACACAGGAGGGAGTGCCTGTGACGGTGAACGGAGACCGGACGCTTATAGAGGAGTTGTTTTATAATCTGTGCAGTAACGCTGTGCGCTATAACCGACCGGGCGGAACGGTCACGGTCGAGACCGGGCTCGAGCACGGGAGACCGATGCTCTGCGTAAAAGATACCGGCATCGGAATCCCCGGGGAGCATCAGGAGCGGATCTTTGAGCGCTTCTACCGGGTGGATAAGAGTCGTTCAAGGGCTACCGGAGGAACCGGACTGGGGCTGGCCATCGTCAAGCACATTGTGGTCTGGCACGATGCACAGATCCAATTGACGAGTGAAGAGGGAAAGGGCACACAAATCAAGGTTATCTTTTGAAAAAAAGTATGGTACAATAAACAGATGACCTAATACAATGCCGCATGCGCAGAGGGGGAGCAACGATGTTTTCTGTGTCTGATATCAGGGAAGAGGCTTATCCGGCTGCTTACCGGAGGGGGAGGGAGCTGTACGAGACGGGGGGAGTCCGCGATCTCGCCTATGAGATCTATCTGGATCGGGGCAATCCTGTGGCGGATATCTCGGCGAAGGTGCGGGGAAAGGAGCAGCCCTGGTATGCGGTCACAGCCGTGGTGGATGAGGAATTTGCCTCCGTCTCGAACTGCAGGTGCGACTGCGAGGCGTTCTACAGCTATGAGGGGATCTGCAAGCATTGTGTGTCGGTGCTGCTGGCGTATGTCAACCGCAGACAGGCAGGTGAGATCCTGCGCGCAAAGCACGGGGTCGCGCAGCAAAGGGGAACCGTGCAGGAGGGCGCAGGAAAGAATGTGCCGAAGCTGCAAACGGCATCTGCGTTTAAGACATTGCTGAACCAGTATTCCCTTCGCGCGGGGGTCTCCTATCTGGTGCCGGAGGACGTGTATGGCAAGGTGGAGCTGGAGCCGCAGTTTCGGATGGATTACAACTATGCGACGGTGGAGTTCAAGATCGGGGTGGAGCAAAAGTATGTGTTAAAGAATATTTCTGCTTTTTTACAGTCTGTAAAGCGGAATGAAAAGGTCAGATATGGCAAAAAATTAGACTTTTACCACAGCCGCGACGCATTTACGGACCGTGCCTGGCGTATGGTGGAGTTCATGGAGCAGCAGGAGGAGGACAAGAAGCGGCAGAGCAGGTTTCACGCGTACTATGCCTATACCGGCGGGTATGAGCGCACGATGGAGCTGGACGAGGTGGGCATTGACCGTTTTTTTGCGGCTGTGGGCGGGGAGCCGTTTGCCGGCACGATCGGCTACGGGGAGGAAATGCCCTGGCAGATCGCAGAGAAGACGCATATGCCGCAGCTTGCGCTGCGCGGCGGCGCCGCAGGCGTCTTTCTGGCGCTGGAGGAGCTGCATATCATTCGGGGGAGCAGATATTATTACTTCTATGAGAGCGGTCGTATAGAGCGCAGCGAGGCATCGCTCAAGGAGCGTGCCGGGGAATTTTTTGATTATCTGGCGAGGCAGACGGGCGGGGAAGCCTATATCGCAGCGGAAGAGCTGCCGATGTTCTGCAGAGATCTGCTGCCCGTGCTGCGCGAAGAGTTTGAGCTTGTCATGGAAGGGTTCGATCCGGGACTTTACGTGCCGAAGAAACCGGAGTTTGAGTTGTATCTGGACAAGCAGGACAACCAGGTCGTGGGGGCAAAGCTCCTCGCGCTCTATGGCGATGAGAAATACAATGTGCTGGAGAAGATCGGACCGGGCGAGGTGCGCGACATTGCGGAGGAGCTTCGCATAAAGGCGTTGGTGGAGCCCTATTTCAATGAGCTTGGCGTGGGGGGAACCGTGCTGGTGCTCACGCACGACGAGGAGAAGCTGTATCATCTGCTGACGGGCGGTCTGCAGCGTCTTTCCGCGTACATGACGATCTATACCTCGGAGGACTTCCGCAGCATGAAGGTGGTCTCCTCGCCGGTAGTCACAGTCGGAGTATCGTTAAGGAGCGGTCTGCTGGATCTGCAGCTGCACTCCGACGAGATGCCGCCGGAGGAGCTGGCATACCTTCTGACGAAATACGACCGCAAAAAAAAGTACATCCGCTTAAAAAACGGAGATTTTCTCGATATTCAGGATGACGGTCTCGCCGTGCTTGCCGGAATGCGGGAGGATCTGCAGTTAAGCGAGTCGGATCTGAAAAAGGGACATGTCCATGTTCCCAAATACCGCGCCATGTATTTGGATGCCGCGCTTAAGAGCAATCAAACGCTTCAGGTGGAAAAAAACCGGGAGTTCAAGGGACTGGTGCGCAGCATGAAAACCATTGAGGACAGCGATTACGAAGTGCCGGATGCGTTGAAGAGTGTGATGCGCGGGTATCAAAAGACGGGGTTTCTGTGGCTGAAGACGCTGCGCGAAAACGGTTTTGGCGGGATCCTTGCAGATGATATGGGACTGGGCAAGACCTTACAGGTCATCAGTCTGCTGTTGTCCGAGCAGGAGGATCAGGCGGCAGGGCAGCATGAGATCCGCCCCTCGCTGGTCGTCTGTCCGGCGTCCCTGGTCTATAACTGGCAGAAGGAGATCGGTCGCTTTGCGCCGTCCCTGCCCGCCGTGATCGTGGCGGGAACGGCGGACGAGCGCAGGCAGATCATCGGGCAGCTTCAGCCGGGGGAGGTCGCGATCACATCCTATGACCTGTTAAAGCGGGATGCAAAGCTCTATGAGGATATCGTCTTTTCCGTTCAGGTGATCGATGAGGCGCAGTACATCAAGAACCCGGGGACACAGGCGGCGAAGGGGGTCAAGAGGATCACGGCGGCATTTAAGCTGGCGTTGACGGGAACGCCGATCGAGAACCGGCTGAGCGAGCTTTGGAGCATCTTTGATTACCTGATGCCGGGATTTTTGCACTCGTACCAGCGGTTCCGGGAGGAGATCGAGATACCGGTCATCGTGAACGGGGATGAGAACCGGATGGAGCGGCTGCAGCGGATGATCCGCCCCTTTGTTCTGCGCAGGCTGAAGGACGAGGTGTTAAGGGACCTGCCGGAGAAGCTGGAGGAGCATGTGTATGCGCGCATGGAGGGCGAGCAGCGCATGCTTTACGATGCGCATGTGCAGCGGATGAAGGCCATGCTGGAGGGAAAGAGCGAGCAGGAATTTTCGGCGGAGAAGCTGCAGATCCTCGCCGAGCTCACGAAGCTGCGGCAGCTCTGCTGCGACCCGGCGCTGCTCTACGAGGACTACCGGGGACCGTCCGCCAAGTCGGATATGTGCATCGAGTTGATCGTCAATGCCGTGAACGGCGGGCATAAGGTGCTGCTCTTTTCACAGTTTACATCCATGCTGGACCGTCTGGCAAAACGGCTGGAAAAAGAGGACATCCCCTATTATCTTCTGACCGGCTCCATCGGAAAGGAGAGGAGGATGCAGATGGTAGAGAGCTTTCACGAGGACGAGGTTCCCGTGTTCTGCATTTCTCTCAAGGCGGGAGGTACGGGTCTGAACCTGACCGCCGCGGATATCGTGATCCACTACGATCCCTGGTGGAACGTCGCCGTCCAGAACCAGGCGACGGACCGTGCTCACAGAATCGGGCAAAAGAATACCGTTACCGTTTATAAGCTGGTGAGCGAGGGCACCATCGAGGAGAAGATCATCGGAATACAGGAGCGCAAACGTGCGCTCGCAGAGCAGGTGCTGGAGGGCGAGGGCATGAACCAGGCGTCCTTTACCAAAGAGGAGCTGCTGGAGCTGCTGGGCGGATGATGGCATATTTTGGCAAAAGCGGTTGACAAAAGGACGATCCTGCATTATAGTAAGAGAACAATCATATCGGTAATTCGTGGGGGAGTAGTTCGCGCGCGCGTGGTTTGTCAACAGACCCGGTCCTGGTGACCTGGCAAATCTTAAAGAATGAGACTCATGTATATTCGGGAATCATGGGATTTGGAATATACATCAGTCTCTTTTTTTGTATCAGGGTGCGCTGCAGAGCCGGGCGTCTGTTGAAAAAAAAGGGGGAGGGAGGTAGGAGAATGGCGGTATTTCTGGAGCTGTTTCTGATGGGGATAGGACTTTCCATGGACGCCTTTGCCGTGTCGGTCTGCAAGGGGCTCGCCATGCGGGAGGTGAACAGGAAACAGACTGTGGTCATCGGTCTGTTCTTTGGCGGGTTTCAGGCGCTGATGCCGTTTCTCGGCTGGATGCTGGGGAGTCAGTTCGAGAGCTATATCACAGCGATAGACCACTGGATCGCGTTTTTCCTGCTCGCGTTTATTGGCGGCAAGATGATCGCGGAGGTGCTAAGGGGCGAGGAGGAGACTGCGGTTGAGGAGATGGATGCGCCGCTCGACCTGAAGGAGCTGCTCCTGATGGCGGTCGCGACCAGCATCGACGCGCTTGCGGTCGGCATCACGTTTGCGTTTCTGGATTATCCGATCGTGGAGGCGATCACCGTGATCGGGGTGACGACCTTCTGTATCAGCATCGGGGGAGTGTATGTCGGCAATTTCTTTGGAAATAAATATAAAGACAAGGCGGAATTTCTGGGAGGGCTGATCCTTGTGCTGCTGGGGACGAGGATCCTTTTGACACATCTCGGTATTTCAGGAAGGTAGGAGGAGAAAACTATGACGGAAATGATTTGGTCTATCGTGCTGCTGGTGATCGGGTTCGTGCTTCTGATCAAGGGGGCGGATTTCTTTGTGGAGGGAAGCTCCTCCGTGGCGAAGAAGCTGAAGGTCCCGTCGATCATCATCGGGCTTACGATCGTCGCAATGGGAACGAGCCTGCCGGAGACGGCGGTCAGCGTGACGGCGTCCCTGACGAACAACAATGCGCTTGCCGTCAGCAACGCGGTCGGCTCCAATATTTTTAACCTGATGGTCGTGTGCGGCTTCTGCGCGCTGTTCAATCCGCTCGCTGTGGACAAAAACACGCTGAAAAAGGAGTTCCCGTTCTCCATGTTCTGTGCTGTGGTGCTGTTGGTCTGCGGCTATCTTTCCATGGAGCTGGGGCATGTGGACGGCATCCTTCTGCTGGCGCTGTTCGTCTGCTTCCTGGCGTGGATGATCCGGTCGGCGTTGCGCGCGCGCGCCAATGCGGAGGAGGAGACGGCGGAGACGCTGCCGGTCTGGAAATGCGTGCTCTTTATCGTGGGCGGCATCGTTGCGATCAAGTTCGGCGGGGATTTTGTCGTCGACGGAGCTTCGGCGATCGCATCCCGGCTGGGACTCAGCCAGAATCTGATCGGGCTTACGATCGTTGCATGCGGGACGAGTCTGCCGGAGCTTGTGACCTCGGTCGTTGCGGCGCGCAAGAACGAACTGGATATGGCGCTCGGCAACGTCATCGGCTCCAATGTGTTCAATATCCTGTTCGTGCTCGGTATCGCGGCGACGATCAGTCCCATCGCATTTATTATGGAAAACGTGGTCGACATTGCGATCCTGACTGTGATGAGTCTGCTCGTGTGGGTCTTCGGCTGGACCAAACAGAAGATCGGCAGGGGAGAGGGGATCGTCATGCTCGCGATCTACGCGGCGTATCTGGTATATATCTGCCTCCGGTAGCCATCATTTTCCTTGCGGAAATGCGCCGTGGATAGTATAATAAGTGCAACAAGAAGAAAGGGGAGGGCAGTGGATATGGAGTTTTTTGATAAGCTGGGGGAGTCCCTGATCACGGCGGGCAAGGATGTCAGCCAGCGGGCGAAGGACGTATCGGAGATCGCGAAGCTGCGGCTGGACATCAAGGCAAAAGAGGATTATGTGGCGAAGCAGTATGTCGCTCTGGGGCAGGCGTATTATGAGAACCACAAGGACGAAGAGGGTCTGGAGGAGGCGGAGCAGATGTTCCTGATCCGCGAGGCGCTTGAGGAGATCAGCCGTATGCGCGCGGAGCTTCAGAAGCTGCGCGGGACTTCGGAGTGCGGCAATTGCGGCGCGCAGATGCCGGAGGGGGCGGTTTTCTGCAGCAGCTGCGGAGCAAGGCTGGACGGTATGTATGAGGACTGAGCAGAGAAAAGGCGTGTGGAGAGCGTACACGCCTTTTTTTATCGTGATTCTGGTGGGATTGTTCTATCATCTGCGGATGCAGCCGATGAGCGGCGACGATCCCTTCTTTGCAGATGCCACAAAGGAGCTCGGCTTATGGGGGTATCTTGCGCATCGCTATGTCCATTGGACCTCGCGCGTGGTGTCAGAGTTCATTCTCGTGAACGTGATACAGCTCCCGTTGCTGTGGCGTCTGCTGGATTTTTTGATGTTCGCCTCGCTCCCCGTGATCCTTTCCGATATCTTTGGCGGCGGCAGGATGATGAATTGGTGCGCGTCGACCGCTGTGCTGCTTTTTCCGTTTCACGATATGGGTACGGCAGGATGGATCACGACGACGGTCACGCATTTCTGGCCGCTGTGGGGGATCTGTTATCTGGGGCTGTTGGTGAGAAAGCTGCTGTTGGAGGAGCGGGTGCGTCCGATCTGTGGCATTCTGGGCGTGCCTGTCTGTATCATGACCTGCAGTCATGAACAGTACGCTGTGATATTTTTGGTGATCCTGCTTCTTGGCGGCGTGTTCCGCCGGCTGGTATCTCGCGGAAGGGTTTCGGTAAATACGGCGGGAGAGGCAACGGCGGCAGGCAGAGCGCTGTATGTATCGTTCCTCATCATCGATCTGGTTTCCCTGCTCGTCATCGCGCTCTGTCCGGGCAATGCGGCGCGCAATGCCGTCAGCATCGCGGATCTGCCGGTCTACGCGGAGTTTGGCTTCGGGGAGAAGCTGTATCTGGGGCTTTTGAGCGTGGAGCGCGTGTTTATCGCAAATGCGGATGCCGTATTCGTTGCTGTGACGGCGCTCTGGGCAATGCTTGTGTATCAAAAAACAAGGAGCTATCTGCCGACCTTGTTGTCCGCGCTCCCGCTGCTGGTTCTGTTTGGTCAGACTGTGCTTCGGACGGCGTACCCGGGGCTGTCAGGGCTGTTCGTGATGCCTGAGGAGATCCTGGAGTGGAGCTGGGGAGAGCTGTCCGCCTGGCTGCCCATGGTCTACCTGGCGGCGTGCCTGGCGTCGATGGTCTATGCGCTTTGCCAGTTGTTCTGGGAGGAGCCGTTTTCGCTTGTCTGTGTGTTGCTGCTGCTGGGCTGCGGCTTTGGCGCAGCTATGATCCTCGGGTTCATGGCGACGATCTATGTCTCGGGGGAGCGGGCGTATGCGCCCTTGTACATGAGCCTGCTGGCAGTGACGTTGTATGCATTGCATCGGCAGCGGGATGCATTGGGGAGGATGGCGGAGACGGATGGAGGAAGGCTGTTTCTGACGCCGTTTGCAGTGCTGTGCCTGACGAATATCCTGTTTATCGGTCTCTCGGTCTGACGGCAGGGTTTGTAAAGTGTTACATTTAACAATTTGCCGTTTTATGCCGATATAGAAAGTAAGCTATACGAAAAATACGAATGGAATCGTGAAAATCTCATGGAGGAGGTGGGGACGGTGGTCGTACAGCACAATATGAGCGCGGTCGCTGCGGACAGGTATCTGGGGGCGACAGAGGAGGACAAAGCCCGCTCCGCGGAGCGGTTGTCGACCGGATTCCGCATCAACCGGTCGGCGGATGACGCGGCAGGACTGGCGATATCGGAGAAGCTCCGCTGGCAGATACGGGGACTGCATCGGGCTTCGGACAATATTCAGGACGGCATTTCGCTGCTGCAGGTTGCGGACGGCGCCCTGAGCGAGGTTCATGACATGTTAAACCGGATGCGGGAGCTGGCTGTGCAGGCGGCGAACGATACGAATACGGACGAGGATCGGCAGGCTCTGCAAAAGGAGATCGATCAGATCCGAAGCGAGATCAACCGGATCGGGACCGATACGGAGTTTAACGGGATCAAGCTGTTCAAGCCGACCAATGCGCCGGAGATCACGGGTTCTCCGACGGATATTCTGGTATATCATGAGTATTACAACGGCGGCACCCGCGAGGGCGGTATCATTTACAATGGCAAGCGGTACGCCTATGAGGATATGAGTCTGGATTATGACGAGTACGGGAATATCCAGGCAGGGACCTATACTGTGCAGGTGTATGCGCAGGATGGCGAGAAGATCTCTATCGATCTGTTCTTCGACGGCGGCAGCCGGGTCCCAAGCGGCAGGGAATATCTTTTAGAGCCGGATCAGCAGGGCATATGGATCGACCGCATCCTGCATCCGTGGAGCGAGATCAAAAATGAGGCAGGGGCGGGTCTGGATCCCTCCAATATCCAGGCAGGGATCTACTCCTTCCGGCATGCGGGCATGACGATCACGTTTGAGGTGGCTGCCGGGCTGGATCTGGACTCTCTGATCGATAGCCTGAAGAAAGACGGGCTGGAGACCTATACGCTTCGAAGCTCCGATGTGACAACGACGTCTCCGCGGGTGACGCCGAGCGTGTCGTTCTCCACGGAGCGCGTTGATGCGCATAATCAGGATTACATTCCGGGCAGCACAGGGAGCAACAATATTACCAACGGGTACCGTATGCATGCGGATGCGACGGGAATATATATGTACATCGACGCGGCATACAGCATGACGGGAAAGAGGGAGATCCTGACGCAGATGACCTGGGAGCAGCTCGGGCTGGATGAGTGGATGCGCTATGATCCGAGCCGCCACTGGGTCAATCCGAACAGCACGGTCACAGGAGGAGAGCGGGCGAGCACCTATGTCTATCGGGATGATATCACAGGGATCGATGTCAGCTTTACGATCGATTCCGAGGTCAGCCAGCAGGAGCTGATCAATGCGATCAATAGCTGGCAGATCAGGGTCACAACAAACAATCACCTGAGCATTTCGACGTCCACCACAGGGAATGTGAGCATCAGTGCGTCGAGTCATTCCGGCGCGCTGGACGCCTATGGCACGCAGTATCAAATGGGGCGCACGATGTCACAGGAGATGGTCATGGCAAGCAATCAGAAGTTGACCCTGTCGGGGGGGGGTATTATCCTTTCAGCTTAAGGACGCGAACGGTCAGACCTATACGTTTTCTTCGTCCTCGGATGCGCAGAGACAGATCCTAAGCGCCATCAAGAGTGATTTTTACAGTTACATCAGTAACTATGCGAGCGCTTATGAGAGGAGACTGAACTATTACGGTAACACCTATGTGAGTACGAGCTGCAGCGATACGGTCGGTTTTTCCTCGGATATCGACGGCTATACGGTGTATCTGGGTTTCAGTACGGCATTTGCGGACAGCGGAGGCGGGTGGCTGAAGGACAGCGATTTTACCGTTACAACGGATTCGATAACGGGCGAGAAAAAGGTCACATACAACAGGACGGAGCTGGCGAAAAACTATGATGCCAAGCTGCAGGATCTGGCCGATCAGGTATGGGATTCCCTGCAGAAGACGAGCATATCCGCGACGACGGGCGCCGGTGAGACAAGGGTATCCGGCAGCGTCACATCATCAACGACGACAAACAACAAGCGGTTTTCCTCGCAGACCATTACAGGAGACCGCGAAGTAAAGATTCAGGCGGGCTGCCTCGAGGGGCAGTATATTGCGATCAAGCTGCCGTCTATGAACACGGGTATTCTTAAGATCGGCGGGGTGGATGTCGGCTCGTTCGATTCCGCGTCGACGAGCATTGAGCGGATCGATCAGGCGGTCGCTTACATCTCCTCCATGCGGGCAGGCTACGGCGCGACACAGAACCGCCTGGAGGCCGCGATGCGACTGGACGATATCACTTATGAAAATTCGCAGGCGGCGGAGAGCAGCCTGCGCGATGTCGATATGGCAAAGGAAAGCGTGCAGTATGCGATCCGAAGCGTGCTCGTGCAGGCGGGGTACAGCGTGGAGACACAGGCAATGCAGCGCGCGGGCGGTATGGTCGATATCTTATTATGATGGAGGACGGTTTTGCCGGCGGAACCGGCTCTTGACTTTCCTTTTTTTCCATGCTACTCTAAGACACAGGAAAAACACGACGAAAAAGAGAGTACATCCGCCTGAGCTCTACAGAGAGTTTCCGCTTTTCCGGCGATGAGCCGGCGAGCCGCTGCGAGGAAACGGGCAAGGACGGACGGAAGATGGCTTTGGAGTGGCAGGGATGAACCGCCGGAACGGAGGATAAGCCCTGACAGGACCGCCTGTTACAGCGGGGGATATTCCGGCAGGCATCATCCCGGGATATTTACAGAGGTTTCCGCCGCGAGGCGGAGGCGAACAGAAGTGGTACCGCGGGAGACGACCCGCCTTCTGATGATTATCGCACGGATTGCAGATAATATCGGAAGGCGGTTTTTTTATACGCGGTCGGAACAGGAGGAAGACATGAGCAAAAAGGGAAAATTTTACATGACAACGGCGATCGCCTACACGTCGGGAAAGCCGCACATCGGAAATACCTACGAGATCGTGCTTGCGGATGCGATCGCGCGGTACAAGCGGTTTGAGGGCTATGAGGTGTATTTCCAGACAGGTACGGACGAGCACGGGCAGAAGATCCAGGAGAAAGCGGAAAAGACGGGCATTACGCCGAAGGAGTATGTCGACAAAGTTGCGGGCGAGGTGAAGCGCATCTGGGATCTGATGAACACCTCCTATGACAATTTTGTGCGGACGACGGACGCGGATCACGAAAAGCAGGTGCAGAAGATCTTTCGGAAGCTGTACGATCAGGGCGATATCTACAAGGGCGCATACGAGGGACTCTACTGTACTCCCTGCGAGTCCTTCTGGACGGAGTCTCAGCTGGTGGACGGCAAATGCCCTGACTGCGGGCGCGAGGTAAAGCCTGCCAGGGAGGAAGCGTATTTCTTTCGCATGAGCAAGTACGCGGATCGCCTGATCGAGCATATCAACACACACCCGGAGTTCATCCAGCCTGTGTCCCGCAAGAATGAGATGATGAATAATTTTCTGCTGCCGGGGCTCCAGGATCTGTGTGTGTCCAGAACGTCGTTTTCCTGGGGCATTCCCGTGGATTTTGACCCGAAGCATGTGGTCTATGTGTGGCTGGATGCGCTGACGAACTATATCACCAAGATCGGTTATGAGGCGGACGGCGACGGATCGGAGCTGTTCCGGAAGAACTGGCCGGCAGATCTGCACCTGATCGGAAAGGATATCATCCGGTTCCATACGATCTACTGGCCGATCTTTCTGATGGCGCTGGACCTTCCGCTCCCCAGGCAGGTGTTCGGGCATCCGTGGCTTTTGCAGGGCGGGGATAAGATGAGCAAATCCAGGGGAAATGTCATCTATGCGGACGATATGGCAGATCTGTTCGGCGTGGATGCGACCCGATATTTTCTGCTGCATGAGATGCCGTTTGAGAATGACGGTATCATCACCTGGGAGCTGGTCGTCGAACGGTTCAACTCGGATCTTGCCAATATACTGGGCAATCTGGTGAACCGCACGGTCTCCATGAGCAACAAGTATTTTGGCGGCGTGGTGGCAGGTACCGGCGAGACGGAGGAGATCGACGCCGATCTGAAGGCGGTCGTAACGGCAGCGCGCGATAAGGTCACGGCGAAGATGGGAGAGCTCCGTGTGGCGGACGCGATCTCGGAGGTCTTTGCTGTGTTCCGGCGCTGCAATAAATATATCGACGAGACGGCGCCGTGGGTGCTCGCCAAGGACGAAGCGAAACGGGCGCGCCTGGGGGAGGTCCTCTATAATCTGACCGAGTCCATCACGATCGGAGCGTCCCTGCTGGAGAGCTTTCTGCCGGAGACGGCGCACAGGATCGCGGAGCAGCTGAACACAGGGCTGCGGGATTATGAGGAGCTGGATCGGTTCGGGTTGTATGAGAACGGGACGAAGGTCGCAGAGAAGCCGGAGATCTTGTTTGCACGTCTCGACGTCAAAGAGGTGATGCCGAGGGTGGCGGAGATCCAGGCGGAGCAGAAAAAGGAGTTCGAGGCGGAGCAGCGCGCGCTTGGCGGGCTGCCGGAGGAGGGCGCCGACGGGGCGGCGGAGGCTGTCATCGATCTGGAGCCAAAGGCGGAGATCGAGTATGACGACTTTATGAAGCTGCAGTTTCAGGTCGGTGAGATCATAGCCTGTGAGGCTGTGGAGAAGTCCAAAAAGCTGCTGTGCTCCCAGGTTAGGATCGGAAGCCAGGTAAAGCAGATCGTCTCGGGCATCCGCAAGTATTACACGCCGGAGGAGATGGTCGGCAAAAAGGTCATGGTGCTCGTGAACCTAAAGCCCGCCAAGCTGGCAGGCGTGCTCTCCGAGGGTATGCTGCTGTGTGCGGAGGACGCGGAGGGCAATCTGGCGCTGCTGGCGCCGGAGCGCCCGATGCCGAGCGGGGCGGAGATCTGTTAGGGGTTCATGACAAAAGAAGGGCGTATTGCGACATAGCGCTAATCCTTTTCTGTCTGCCTGCCGATGAATAGAGTGAAGCATATTCGTGCGGGAACGGATTCCCGGGCGAGGGAAGGCGTCTGTTGTTCTGATGTTCAGGGAGGAATGCGTTATGGGAACGACGGTAAACGGCATGCCCGGTATGGGGGCGCAGCCTGTGATGACCGGGTCGGTCGTGACAGGGAGCAGCCGCAGCAGCTATGCGGCGCATACGCGGAAAAGGACGGGCAGTACAGGAAAAAAGAAGCTGGATTATAATTATAGAGAAATTTCCGGACAGTTGATCCAGGCAAGGAAGTCGCAGAGCGCAGCGATCGTGTTGACCCGTGCAAAGGGGAAGCTGGCGCTTTTGATGCGCAAGGCGGGAACCGGGCAGTATGATCAGAGGGCTGTGTCCAATGCGGTCACGCATGCCAGGAGGATGGTGCGCTGTGCACAGATGAAGATGCGCAATCTGAAGTCCGAGGAAGAAGAAAAGCGGATGCACGAGAATGAGCACGGCGGGGACGGCAGGCGCGCGCAGAGCGAGGCGAAGCGGCGGGCGGCCGGGAAGGAGCGACATCTGGAGGCGAAGATCGCGCAGAAGGAGCTCCAGCAGATGGCGCGTGTGAAGCGCGAGCGCGGCGAGATGATGCGAAAGCGCCGGCAGCACCGCAGCCAGGAGATCAGCAAGATCATGGAAGCGGATATGAAGTATGTCAAGGGTGAGATCGAGCGCAGCCAGAGCGCCGGCAGCAGTACGGTACGACCGGAAGCTGTGTTGGATCTCAGCGCGGAAGCGGCGGCGATAGCGGAGCTGCAGCGTCTGGAGCAGGAGCGTCAGATGGCGGAACAGGAGATCGAAGCGGAGGCGGCAGCGGAGACGGCGATGGATGGCGGAGACGTCACAGCGCTGTCGGGCATGCCGGCGGAACAGGCAATGAGCATGGAGGCGGCGCCGGCAGCGGATGTCGCGGTAAATGTGGATGCAGCCGTTTGACGGCGGAGCAGAGGAAGGGACTGTGCGAGGTGATCGAAAACCGGTCAGACAACAGTCCCTTTTTCGTCTCAGGAGCCTTTGCGCCTGCGGCAGGAAGCGGCGAAGGTCACGACAGACAGTGCGGCTGCAAAGAGCAGCTGGATGCCGATGCAGGTCCAGTAGGAACCGGCGTCGTAGACTTCATCCCCGCGACCGGCAAGCAGGTCGGTGGCATGGATGTACCAGTAGGCGGGCAGGAACCGCCCTGCTCTTAAGACGGCGTCGGGCAGCAGGGACTGCGGGACAAAGACGCCGCACAGGAAGGACATGACAAGCCCGATGCTGTTCGCGACCATATTCAGCACGTTGCTGTCTGTGATCAGCAGACTGACCAGCACGGCGAGCACGGCGGAGAACAGAAGAAAGACAAAGGAGTTGAGGAGCGCCTGCCAGACGACCGGCTGCCGGATCCCCTCCGGGCTGAAGAGAAAACAGAGCAGCATGCATATCAGAAAAAGTCCAAGACCATAGAACAGACTGCCGCCGAGGAGCGCGAGCGTGTGGCGTCCCGCCGGGAACGGGGAACAGGCTGTGCGTGTGCGGATCCGTGTACCGTTGAGCGTGATCAGGACAGGCGTCAACCCGCAGATCAGAACGGAGATCAGGATGTAGGGCTGGTATCGGAAAAAAGGCTCCAGGAGACCGCCCGATAGCGCGTTTGCAGAGCAAAACGAGACTGTCTCGGCATCCGGGAGGGAGGCGAGAGCGTCGCCGGTGCGTTCGAGTGATTCCGAAAGGCTATAGCCGCAGTCTAAAAACCGCCGGAGGGTGTCGAGGTACAGAGAGATCTGCCGGTTGACATACAGTTCCGACGACGTGCCGGGGAGCGCCGCAAAGGTGAGGAGCCCTTCGGCATCATGGGCAAGAAGGGAGGCTTCAAAGCCGTCGGGGATCGTCAGTACATAGTTCAGCGTCCGGTAATAGAGCCCGTCGAGGATCTCTCCGCGTTCGACAGTCTGCGTGGAAACGTCGTGTATGGAGGCGAGGTAATCGGTCAGCGCCAGACTGACGGAGCTTTGATCCTCGTCCGTGATGTGGAGCGCGAGAGCCTTGTCCTGAAACATGTCTGCCGCGCTGCCCCCGTTCTCGTCCGCCATGACGAAGAATACGACCAGAAGGACGTAGATGGACAGATACAGCAGCGTGACGCTGCCGTGCTTCCGTAAGATCTTGATAAACACATTAAATACCGGCATATTTTTTCCTCCTTGTCAGTGCAATGCCTCCGAGGCAAAAAAGCGCGGAGATCGTGAGCAGTCCAGCGATATTTTTAAAATACCGGTCCGGGGACGGGTAAACCGCCAGCGCATAGAGCGCGTCCGAGATCAGGGCAGCAGGATTGATGCGGTTGAGCAGGGGACAGAAGGCTTCCACGTACAGACGCATGGTGTTGATCATCAGACCGCTGAGCATCGAGCAGGTCATGATGATGGCGACCAGGATGCCGTTTTTCTGAAAGCGGCCAAACTGTCCGATGGAGCCGACAAAATAGCCCAGGCTGATACCGGCGAGGCAGCCGCAGAGGGTCGCGAGCAGGACATAGCCGAACCGGCTGCCGAAGTCCACGGAAAGGACGTTGCGGTAATACAGCAGCGCAATCGTCATGACGACGCATTCCTGCAGCAGCAATGCGGACAGTTCACATAGGGTGGCAGCCGATCTGCGCACGGGGGAGACGCACTTTCGCGCGCCCAGGGGCGAGAGGTTTGCCTGGTTTGTGATGGCGATCTCACTGCCGGCGGTGGCGGCGAACAGACAGGACATGGCGATCAGGCTGAAAAAGTAGCTCGCCGACTGCGACATGGAGGAGGTTTCAAGTGTCTCCGGTCTCAGATAAGCCGTTTCGGCGGAGAGGGACTCCATTGCCGCTGAGAGCTTTGCGGGGTCCGTCTGCGCGATGTCGGCGATCGCAGCGTAGGTGAGATTGAACTGATCGACAAAGGCGTTCAGGATGCTCTGATACAGAGGATCGCCGCTCATCTCCGCGGACAGCGTCAGGCAAAGCGGCGGTTTTGCCGGATCCCGGCTCTCTGCCATATGCAGAATGCCATAGACCTCTTTTTCGGACAGCAGCGCTTCGGCGTCCTCCATGGACACGTAAGTGACGATCAAAAACGGATCGTCCTCCGGCTCCGAGAGCGCGTCCAGCATATGGCGGATCCCGTCACAGGCAGGATGCTCTGCGTCGAGCACGACGGCCACAGGGACGGGCGAGAACAGCTCGTCGGCGTCCAGCCTGCCGAACGCGAGGTGGAACATGGTCCCGACGAGAAGCGGGAAGGCGAAAGCCCAGAACATCTGCGGTCTGTTCCGCAGCAGTTCCAGAAAGGAATATTTGAAATGTAAGAGCATGGTACACCCCCTAATCTCTCAGCTCTTTTCCGGTAATTTCCAGAAAAACATCGTTCAGCGACGGCAGCTCGGAATAGGTTCGTCCGAAGGAAAGACCTTCCGCCTGCAGGTATTCCAGCACATGCAGCAGATTGTGTGTGCCGCCGCTGCACAGGATCTTCAGACAGTGACCGTCAAAGGACGCCTCATAGACATGCCGCAGGGAGCGGATGGCGGCAAGCTGCTCCGGCTGCAGATCCAGAATGTCAATGGAGATGATCTCGCTCTTTTTGATCATACGCTTCAGCTCTTCCGTTGTGCCGGCGGCGAGCAGCCTGCCCTTGTCCATGATAGCGATACGGGTGCAGAGCTGCTCGACCTCCTCCATGTAGTGTGAGGTGTAGACGATGGTCGCACCCTGCCGGTTCAGCTCCTGGATGCCTTCGAGGATCCGGTTGCGGCTTTGCGGGTCGACAGCGACCGTCGGCTCGTCGAGAAAAATGAGTCTGGGCTTGTGCGCGATCCCGCAGGCGATGTTCAGGCGGCGCAGCAGTCCGCCGGAAAGCTTTTTGGGGTAAAATTTCTGAAATTCATCCAGTTCCACAAAGCGAACGGCTTCCTCCACATACTGTCTGCGGAGCTTTTTGTCGCGGATGTACAGACCGCAGAAATAGTCGATATTCTCATAGACCGTCAGCTCGTCGATCACGGCGACCTCCTGCGTTACAACGCCGATCTGGCGTTTCAGCTCATAGCTGTCCGGGCGCATCTCCTGCCCAAAGACGCGGATGGTTCCCTTGTCATAGGCGAGCAGGGAGAGAATGCAATGGATCGTCGTCGTCTTGCCCGAGCCGTTCGGACCAAGCAGCCCGAAGATCTCTCCCTCCTCGACGGAAAGTTGAAAATGGTCGAGAGCGATCAGGTCACGGTAGCGCTTGACAAGGCTCTCGATCTGGATAATTGGCTGTGTCATCATGCAGATCCTCCTTTTGGCTCAATATACCGAAAATGCCGTGTCGTTTCCAGTGAATCCTGTCAGCTTTCGGGGTGACAAATGTCACAAAATCCGTTTCAGGAAAAAAAGATATGGCGGACCCTTTTCGGACATGATATTTTAGTAGGGAAAGGGGGATGCCGGATGGCTGGAATCGTGGATAAGGGCTTGCTGCTTTTGGCGGGGGTTGTGATGGGGATGGGATCCGGGCATGTGGCAGCGCCCGTGATCGCGGGCTTGTGCGCCCTGATCATCGCGGCGTTCGGCGATTTTGTGCGCGACAGGAGATGGCGGATGACCTATCGGCTTTTATTTGTGCTGGGGTGTCTTCTTCTGCCGGAGCTGTGGCTGTTTCTTCCTGTGCTGTGCTATGACTGCTGTGAGGAACGATGGGTCTGGGCGCTGTTCCTGCTGAGTTTCGTGCTGTGGGAAGCGACAGGGGAGGTGTCCTGGATGTGGATGTTCCTTCTGCCGGTTGCGGTGCTGCTTGGGAGGCGTGCGGGAAGGATCGGACGTTTGGAGCAGGAGGGCATCCGTCTGAGAGATACGTCCACGGAGCGGAACCTCATGCTGCAGGAGAAGAACAGGAGCCTGATAGAAAAACAGGACTATGAGATCCACCTTGCGATGCTGCGGGAGCGAAATCGGATCGCAAGGGAGATCCACGACAATGTCGGACATCTGCTCTCAAGAAGCATCCTGCAGGTGGGCGCCCTTGCGACCGTCTACCGGCAGGAACCGATCCATGAACAGCTCCTGGGGGTCAACGAGACGTTGAACCTGGCGATGAACAGTATTCGTGAGAGCGTGCATGACCTTTACAATGATTCCATCGATCTGCGGGGATCGGTCGAGGAGGCGGCGCGGGGAATGAGACAGCGCTGTGCCGTGACACTGGATTATGATATGTCCCCGGAGGTCCCCAGAGAGGTCAAGTATTGTTTTATCGCAATCGTCAAGGAAGCGCTTTCCAATGTGGCGCGGCATTCCGACGCGGATGCGGTCACGCTGGTGCTGCGGGAGCATCCGGGCTTTTATCAGCTGGTGGCGGCGGACAACGGGAACAGCGGGCGGACGGGGGAGCAGTCTGTGCAGAAAATGAACGGGATCGGCATCGAGAGCATGCGGGAGCGCGTGGAGGCGCTTCAGGGAACGTTTCGGATCCAGGGTGGAGACGGATTCCGTATTTTTGTCTCCATACCGAAAAAGAACAGGGAACAGCGGGCAGAAGGGAGTGCGGGGATATGAGGGTCTTGGTGGTGGATGATGACCGCCTGGTAGCAATGTCGCTAAAGACGATCCTGGAGGCGGACGCGCAGATTCACGTTACAGGAATTGGCGTGAACGGCGAGGAGGCGATACAGCTCTACCGAGCCGATCCGCCGGATGTTCTGCTGATGGATATCCGGATGACAGGAATGACAGGTTTGGATGCAGCAGAATACATTTTAAAGGAAGATAAAGCGGCAAAAATTCTGTTCCTTACGACCTTTTCGGATGATGAGTACATTGTCCGGGCATTGCATCTTGGCGCGAAGGGATATCTGCTCAAGCAGGATTTTGAGGGCATCGTTCCGGCGCTGTGGGCAGTCTGCAGAGGGCAGAGCGTTTTTGGCGGAGCGATCGTTGATAAGATACCTGTGCTCTTGCAGGATAAGGGCGAGGTCGATTACGGACAGTATGATATCAGCGCGCGTGAGGAGGAGATCATCGAGCTGGTTGCGGAGGGATTGAGCAACCGCGAGATCGCGGAACAGCTGTACCTGAGTGAGGGGACTGTGCGCAACTATATCAGCACGATCCTCGAAAAGCTGTCCCTGCGGGACCGCACGCAGCTCGCCGTCTTCTATTACAAGAACCGTTGATCCGACGTATTGGACATCGCGTATGTCGTGGTGTATGATGAAAAAGAGAGAGGGCGGAAGGAACATGATTTTTGAGACACATGCACATTATGACGATGATGCGTTTGACAGAGACAGGGAGCAGCTTCTCGCCTCGCTGCCGGAGCATGGGATCGGAAGGGTCATCAACGTGGGGGCGTCCGTCGAGACAACGGCATCGTCGCTGCGCCTTTCCGAGCGCTATGCACATGTGTATGCGGCGGTCGGCGTACACCCGGACGAGGTGGACGGTCTGACGGAGGAGACCTTTGCCTGGCTGCGCGATCAGACCAGACGACCGAAGGCTGTGGCGGTCGGGGAGATCGGATTGGATTATCACTGGCAGAAGGATCCCGGGGAGCAGGAGCGTCAGCGGACCTGGTTCCGGCGTCAGCTGTCGCTTGCCAGAGAATGCGGTCTGCCGGTCATCATCCATTCGCGGGACGCGGCGGAAGATACCATGCAGATCCTGCGCGACGCGGGCAGCTGGGAGGTGGCGGGGACGGCTCACGGGAAAAAGAGCGGGAACGTGCAGGGCGTGATCCACTGCTACTCCTACTCCCCGGAGCTGGCGCGCGAGTTCGTGAAGATGGGGTATGATATCGGTGTCGGCGGCGTCGTCACATTCAAAAATGCCAAAAAGCTGAAGGAGACCGTACAGGCGATTCCGCTGGAGCGGATCCTTTTGGAGACGGACTGCCCCTATATGGCGCCGGAGCCTCACCGCGGGGAGCGGAACAGTTCCCTGTATCTGCCCTGTGTGGCGGAGAAGATCGCAGAGCTGAAGGGCGTGACGCCGGAGGAGGTCGCGAGGATCACATGGGAGAACGCGACGGAGCTGTTTTTCTCCTGCGGGGAGGCATGCAGGCAAACAAATGGCTTGTAAAGAGATACGCTTTTCTTTATAATAGATGTCATCTACGAAAGGGATAAGGCGGAAGACATGGAAGAAAACATTTTTTCACGGTTTCCTGACGCGGAGACCTTTGAAGCATATTGGAGAGAACACTATGTCCCTGTCACCTACGAGGATGTGCGGGAGACCTTTGAGGATTTTGTTGTCTCGGCGAATGGGCATATCTACCTCTCTGATTATGAGGAGAAGGGCTGCATCTCCAGGGAGGATTTTAAGGAGAATCTTTCACAGGAGGCGCAGTTTACGTTTGAGGACGGTCTGACCGAGGCGTTTTATGATAAAAACCCCGAATTGTATGAGACGGCGTTTGCCCTTTTTGAGGAGGCGCAGTTGTCGGGGAGGGGAAATGACTGTGTGGCACGGATCTTCCATGACACGTTCCGACAGCTGTATGCAGAGTTTTTGGACCGGCTGTACGAGGACAAGCTGAACCAAGGGGCATGACGGCATCGGGAGAAGGGGCAGGGAAAGAGAGAAGATGGCGACGCTGGGAATACCGCAGAATACGATAGCGGTTCTGCAAAAATACAATTTTACCTTTCAGAAAAAATACGGGCAAAATTTTCTGATCGATCCCCATGTCCTGGAAAAAATCGTGGCGGCGGCGGAGATCACGCCGGAGGATCTTGTGCTGGAGATCGGTCCGGGTATCGGTACGATGACGCAATACCTGTGCGAGCATGCACGCGAGGTCGTGGCTGTGGAGATCGATCGAAACCTCATACCGATTCTGGAAGATACCCTGAGCGCATACGACAATGTGACGATCCTCCGTGAGGATATTTTAAAGGTCGATCTCACGCAGATCGCAAAGGAGAGGAACGGGGGAAGACCGGTCAAGGTCGTCGCGAATCTGCCCTATTATATCACGACGCCGATCATCATGGAGCTGTTGGAGAGCCATGTGCCGGTAGAGAGCATTACCGTGATGGTGCAGAAGGAGGTGGCGGACCGGATGCAGGCGGGACCCGGCACGAAGGATTACGGCGCGCTCTCGCTTGCCGTGCAGTACCATGCGCGGCCGGAGGTGGTCGCCAAGGTGCCGCCCAACTGTTTTTTGCCGCGCCCGACCGTTGGCAGCGCGGTCATACGCCTGACGAGGCATGTACAGCCGCCGGTGAGGGTGGAGGACGAGGCGTTTCTGTTCGATCTGATCCGCGCGTCGTTCAATCAGAGGAGAAAGACATTGGCGAACGGACTGAACAATTCGCCGAAGATCCTGCTTTCCAGGGAGGAGATCCAGGCGGGCATTGAGGAGCTGGGGCTTCCCGTAACCGTGCGGGGGGAGGCGCTGACCCTGGAGCAGTTCGCACAGCTTTCGGATTGTTTCTTTCATATGATGAAAAAGAGAGGGAGGTAACGCTATGGACGAGAATCAGAATAAC
>CANRBT010000017.1 GCA_947628935.1 uncultured Roseburia sp. | reverse complement strand
CCCGTTTTCCCGGAGATACGCCGCGATCCCTTCATCGATCACTTTTTCCTGAAGGAACCAGATACAGGACTGCCCGCCGACCACAAGGTACGACAACGCCACAGGCACACAGGCGATATCGCCGCCCCGGATATTGAGCAGCCACGCGATGTCGTATAACGAGGTCAGAATGTGCAGATCCGCCCCCGCCTCGCGCATGTTTTCCCGCAGTTTTGCAAGCTTTTGCCCTGTGCTCTTTCCGGTATACTTCTCCTCCAGCACAAAAAGCGGCTCCGCCGGAAGCGGCGGACGGTCCGTCCAGATCGCTCCGACCAGATCCTCGTCGACGGAAAGCGTCCCGCTCTTTTTTTCCGCGATCGCCGCGAGCTTTTTCCCCCAGGCGGCATTCACGACACGTCCGTCAAAGCCGATACACCCGCCCTCGCCAAGTTTTTCCTCCAAAAAATCATCGACGGTCGGCACGCCCTCCTGCCCCATGCGGTAGAGCGTCACTCCGCTTCCCGCAAGCTGCTTTTCCGCCTGCACGAAATAGCGCCCGTCCGTCCAGAGCCCTGCCTCGCTCTCCGTAATGACCGCCGTCCCCGCGGAACCCGTAAAACCTGTGATATATCTTCTCGCCTTGAAATAGTCGCCCACATACTCTGACTCGTGAAAATCCGCTGTCGGAACGATATAGATATCCACGCCGCGCTTCCTCATCTCGGCGCGCAGCGCAGCCAGCCTCTCTTTGATCATACGCCCTCCCTCCGGCATGCCTATTCCGTAAATTCAAAAAATTTGGTGTCGATCTCCGGGTAAGAGCGCTTGAGCGAGATAGGCCGGCCGGAACGGTTCAAAAAGCAGTGCGAACTCCTGCCCGTCGCGCGAAGCTCGCCGGTCTCCTTGTCCGTCATCCGATATTCTACCTCCAGCTTGACGCCGTTATACTTTATAATACGCGTCTCTATCACGACCGTATCGTCAAAATGCACCATGCTGTGATACTCGCAGGACAAGGACAGCACGGGGCTGATGATCTCCATCGTCTCCATCTCCTTGTAGGAGAGACCGATCTGCTCCATCAGATCCATGCGCGCCTCCTCCATCCACTTGATATAGTTGGAGTGATGGATGATCCCCATCTGATCCGTCTCGTAATATTTCGCGTGATGCTCGTACGGACGTATCTTTAACTCCCCCTGCTGCGCCTGATAGACTTCAATTTCTTTTCCGGGCATAATGCTTCCCCTCTTTCTGTTCCATTCCATATCTATCGTACATTATCCCACAACACGAACGGTTTTTCAATATTCACCCTTTTCCTTTTTGCGATCGGACAGTTTTCCCCTTTTTGCCCGGCAGCACAGGCAGCCTGCAAAGGCGAGGACGGACGCCGCGCTCACGGCCGCGCCGAGACGAAAGCCCGGCGTCTCGTACCGCAGGCGGATCTCATGTTCTCCCTCCGTGAGATGGACGGAAAGGAACGCCTCCCCGAACGGCTCCGTCTCCTGCTCCTCGCCGTCCACATACAGCTTCCAGCCATCCTCCCTGGCGACGGAAAAGATCAGACGTCCCTCCTCCTCCGCCGCGATCGTCCCCTCAAGCCCATTGTCCGAGACGGAGGTCACATGAAGCGCGCTCTGCCCGAGCTTTTCGACGGCATCGCGCAGCGCCTCCTCATTCAGGCGGTAAAAATACATCGTCAGCGTCTCCCCGTCGCTGTTTTTTACCGTCATCTGCTCCCCCGCCTCACAGTAGCCCAGCTCCATCGTATAGCCGTGAGAAAATTTCGCGTAGGAGCGCGTCCGACCGCTTCCCGTCTCCAGCGTCGCGTCCTCCACGCCCGTGCTGTCATACGTTGCAAAATAACAGCCCGCCTCCTCCGCCACGCAGGTCGACGCCCCGGGCTCCGAGACCGATGGGACCGGCACCAGCAGCTGCTCCCCGCCTCCCAAAAGCCACACGAGCAGGTTCTGCGCCTCAAGTTTCCCGTAATCCTTGTAGTTCCAGGCGTGCAGGACATCCTCGCTCATGAAAAAGCCCACAGGCAGCACGTACGTATTCTCATACAGCCAGTTCTCCCCGCTCTGCGCGACGAGCTTGCGCAGCGGGTTCGCCTCCATCCCGTTGTCCGCGAGCACATAGCGGATGGAGAGCATCGCAGACAAAAGCGGCGTCGCGCTCCCGGCGCAGTAATAGTTTTTGCCGCCCTCCATCCCAAGATCCTGGTAAAAATGGCTCACGTTCAGATTCATCAGCGAGGAGAACTGCGTCCCCGACCGATAGCCGTAAAGCATCGCGTCGTTCTTCGTCTTGCGCTCCAGCTCCTCCATCCGGTAAAAAAGCTCCCCGTCCTCTGCCGCATCCTGCTCGGCACGCGCGAGCAGCGCCGCGTAATCCGCCCTGTCCTCCACGTAGTAGGTGCGCGTGACCGTCTCAAGACCGGTACGGTCATAATTCAGCGCTGCCTCCGTCACCATCGCCATACAGCCGACGGCGAGCATCAGACGGCGTACCTTCGCCCCTCCCGCCAGATACCCCAGCACGAGCGCCAGATAGATGCCCATAAACACAGCGCTGACAAGAACCCCCTGCCGCCCGATCATTGCCTCCTCCCCGTTGGCGTACGCCATGCCGAGAAATGCGAGATCCGCAAGCAGCGCCAGCGCGACGTGCCAGCATCGGTTCCTTCGCAGCGCCAGAAACGCCTCGTAGGAGATCATCAGCAGCACGAACGCGTACAGAAACGACTGCCTTCCCGGCAGGGACGTCGGAAAATGGAGCCCGTGCCAGAGAAAATCGAGGACATTGTTCGCAAAGCTCACCACGAACAGCACAGCGAGCAGCGCCATGGGCGCCTTTCTTTTGGCGGGAATGCTTTTGTTCAGCAGATAGAGCACGAAAAAAGCCACCACAAACACGCCGCAGTAGAGATTTGGCCAGTGCTCCGCCCCGGAATACGGCTCCGCGAGGGCAAGCTGCCGTCCCAGCTCCGCTGTGATCGAAAAGTACCACTCCACCGTCTCCGGGAACGAGAGCCCCTGATTGCCGCTGTAGCCGAGCACGATCGCGGTCGGAAGGATCAGCACCATCCCGGTTCCCCCGGCAAGCAGCGAATAGACCGCGAACCGCACCCACGCCAGGATGCCGGAGCTGCGGTTCTGCCACCAGAAGATCAGAAACCAGAGCACCAGAAAGATGCAGATCATGATGGAGATATAATAATTGCAGACGATGCTAAGCGCGAGCGACACATAGTAGAGCACAGGCTTTCCCTGCAGGATGAGCCGCTCCAGCCCCAGGACGGCAAGCGGGGCGAGCACCATGCAGTCCGTCCACATGATATTCCACGCGTACGCCGCCATGAACGCAGAGACCGCATACGTCATGCCGAAGACCGCCGCGCCGTACTGCGCGACCGCCTTTTGCTCCCCCGCAAGCTTCTCCACGGAAAAATGCTCCATCAGAAAGACGGCGAAGGTCAGCCCGCAGAGCGCCGTCTTTAACACGACCAGGATCGTCATGAACTCGATCACATGATCCGCCGGGCAGAAGATCAGCAGCAGATTGACCGGGCTCGCCAGATAATACGCGTACAGCGACACGAAGTCCGCCCCCAGCCCGATCTCCCAGGAGTAGAACGGGCTGCCTCCGCTTTTCAGCTTTTCCATCAGCGCGGTAAAAAACGGCGCGTATTGATGATACATGTCCACATGCAGGATGCACTGGTCCCCAAACGGATAGACCTCATGGCTGATGCAGACGATCAGCGTGATGAGCAACGGCAGAAGAAAGCTCATCAGCAGTGCGATTTTTTTATTCATGCCACTCTCCCTCTCCGCGGTCGAACAGCTGCCGGTATTCCAGCCAGCGGTACTCGTCCATCCTTCCGCCCTCCTCGGACGCCCTCGTCTCCCTGCCCTGCGCATCCACAGTGCGCACGGCGGAGATCACGGGGTAATCCTCCTTCAGCTCCAGCAAAAATTCCTGATACCCGCTCCTCGGGATCGAGAGCCGCTCCAGAAGCTCCGCCCCGAGAAAATTCGCGCTCGTATCAGCCCCCTGTTCTTCCGCGATATCGTAGTTCGCCCAGATCAGATAGGGCACCTGATAGCGGAGCCTCGTCTCCTCCTCTGTGAGCGCGTTCCACGCCATGCCGTTCTGCGCCAGGACCGGCGCCGCCGCCGTATCTCCGGGCTGATGATCCCCGAAAAACACCACGACCGTCTTTTCCTCTGCGGAGGAAAAATAGTCCACCAGATCCATCAGCGCCTGATCCGAGCATTCGATCAGGGAGAGGTACTGGCATAGGGCGTCACTGCCGCCTCCCTCCACAGTGATATCCGGGAAAAAGTTTTCGTAGCGGTCCGTATAGCCCCCGTGGTTCTGCATCGTCACGTTGAACACGAACAGGGGCTCTCCCGCCGGCTTCTGTTCGTACAGCGATATGATCTTGTCCACGCACGCCTGATCGCTGATATATTTGCGCAGGCGCGGCGCGCCCGGATAGCCCTCCAGGAAAATACAGTCCGAAAAGCCCAGCCAGGGATAAACCGTGTCGCGCTCCCAGCCGGTGGCGTTGTACGGATGGGTCGCCACGGTCCGGTAGCCCAGATCGCGCAGATGCGAGACGAGCGACGGGCACTCCCCGGTCAGGTACTGCTGATACGGCACGCTGCCCTGCGGCAGGAACGCCATCGTGTTCCCCGTGAGGAACTCAAACTCCGTGTTCGCTGTGTTCCCCCCGCAGACCGACACGTTGAGCATCCCCGTGACCGTGTTGTCGGCTCCCTCCTGAAGGCTGTGGAAAAACGGCATATAGTCCCGGTTCGTCTGAAACTCTCCCAGAACGGCGAGATCCGAAAACGCCTCGTCCATCACGACGATGATGTTCGGCAGCTCCTCCTCCCGCGGCGTCCCGCCGCTCTTAGCCCGCTCCGTGTACGTCTGCAGAAGCTCCTCCGCCTTCCCGCGCTCATAGCCGTCGGGGCGCTCCACGGACATGTACGCCAGGTTCATGACAAAAGTGACCGGAATGCCGTCCACGTCTGTCATGTACACAGGGGTAAACAGCTTGTTGTACAGCCTGTAGTGGTTCTGGAAGCGCTCCTGCTGCAGAAGCGCCGCAAACGCCGCCAGCAGTCCGAGAAACATTGCCGCCAGAAGCAGCCGCCAGAAAAGCCGGGAGCGCCCGATCGTGACGCGCACCATCCGACACGCCGCGATCGCGGCGGCAAAGACCAGCGTGACAACGATCATCCTGCCGTCCGGCGTAAAATCATAGCCTCCCGCCACGCCCGCCGCCGTGCGCCAGGAAAGGATGTCCCACGGGACGAGCGGGTTCGTGCGGAACCGCACCACATAGGCATTCGCCAGCCCGAACAGCATTGCCGACACAGCCAGTATACGGTACGCCGCCCGGAGGCTTCCCGTCACGAAGAACAACAGCCCCGCCAGCAGCTCGAACAGCAGGATGTTAAAGCACTGCGCCCACGGGCGCACCTCGGCAAAAGGATTGTGCGTATAGCACTCCAACAGATAAAAAAAGAACAGCGGGGGCAGCAGCGCCGCGGCAAAGCCTGACACATACCGCGCTGTCCGTCCCGCCATATCCCTCACGGATCTCTCCCGCATCGTCATCAACCGTCCCTTATCCCAAAAATCATCCCTGCTATTTTAGCACACAATCCGGGCAAGGAAAAGCCCCAAGTGCAGGTTCGGGCTGCACCCGTATCTTCCGCCGCGGTTTTTCTCCGTATGACGGTCGAAAAAAGCGGCAGCCCTCCCTCTAAAATAAGGAAGAGAGCTGCCGCTGGCAAACCGATCCCTGTGCTCTTGCAAAGAATGCCGGCAGCGGGACTTGAACCCGCACGTGGTTGCCCACAACAGATTTTGAGTCTGCCTCGTCTGCCATTCCGACACGCCGGCACGTAGATATCGAACGAAAGTTATTGTAGCACATTACATTGCCCTTGGCAAGACTAAAATCCGATCATATTTTGAGTGACTGCAGGCTGACCAGTGCGTCAGCCCCTCTGTCCGCCAAAAACGTGATCTCCTGTTCGATCGTAACCGCAGGTTCGTCCGCCCCCTGCAGAATCGGCTCCGTATCTTCATTCTCCGTCTGCATAGACTGTGACGACGGAAATATTGTCGGTTTCTCCACGCTCTTTATTTTGCTCAATCAGCTTCGCCTCCCTTTCCCGCATCCCCGGTATATCCTCGCGATCACGCATGGCAAGCCCGCTTCTGATCTCGTCCGGCGCAATGCGGTGCCGGAATCCGTCCGAGCAGAGCATATAGACTGCATTCCTGCGGATCGGTCCGCAGAACAGATCCGGGATCACCTTCTCCTCCACTCCGACGCATTTCGTCAGCTGATGGTGAAGGGGGGCTTCCCGCACCTGCTCGCGCGTGATATTTCCCAGCCGGATCTGCTCCTCCGCCACTGTGTGATCCGCAGTGAGCTGTGTGATCTCCCCGAAGATCTCATAAGCCCGCGAATCGCCGATGTTCAGCAGGAAATACCTCTCCTCCGTCAGGAGAAGCGCCGTCACCGTCGAACCCGTCATACTGTGCATACGGCGGCCGAACGCATAGACATCCCTGTTTGCAGCCGAGATCACTGTCTCCCACTCTCTCCGAATCACCTCCTCGGTCAGCGGTCCCCGCAGGATCTGCGGCAGCCGCTTTCTCACCCAGGAGAGAAAGGTCAGCACAACGATACTGCTTGCCGTCTCTCCGTGCGACAGACCTCCCATACCGTCACACAATACGGCAAAGGCCATGTTTCCTGCCGCTGTCCGCAGCTTCTGCACAGACAGGCTGTCCTGATTTGTTTCCCTTGTTGTTCCGATGTCGGTCATTCCGGAAATATAAAACTGCATCTCGGCTCCTAAAACACATGAAATTCAAATTCCTCATCCGCCAGGCGGATCACCTGTCCGTGGATCAGCTTCACCTCGCATCCGGGAGCGATCATGGCGCCGTCAACATAGGTGTGGTTCTTTGAATTGTCGTCCACCAAAAAATACTCCCCGTTCCGCATCAATACATGACAGTGCATTTTCCCGACGAACGAATTCTCCGTCACAGCATAGTCGTTATTCTCGCTCTTTCTCCCGATGCGTGTGACCGGACGGTTCAACATGACCCTCTCTCCGTTCCTTTTGTGCAGCAGATACGGATTGACCGCGCTCCCCGGCGCGCCCGGATCCATCATCACAGTCTCCTCGCTCTCATCCGAAAAGCCCGCGTATACCGTATCTCCGAAATCCGCCTCCGTCATGCCTGCCGGATGCGGCGGCGTCTGCGGGATCCCCGCTCCTGGCATTCCTGCCGCAGACTGCGGCTGTGCAGCCTGTCCGGGAATCTGCATCCCTCCCGCAGACTGCGGCTGTGCAGTCTGCCCGGGAATCTGCATCCCTCCCGCAGACTGCGGCTGTGCAGCCTGTCCGGGAATCTGCATCCCTCCCAAGATTTGAGACTGTGCCGATTTTTTCTGCTTTTTTGATTTGGGGGGCTCTTTCTCTTTTTTGTGAAACAACCTGTGAAGAACACCGCCCTGCCTGCCGTCATCCTCCTGCTTCTGTGCCGTTTCAGGCGTCGGTATGGATATGGGAACCGCTTCCCTCTCCGCCGCAGCCGCGCTCCCGGCGCCCGGCATGCCCGCCGCGCCCGCCGGATGATATGCGCTCTCCGTACCGGCTGCGCGGTTTCCGTTTCCATAGCCGTACGCCATTCCCTCGCCCCTCGTGCCCGTGGATAGGTTCGGTTTCCCGCTGTTCCCTGCACCCGCATTCTGCACCTGCGCAGCCTTCTCCGAACGGTCCTCGATCTGCGTCAGGAGCCTGCGGAAGGCGTCGGCGGAAAACACGCCCGAGCCGTTCAGGTAATTGATGATCTGGGTCACATAGTCGCAGTTCTCCTTCTGGTCAAACCGTCCCTGGAACATCATGCCCTTGAACAGCATGGGCAGCGTAGTGTGCTCCCTGCCTGTTCCCTGCACAGGAAGACAGATCATGCCGACTTCCCCTGTCCTCGCGTCCACAAAGATATAGTTCGGATGCAGAAGGATCGAGCTCTGCTCCAGCATATAGTCCTCCGCAGAGGAAAGCCCGTCCAGAATGCCCCCGAAGATCCCCAACAGCCTCTTTTTGTTGATCGTCTCCTCCCAGATCCGGCTCACAGGTATTTTGGAGGAAACGTGATAGCGAAGCTGCTCGACCCCATCCATCTGCATATAGGAAATCTCGACCAGCCCCGGAATCCGGTTGTTCGTGATCATCCCCAGACTCATGGAATCCAGCGTTTCCCCTTCCCCGAGACGATACACCAGATAATTGTCCGCTCCCTGTTTCTCAGAATAAAATTTGCTCATGTCTTCCTTTCCCTGCATTCCGCGCAGTCTGTCGCCCGGACCTTAACTCCCTATCCGGTCAAAAATATCAAGCGTCTCCAGCTTTTTCTGGATCTCGGCCGTCTGCATATGCTCGTAGCGCGGCACGCCTCCCAGCCGCTTCGGCTCTAAGAGGTCGACCACCCTGCCCGTTTTGTTGCTGAACTTGTTGTAGATCAGGGAGACCTTGTCCGCCAGTCCGTCCTCCGTACCGGCATCGAGCGTGGAAAGCGCCTCGTATGCCCGCGTGAGCTTGATGTCCGAGATCTCCGAGCCGTCTCCCACCCACACGATCTCATCCGCCAGGCGGTAGACCGGCAGCATATCCTCCAGAAACGGACCGTCCAGATCCACAATGAGGTCGCTGTAGGTGCCGCTTCCCCGCAGCGCCAGTATCAGTTCCTTCATCTCCTCGTAGCTGACGTTCATCATATCCAGCGCGTGTCTGACCGGCGCGTAAAACGCGACGCCCTCCTTCGTGCTCCTCACGCTGCTCTCCAGCTTCATCAGGAAATTGGTCTTTCTGCTTCTGAGCGCGTAGATGACATCGCTCATCGTCATCTGCCCCTCCGCAGAAAAAAAGAGCTCCGCGGAGCCGAAGCGCTCCAGATTTAAGTACAGGACCTTTTTCTGTGCGTCTGCCAGATGCCGCGCGCACGCCGCCGCCAGAGAGGAGGCTCCCGCCCCGCCGCTGACGGAATGAAACAGGAGCACCCGCCCCGTACCGTCCGCCTTCAGATGAACCTGTCTGCCAGCGTTTTCCGAATAGATATCGAGGATCTGCCGGTAAAGCAGATCCGCCTTCTGATACCTGCAGACGGCTCTCTGCTGCCGCAGAGAATCCACATCCGGGGAATCCACAAGGTAGCCAAACCCGCATCTTGCCGGTATGTCCGATCTTTCTACGCCAAAGGCTTCGTCGGCGAGAAAGACGTCCGCCCGCCCGCTCCTTAGAGCCTCAACCGCCTTCTGTCTGTCCGTAAACGAATGAAACTCCAGCTTGTCCATATATTTTTTCCCAAGAGCCGCCGCGATCCTCTCCAGATACACAGGATCGCTGTCAAGCATGACCAGTCTGATTTTCATAATAATAGGTGTCCTCCTTTAAGATCTCGATTGTATTTTCCCTGTCAAACACATGCTCGCTCTCCGAAAAGTAACCGCACCAGTCATACAGGGCGCGGCAAAGACTGCCCTCCCGGACACAGACGCCCCAGGTCTGCTCCCTCCCGCAAAGCAGGATCCCCTCCTGCATCGAGACGAGCAGCGACATATTCTCCACAAAGGGAAGCTCCATATCCTTCAGGATCCTGCCGCGGACGCTCCCGTCGCTGACCGCACGGGCAAAGCTTTGGATCGCCGGATCTCCTCGCCCCGCTCCCAGACGCCCCGTGACGCCCCGGCGGTCCAGCAGGACCGTCTCCCAGCCCATCCGAATCTGATCCGCCTCGGAGGTGATCAGACACACCTCCTCCTCCTTGGCGGCTGCCTGCCAAATCCTGGCAACCCTCTCCCGCCCGTTTACGTACTCCGTCAGCTCCTGACAGGACAGCTTTAATTCATAAAAGCACATGTGAAAATACTCGATCTGCTCCGCATCCTTGATCAGCATCGCCGTCTGGCAGTTACGGGAAAAGCAGAGAACGCCCGCATGGCAGACCAGATAATAAGGCAGCGGATCCGTGTAGGCATATTTCCCCATTTCACTGTAATAATAATAAATATGATATTTCTGTCTTTTCAGCACACAGGACGGCAAAAGCCTGCCAAACGCCTCCAGGTTTCCCAGGCTGTACTCCTCTGCCGCCCCCGATACCTCAAAGCATACAATATGGGAAACCTCGACGGGATTCTCTGCCGAGAGAACATGTGCGAGACAATCCTCCACTCCCTTGACCCCGCATGGCACGGCGATCTCCAGACAGGGATGCTCGGTGCGCAGCTCCTCGTCCAGCAGTCTCTGCAGCACATAGGAGATCCCCGCGTACCCCTTGTACACCTTGCATTCCGGATATCCTGCCTGTGTCATATCCGGCTTCCACATATTTTCCTCCCGATACAGAGGGATTTCGGACAGCCGCAGCAGCATCTGCCGGATGATCTCCTTTGCCTTTCTGCTCGCCTCGCTCTCAAAGAGCTGTTCATAGCACTGCCTCAGCCTGTGCATCTCCGCCGGAGACAGCTGCAGATGACACGCCAGCGCTTCCAACGCGTGGTAGGACAAAATACGCCCGCCGGTCAGCGCCTTATGGATCGCAGTCCGCTCGACACCGGATTCCCGTGAAAGTCTGGCAATGGAAATATTCCGGCTCTGGATCAGATGCTGTAGATATTCACTGAATCCGGACATAACAGGCTCCCCCTCCGCTACCAGATCACCGTTCGGCGTAAAGCTGAATCAAAAACCAATCCTCTTCTCCCCTGACCGGCGCGACCCCGTCCGCGGAAAAGGGACGTGCCTCCACAAACTCCGGCTCGATGACAAAGCTCCCGCTGCGGTCGATATATCCCCATTTCCCGTCTCTGCACACCGGCGCGCAGCCGTTCGCAAACGCTCCGGCATCCTCAAACCGGCAGTCGATAACAATGTCTCCCTCCGCATCCGCATATCCCCATTTCCCGTCTCTGCACACCGGCGCAAGACCCTCGCCGCCAAACGGCTTTGCGTTCTCAAACACCTCGTCCGTGACCTCTGCGCCGGACGTATCTAACAGATGATACCCTCTGCCGTCTTTGGCGAAGATACGCTCCTCCGCGGCGCAGCACCCGAGATCGTCCATGGCGATATCGTCATAGACGTATTCCGTCATCAGGGTGAAATCCTTTTTCAGGAGCGCCCACTTTCCGTCCTGCTCCACAGCTGCTACGCCGTTCCGGAAATTGCCCGCCGCGCTCCACGAGAAATCGGTCTGCAGCTCCATATCCAGATCCGCATATGCATACATGCCGTCCCTGCCCAGGATGACCGTATCGCCCGAGACACTGCCGCAGAAATCGCATGTCCCGTCCGGTACCATCTGCTTGTGCCCGTCCATATCGATATAATACCACTGCCCGTCCGCACATACAGGCACGCAGCCGCTCCCATCGTCGTAGCTCCCCACAGACTCGTAGCTCCCCTGCAGCGCCTTCTGACCCGTTGCACCGATCAGCGTCCAGCCCTTGTCCGTCTTTGCAGCCGCATACCCGCCGCGAAACGGCGCGATCTCCTCATAGTGATAGAAGATTTCCTCATAGCTGCCGCGGTAGGACGCCCACAGCTCCTCCGCCAGCGCGCTTTCGGCATCGCTCTCCTGCAGCTCCTCCAGCAGCGCAACGATATCGTCCCTCCTGCCGTTCTGCTCATAGTAATCCACCAGCATCTGCAGCGCGTCCTCATTGACCGTCTCCGCAAGGATCATTTCCTCACAGTCCGCGATAAAGGATCTGCGGTCTCCCAGCAGGCGCTCCAGCCTCGCCTTCTGCAGCTTCGCATCCGCCGCCTTCGCATCGATCTCCAACGCCGCCTCGCACTCCGTAAGCGCCGCCTCGTAAAGCTCCTTTTCCTCATATGCCGCAGCCGATTCCATATGTCTGCGAAACTCCGCCGGCGCAGATATGCGCGCGTGTATCGTCTGATACCACGCCAGCGCCAGCAGCACCGTCATCAGGAGCATTGCCTTCTTTCTCATAATCCCTATCCTCTCCAGTGATTTACGCGCCCAGCAGACCTGCCGTGACAAGCCCGGCAAATACAAAGGGCACAAATGCGATCTCATCCCTTGCGCCGATCTGCTTCCTGCAGAGCAGCACAATGCTGTATACCGCGGCAAAGCAAAGCGATACGAACATCGCCGCCACCACGGTCACAGGTCCCACATAAAAGCCGATGACGCCAAACAGCTTAATGTCTCCCATTCCCATCCCGTGTCTGCAGATCACATTCCCGATGGCAAGAATCGCCATCCCAAGCAGTGCTCCCTCCGCCGCAGATAACAGAAACTGCATCCGGTAATCCGGGTAGAGCAGCAGCTCCGGCAGAAAAAGGACGCAGCGGACGGCGAGCAGCAGAAGGAGAAACCGATTGGGAACCACCCTGCTGCGCATGTCCCTGACCGCAAGATAACAGACTCCGACAGCCAACACGACATACCGGATGACCTTGACCGGTCCGTACGACAGGACATGCGCGACCCACGCAAAACCCGCCAGAAAGCACACCAGAAGGGCATACAGCATCCATTCCTTTTTCTTCATCCGACCGCCCTCCCTACCAGATCCTGGTCGTTGCGTTGATGCACAGCTCCCGCTCGCCGAAATCCAGCATGGGGAACATTTGATTTTTTACGGTAAACCGCACCGTGATCTGAACGTCCTGCGTTCCGCCCGCCGCAAACCTGGAATCGGAAAAATCCAGTCCGTCCAGACCGCCGACGATCCCGAGCTCCTTCAGATAGGCGTCCGGATCGTCCGTCAGCGTCCCCAGGTAAGCCTCCACCTGATCCCCGGCAATGTGCGAGATGACCGCGCTCCCGACATACTCCTCAACGCCCGCCTGACCTAGCGCCAGAATGCCCGTCAGCAGCGATTGCGGATCCTTAAAATACCCGGACACGATGCTGCCCGCATCCTGCATCGAGGATGCCGCGCTCCGAAGCTGACCGATATCGCTTTCGGAGATCCCGCCGTCCGATATGCCGCCGATGGCATTGGAGAGCTCCGACACGGCGCCGACGATCTGCGCGCTGTCCGAACGCACCTGCTTCGCCCTGTTCCCCGTCTGCACGAGCTGTCCCGTGACCCCCGCCTTTGTCAGCACATAGCCGTACTGCGAGATCTGCAGCGCGGTATCGTTGATGGCGTGCTGCATCACGACCTGCGCCCGCGCCAGCCTCCCGAAGCTGACCACCAGCATGAACGCCATCACAAAGATGACCAGAAAGCATGCCGCCTCCACTGTCAGGGAGCCCTTACTGCATCTTTTCTCCATCACACACTCCTTTTTAATAGCCAAGGATGCTCTGGTACGGTATCTGATACCAATCCTCCACCACACGGCTGTGATTTCCGTCCGGCAGCCGCGCCGCCTGCGACAGGAAGGTCGTGCGGGACTGCACATCGGCTCCAAGCGCAAGCATCGTATAGCCCTCCGTGATATCCATATCCACATTTAACTGGATGCAGTCCGCAATGCGCGCCAGCGTCTTTGTCTCCAGGCTCCCCAGGGTATTGACCAGCAGAAAGACCGAGAGGTAATCCCGATAGAACAGCCCCCCGGCGTTCGGCTGCGCATTTCCGACCAGGTGTCTTAGCCCCAGGCTCTCCAGAAAACTCCCGAAAATATCTGCCAGATGGTTGTTGCCTGCATTCTTCAGGAAGCCGACGCCCTTCCCGTTCATCAGGTCGCTGACATCCCACGCCGTCTCCGTCACAGCGACCGCGACCTTGACCACAACCTGAAACACAGGCACCAGAGGCGGGAAACCGCAGGAGAGAACTGTCGCAAGCCCCGCGCTGAGCCCTGCGATCTCCCCGTCGCTGAAGGCATAGATCATGTTGCACGCCAGACGGATGCCATAGAGAAGCATCCGCGTTTTTTTGATGTTCTGCTCTGCGTCACGGTCTCCCCACAGCATGTACTCGACCTCCGCCTTGTACATCGCATTGTCCGTCAGGTCGTCCCCGCTGATCGAGGTGATCTCGCCCGTGATCTTGTTCCCGTTCTCATCCTTATCCACTGTGTAATAGGAAAACATCTGGACGCCGTACTCCATGATGATGAGATCCTCCGCCATAGCCGCCAGCTCCCCGGACAGCACGTCCAAAAAGCTGTTCATCTGATCCAGAGATGCACCGGCGCCGTCAAAGATTTTCTTTCGGTCGCTCCTGCCGTCCACACTGCTGTCCGACACTTCATACGAATCGCTGTTATCATTTGCGCCCGCCGCGTGCAGCAGATCGGTCGGAAGAGGCTTGCTGTCCCAATTTTCAGGACTGCTCACGCCCTCGATCGTCAGTCCGTCCAGACCCGCCGCAGCCAGGATGCCCTCCAGCCCCCGCTTTGCCGTTTCTCCCTTTGCCTTTTCCTCCGGGGTCGCCTCGTCGTCACAGAAGTCCTTCAACGCCTGGTAATACGGATCCGGCTCCACGGAATATAAGGCGCCGGACGCCGTCCCCGCGGTAAAATTTGATGCGAGAAAGCTCTCCGCGTAACCGTCCGCCTCGCTCCCTGCCCCTTCCTTCGACTGCATCGTGCAGCCCTGTGCATGCGCCAGCTCCAGATACCTCCCTGTCTCGGAATCCGTCACGGGATGATCTGCCAGCGGATCCCCGCAAAAGGCGGTCTGTTCGAGGACCGTCCGGTACCCCTCGAGCACTGTCCTGTTATTCTCCATCTGTCCCATGAGGCTTTCCAGCGCACCGTCCGCATCCAGCAGATGACCGTATTTCTCGTCCGCCTCCTGCTGCATGGTCCCCTTCATATCCTCGTTGTCCAGATTGTCGATCGAGGTCTTCCAGCTTTGAAACGACTTCCGCTGATCCGCGACCGCCTTCTGTACCTCTTCCAGCGCCTTCCCGATGTTCTCCGCATCCGTGATGCATACCTCTGCCTGCGTGTAAAATGCCTGGATCTGTCTCTGCCCCGCCTGAAACTCCTCCAGCGCGCGGCTCCTTAATGCCGTCACATAGCTTCCCACAGCTGTGTCGTAAAAGCCCTCGCCCCAATACAGGCAGTCCAGATATGCCGCAAAGCTGTTCTCCGGCGTTTGGGGATCTGATGCCATACCGGCTGCGAAGGACGTACCGAACGTCTGCTTTGCGATCAGAAACGCCTGCTCCCGCTCCTCTGCGGTACCCTCCGCGCGTTCCGTGTACCCCGCCGCAAAGTCGCACAAAAAAAGCAGCGACATTCCCTTCGCATAGTGCTCCTTTGCGGCTGCGATCCCCGTGTTCACCGCCTCTGCGCTAAGTCCTTCCACGTCCTCCCGATACCCGTCCAGCTGATCGAGCGCATCCCTGCAGGTCTCCTGCAGCTTATCCATGGACTCCGCAAATTCCATCTGCTTCTCCATCGCGTCCGTCTGCTTCCGAAAGCCTTTGATCTCGTCCAGCACTCTTAACAGCTCATCTCCCAGACAGACCGGGGCGCGGTATTTCATATACTCCAGGATCTGCTGGCGCTCCACCTCTGTCAGATAGACCTGCGAACCGTCCACGTTATACGACTCGAACCGGTCGCATTTCAAGTCGATCAGCGCGCCCGCGCCCTCCTCTGCAATGCCCTTCGCATTGAGAGTCTGCAAAAAATACTGCTCCAGCTCCGCCTGCATGCTTTCGGGCGTCTGTTCCATCGCCATCAGCCCGTAGTCATCCTTCAGCTCCGCATCATAGTGCGACAGCCCCGCGTTCATTGTGAGCTCGCCCGCCTCCGAGATCAGGCTGCGGCTTCCGTATATCCGCGCCGCGTCTGTCACAAGCCCTCCAAATATCATTGTCGGAAGCAATATCAGGCACAAAAACACCGATATTGCGCCCCGCTGGCACCTGCTCCTTCTCATGCTGTCCTCCAAACATCCCTGCCACTACAGTATCTTTTCCATGACGTCCCGCGCCTTCGCGATAAATCCGCCGACCGATTCATCCAGCCCGAGCTTTTTCAGGAAAAATTCGGTCGCATCCACAGCAAGATCCACATTGCGGACAAACTCGCCCGGATTCGCGATCACCTTCGTCCGCGCACTCCGGAGCCTTAGCCCGTCATCGATCCCAAAATAGCGCAAAATCCCCGGCAGCGGAAGCTCCTGCGTGACCGTAACTGTGACATGGGAGCTCAGGACGCCCCGGTCAATCGCAATTTCCGGCGCGCCGATCGCTCCCGTGCTGATGATCCCCGCAGCCTGCACCACAGGGGTGAATCGCGACACATACGCGGATTCCCGGCTTCCTGTGCCGCCAAAAAGATCCGCAATCCCCTGAAATACCCGGTAAAGGTCTCCCAGTGTCTCGTGGCGGCTCTGAAAATGCTCCGTCACCACAGCGCTCGAGGGCGTGGCGGCGCCCCAGGCAAAATCCAGACCGCCTCCCTCGTCCATGCCGAACACCTCATAACCGGGATAGGCCTCCTCGCGGGCGACGACGCCCGCGATCCGGTCCACCTCATAGAACAGGGCATTCTGCTGCATCAGAAACAGCCCGTAATAGAGCATCGCCAGAACGGTACATATGGTCAGCGGCAGATAGATGGTCGCCTCGACCATGACGGCGCCCTTCTGTGATCTTTTCCTCTGTGTCATGATCCGAATTCCAAAAGCTTCTCCATTGCGTTCTGCACAAACTGCGTCAGCTGATCCTTGAATATCGCCGCAATGGCAAGCACGATAATGATGACCACAACGATCTCCACCAGCGTGTTTGCGCCCTTCTCCTCTGTCATGAACCGCTGTGCGGTCTCCAGCAGACGCTGTCTTCCTCTCAGGTACATTCCGATCGCACCCGCTTCCATTTTTCTGAACATGTCTTTTCCCTCCGTTTTCATTTTTTATCTATCCTGACGGCTGCTACATCCCGGCAAAAACCGGAACCACAACCATGATCAGAATCCCTATAAAGATCATTCCGGTCGGCAGCATCAGCTTCGAGTTTGCCGCCTCCCCCTTGCGCTTTACCATGTGCTTCTTCTCCTCCCACATCTCGTCCGCCATCTCCCGCAGGAAATACGCGATCTCCGCATTTCCCTTCTGCAGGTTCTGGATCATGGTGGAGGAAAATCTGCGGATCTCCTTGATGGCGCAGCGCTCCGCAAAATTCCGGTACACCTCGAGTTCCGGGGTGCCGTTCTGAAATTCCTGGCGCGCGGTCTGCATCTCGCGGTAAAGCACGCCGTTCCCCGTCTCCGATACCTTGGTCCACGCATCCCGCATCACCATGCCGGAATTGACCAGAAGCGTCAGCTTGGAGAGCACCTGCGGAAAATCAGCCAGGAGCTCATCCCGCCGGTCCGTCAGCGCATTGTCCAGCTGCTCCTCCACATAGAGCACAGCCAGAACGGAAAGCGCAACGCCGAACAGCGCGACGACCGGCGTCTGCGCCAGCGCCGAAAGCAGCAGCAGAAGCGCCAGCGCCGTGTACCCGTATGTAAACTCCGCTCCGATCACGGTATAATAATAAAACTCCGCGTACTTTCTTCCCCGAACCTCCGCGATCTCACGAATGCGGCGCCGCGAGCGGTCGGAACGCATATTAAAATGTATCAGATCCATGATGCCAAAGCCGATCAGAAACAGCTCGGACAACGGAAACGTGTCGCCGTCCACAGCTGCGATCACATTGTCATAGGCTGCGCGGTATCTCACCGCCAGCGCCAGCCATCCGACCGCAAGCACCGTCGCGGCAGCCAGTATCATCATCTGCATGTCAGCTTCCTCCTAGAGCCGTATGTCCACAATTTTTCTTCCAAGCCAGTATGCGACGGCGAACAGTGCCAGACAGAAAAGCTTGACCAGGACATTCTCCGGCGTATTGGCACTCGCCGTCATCCCACCCATGCCGTTGAGGCTCAGCAGGATCACGAGCGGCATGACGAGCATGATATTCAGCTCGTTCTTATTGCCCGTCAGCATGGTCTGGATCTCCATCTCGATCTCGATCTTGTCGTTGATGATCTCCCTGCTGTCCGCGATCACCTGCTTGAGATTGCTCCCCTGCCGGTTCGCCACCTCAAATACATTTGCAAAGCTTTCGATATCCTCCAGCCCGCTCCGCGCCGCAAAATTTTCCAACAGCTGCTCCACGGCAAAATTATTCGCCATGCCGTTCACGATCAGATCGATCTCCGCCACGATGTCCGCCGTTTCCCCGTAGATCGACACCATATCCGCGCGCGCGTCCGTGAACGCCGCAAGCGTATTCTGACCCGCGGAATACGAGGACGACAGGGATTCCAGCAGATCCTTGAACTGGATCAGCAGATTCTTCTGCCTCTTTTTCCTCTGGTACTCCCGGTAAAGCTTCTGTGCCGGCACGATCAGGCACAGCCCCGCCAGTACGCCCAACAGTACGGAATGGAAAAAAACGTACAGCACGACGACCGCCGCCGCCATTCCCAGCGCCGCCGCGATCAGCCTGTCCGCCGGACCCATACGGTAAATATGATAGTCGCATGCCGCGCCCAGCAGACCGCCGACCGGCTTGTATTTCGGTCGTTTCTCTTTTTCTTTTTTCTCTTTGTCTTTTTTCTTTTTCATCCTTCCGCTCCATCTACAAGGTATCGGTAAAGCCCGCCAGCCTCAGCTTGTGGTCATTGCGCATCGGGTTTTCGGTCCTCTCCAGCCTTCCCGCCACATGCTCCACAGTACTGTCCTCCGACTCCCGGAACACAAACAGGGGATTCAGCCGCACGCGGCCGTTCTCATACCCGACGACCTCCGTGATCTCCATCGTGCGCCTGCTCTTATCCCGGAGCCTGGAGAGATGGATGATGATATCGACGGCCGAGGCGATCTGCTGGCGGATCGCCTCCAGCGGAAGCCCCTCCGCCCCCTGCAGCACCATGGTTTCCAGACGGCTGAGCATATCCTCGGTAGAGTTGGCATGCCCCGTGCTCAGAGAACCGTCATGCCCCGTATTCATCGCCTGGAGCATATCCAGCGCCTCCGCGCCGCGGCACTCCCCGACAATGATCCGTTCCGGCCGCATACGCAGGGAGGAGCGGATCAGATCGCGGATCGTCACCGCGCCCTCCCCGGAGGAGTTGGCGTTCCTCGTCTCCAGACGAACCAGGTTTTCCACCCCTTCGATCTGCAGCTCCGCGGAATCCTCGATCGTAATGATGCGCTCGTCCTTCGGAATATAATTGGAAAGCGCGTTCAAAAACGTTGTCTTGCCGGAACCGGTTCCTCCGCTGATAAAGATATTGTACTTTGCCCGGACCATCACCTCCAGAAACCGCGCGACCTCCGGCGTGATGGACTGATATCTCAGCAGCCGCTCCATCGTCATCGGTTCCTTTGAAAATTTCCGGATCGTGACGATCGCCCCCTTTAAGGAGATCGGCGGCAGCACGACATTGACGCGGGAGCCGTCCGGAAGACGGGTGTCCACGATCGGGTTGGCCTGATTGACCTCCCTTCCCGCCAGCCCTACGATCCGCTGTACCACGTCCTCCAGCTTCTGCTCGCTCTCAAAGCGCTCCTCCAATTTTCGGAGCCTTCCCTTTTGCTCTATAAAGATCTCGTCCGGTCCGTTGACCATCACCTCCGTGATGCTGTCGTCGTGCATGATCACATCCAGGATCCCGAAGCCGCGGATCGCGCCGAATACCTGCTCCGCGATATAGACCTTCTCGTCGATCGAGAGATACTCTCTCTCCGCTTCCCGGTACACCAGCGCATCGATCGCGTCCGACACCTCCTCGTCGGACATCCCGCCCAGCTGGTACTCATCGATGAGACGGCTGCGCAGCCGCAGGACCGTCTGCTGTATCTCCTCTCTTGTCATCCGCGCTGCTTCCCCTCATAAGACCACAGTCCGCACCAGATATCCCGCAGCTCTGTCCCTATGGACTCTCCTGTCTTCGGGGAGATCACTCTCTGCGACTTGAGATCCTGCAGGCTCTGAAAGCTCAGCTTGCCATTGTCCAGCCTGACCGTGACAAGCCCGCCCGAGGACGGATCCAGCTGGATCTTACTGCCTGTCAGCTTCCAGTCCGTACTGAACAGCAGCTGGAACGTCTTTGTGCCCAATACATTTCCCGCCGCATCCTTCACGGTCAGCGTATGGCTGCCTCTCTCCACATTGTAAAATCTCGCATAGCCATCCTGATCCGTCGTCGTTGTCATCGGCGTGGAATGCAGCTCCACGGTCAGTCCCGCCAGGGGCTTATCCTTCGCGTCCGTCAGCCGGACGAAGAAGGTCGTCGTGCCATGCAAAGCGTTCTGCGCGCCCGAGAGCGTTCCCTGGATCGTCGCGTTCCAGTCGCTCCACTCGTCGCCAACCGACTGGTCATTCCCGCTTCCTGACTGGTCGTCTCCGCTGCCCGGACGGATGTCCAGACGGAAGTTCTGCGCCGTGCGCTTCAGTTCGTTCGCCGTATCGCCTCCTACACGGAACTCGGCCGCGATGGTATTCGTGCCGTCCCCGTCCGCCTTGTCGGAGAAGGTCTGGCTGCGGATCGTGATCCTCGTGCTCCCGCTCTCCTTCGTGTAGTCCTCGCCCTCCACAAGCTTCTGTCCGTTCAGCCAGAGGTCTATGAACTCGCCGAACTGTCCGTTCGAGACGAACAGCTGATCCCCGGACTTTGTCAGCAGATAGTCATAGGTTCCCGGCTCGGTCTCCGCTCCGATCGGCTCCTTGACCTCATACCCCGGATCCGACGCCATCCAGACGTTCTCGTTGCTGTTCTCCCCGACCTTCAGCACCAGGGAGGCTGTGCAGTCCTTAAATTCCGCACGGCTGAACGCAGCGCGGAACCGGACCGGAAACTCTCCGGTCTCCATGGGCACCCCGTAGATCTCGCCGGTCACCGGGTTCAGCTCCAGTCCCTGCGGCAGCTCCCCGCTGTCAACGGAGAACGTCACCTTATTCGAATCATAGATATTATTCGTCGCCACCACAAAGGAGTACGGGACATACTGCACGGCATCCGCCAGCTTTTCCGTCACGATCTTCGGATTGCCTGCCACGCCGGTGAGCTCGATCTCCACAGGCTCCTGCCCGTCCGCCGAGATGCGCAGCGTACCGGACAAAAGCCCCTCCCCGTCCGGCAGCAGCCGGATCTTCGCCAGATTCGGAAGCTCTCCGTAAGAAACAGAATACCCATAGGAATCCTTGGGACGTATCGTCGAAAAAGCCCCCAGCGTGCTGTTGTCCGCGCCGCCCACGGTCCAGTAGTCGTCCAGCTTCACATGCTGCGCATGCAAAAGCTCCACCTTCAGACCGGTCAGCTCG
>CANRBT010000016.1 GCA_947628935.1 uncultured Roseburia sp. | reverse complement strand
GCAGGGACAGCGGAAGACGGCGGGTGACATGGAACGGCTGGGGATCAAGGCGTTTTTTTGCTCGGACGTGTGCGCCGCATACCGCAGGGAGCTGTTTGAGCGCCTGGGGGGCTTCGAGTCTCCGGTCATCTTCAATGAGGATATGTTTTTTGCCGCGAAGGCGCTGCGGGAGGGGTATGCGGTCGAGTACGCGGCGCAGGCGTGTGTGATACACTCCCACAATTATTCCGTCAGCCAGCAGTTTCACCGCAATTTTGACCTTGCTGTGTCGCAGGCGGATCATCCCGAGATCTTTTCCGCTGTGAGCTCGGAGTCGGAGGGCATGCGGCTTGTGCTCGGGTCAGTGCGTTACCTGTGCCGCATCGGGAAGCCCTGGCTGATCGGGAAGCTGTTCGTGCAGTGCGCGGGAAAATATGCGGGGTATTTTCTGGGGAAGAGATATCGAAAACTCGGCAAAGGGATGATCTTGCGCTGTACCATGAGCCCGGATTATTGGAAAAGGATCTGGAGAGAAGAGTGAGTGATGAGTAAGATTTTGTATATTGTCGTGCCCTGCTATAACGAGCAGGAGGTCCTGCCGGAGACGGCGAGGCGGCTGCGGATGAAGCTGGAGGATCTGACGTCGCAGAGAAGGATCGACCCGAACAGCCGGGTCCTCTTTGTGAACGACGGGTCCAGGGATATGACGTGGTCGATGATCGAAGACCTCTGCGAGTCCGACCCCGTATACGCGGGGGTCAGCCTGTCGCGCAACCGCGGGCATCAGAATGCGCTTTTGGCGGGGATCTCCGTCGCTGTGGAGCATGCGGATATGATCGTGTCCATGGATGCGGATCTGCAGGATGACATCGACGCGCTCGACCGCATGGTGGAGGCATACAAACAGGGAAATGACGTGGTGTACGGCGTGCGCTCCTCCAGACAGAAGGATTCCGCCTTTAAGCGGAATACAGCGCAGGTTTATTATCGCCTGTTAAAGCTTCTTGGAGCGGAGATCGTATACAACCATGCGGATTACCGCCTGCTGAGCCGAAGGGCGGCGAAGGCGCTTTTGTCTTTCCGGGAGGTCAATCTGTTTTTGCGCGGGATCGTGCCGATGGTGGGATTTCGGAGCACGACCGTCACCTATGAACGGGGAGAACGATTTGCCGGAAAGAGCAAATATCCGTTGGGCAAGATGGTGACCTTTGCGCTCGAGGGCGTAACGTCGCTGTCGATCAAGCCGATCCGTATGATCACGGTCGGGGGGCTTTTCGTCTGTATCGTCAGCCTTTTGATGCTGGTCAAGGCTCTTGTGGATTATTGCTCCGGCAACGTGGAGCCGGGATGGACGAGTATCATTATTTCGGTATGGGTATTGGGCGGTCTGCAGCTTTTTGCGATCGGCATCATCGGGGAGTATATCGGGAAGACTTATATGGAGACAAAGGAACGTCCCAAATACATTATAGAATCTGTGCTCCTTCGGGAGGAGGACAATGCGGGGTGACGGTATGGCGAGACAGCGGAAGGTGATCTGGTGCTTTTGGACGTGCGCATTTCTTGCGGCGTTCGTCCTGTTGTGCCTGATCGGGTATTCGGACGGGGACGACGCGTTTTTTCATCAGTATGCGAACAGTATGGGATTCCTGGAATATCTGGGCTGGCGATACGAGACCTGGGTGGGGCGCATGTCGGCGGAGGCTCTGGTCTATGTTACGTTCCGGCTGGGATTGTGGTTTTGGCGTCCCGTCAATGCGCTCATGCTGGTGCTTTTGCCTCTGGGGATCATAACCCTTGCAGCCAGGGTGGCGGGAGGATGTGGCGCAGATGTGCCGGCGCGGGTGGATGAGATGGGGCTGGGAGTCTCTGCGGCTGCCGTGTGCGGCTATTTGATGATGAGCCTTCCGACGATCGGGTATGCGGCAGTGTGGGTCAACGGTTCCGTTTTTTATACATGGACGTTCACCTGCGGTATCTGGGCGCTCACAGCGGTCGCCGATGTGGTGTTTGCGCCTGTGGAGAGGGGAGAGAGGCTCGGGGTATCGGCGGAGGGCTGCCGGTGGCAGAAGTTTCTCCTGACGATCCCCTGCGCCGTCATCGCCTCGATGTCGATTGAGCAGATCGCAGCCGTACTGCTGACGTTTGAGGTGCTTGCCGTGCTTTATCTGTTGATCTGGAAGCGCAGGCTGCATCCGCTTTTGACTGTGCAGACGGTCGCAACGCTCCTCGGCTTTGTCGTGCTGTTTGCGGCGCCCGGAAACGAGCTGCGCGTGGCGAGCGAGACGGAGAGCTGGATGCCGTGGTTCGATGCGTTGCCGACGGGACGCCATCTGCTCCTCACGGCGAATTGGCTGCTGTCCTCATTTGCAAATGCGAACAGGCTCTTCCTCTGCGGCGTCTGGGCAGTGTGCATGCTGCTGTTGCTGCAGAAGGAGCGGCGGAGCCTGGCGGATCGGGTCTCGCTGGCCGCAGCCGGCATACTGTTCCTCGTGGCGCTGCTTCCCTGTGCGGGCATCACGTTTTTTTCGGATATGGGAGTGCAGTATATTCCGACCAATGTCCGACTGGAGCAGCCGCCCGTGATAGAGCTTTATGACGGCAGGATGTGGTTTGCAATGGCGTGGTGGTGCGCCGCGCTTCTCTTTACGCTCGTGCTGATCCTTCGTGTCACCGGCGGGCGGGTCGTGCCGGCGCTCGTCTATCTGGCAGGCATTGCAAGCGAGGCGATCCTGTATTTTTCCCCGACGATCTATGCTTCCGGCGACCGTTTGTACTATCTGACGGATCTGCTGCTGCTGTTCTTGATCCTGTATCTGGCATTTGGCGTGAAGGGAAAAAAATGGCGGTCTGTCACCTATGGATGGATTATTCTGCTCGGTGCGGGCAATGCGGTCTGTCAAATGGCGCTGTTCTTCAACTTACTGTAGAAAAATCGGCAAATTGTATTTATACAGTGTGAAATATCATAAAAAATTGATAATTTCGTCACAATCCCAACACATTTAGAAAGTAGACTGATAGCTGCAAAGGAACAGAGAACAGGAATTTAGATTTCCGATACAGGAAAGGGGAAAAAGAGTATGGATCAGAATTTTAACAATGAGAACCGTTCATCCGACCCGTTCTATTCCTATCAGAATGGGGCGCAGGGCTATTACAGGGACCCGAATCAGGGACAGGCAGCAGGCTACGGGGCGGCTGGGACAGGCTATGGCAGCGCCGCGCAGCCTCAGCAGGAGCCGAAGAAAAAAGAGAAAAAGCAGAAAAGAGACCGTGGTGGATCCGGTGGTTTTGGCGTGAAGCTGGCAAAGTGTGCGGCGTTTGCCGTGACGTTCGGTCTGATTTCCGGACTCGTATTCGAGGGCGTGCATGTGGCATCCGAAAAGCTTTTCTCGGACGGGGTCCAGGCGGAAGACTCGGACGGCAATGTGCTCACGCAGGCGAATGCGGACAGCAGGCTGGAGACGACGTCTACCTCTCAGACCTACATCGGCGCGGACGTCTCGGATATGGTCGATGAGGTGATGCCGTCCATCGTGGCGATCACAAATGTGAGCGAGCAGGAATATCGAAGCTTTTGGGGCGGGCGGGAGATGTATGAGAGCACGAGCTGCGGTTCCGGCATCATCGTAAGTCAGGATGACGACTATCTTTACATTGTGACGAACAACCACGTGGTCGAGGGAGCGAACAGTTTGACGGTAGCGTTTGCGGACAATTCCACAGTGAGCGCGGAGGTCAAGGGAACCGACCCGTCCACGGATCTGGCGGTGATCAAGGTGGAACGGGACAGCATTGAGGAAGAGGCAATGCAGCATATCAAGATCGCGACGCTCGGGGATTCCGATGCGCTGCGGGTAGGAGAAATGTCCGTCGCAATTGGCAATGCGCTGGGATATGGACAGTCCGTGACGGTCGGATATATCAGCGCCCTGGATCGCGAGGTGTCCATCGCGGATTCCGAAAGCGGTACGGACTACACGGCGGAGCTGATCCAGACAGATGCCGCGATCAACCCGGGAAATAGCGGCGGCGCATTGCTCAACGCACATGGAGAGGTCATCGGCATCAATTCCGTCAAATACTCCGATACCTCTGTGGAGGGTATCGGTTATGCCATTCCGATCAGCACGGCGATGCCGATCATCGAGGATCTGATCACGAAGGAGAAGGTCGATGAGTCTGACAGCGCGTGGATCGGTATCGCGGGCGTCGATGTGACGAGCGATGTGGCAAGAGCATATGGTATGCCCACAGGTGTCTTTGTGGCACAGGTGACGAAGGGGTCTGCCGCAGAGAGTGCGGGGCTGCGCTACGGCGATATCATCACGGCGTTCGACGGAAAGGCGATCTCTTCCATGGAGGAGCTGTCCACACGCCTGCAGTACTACAAGGCAGGGGAGACTGTGGATGTGACGATTCAGAGGATCGCGGGAGAGACCTACGAGGAACAGAACGTCAGCGTGACGCTTGGCAAGAAAAACTGAGAAACGAAAAGCGCCCGGACCGTTTGGCCCGGGCATTTTTTATGGCGTGTCTACCGCTCCATCTTCCAGAAGGCAGCGGAGTATGCGGGCAGCGTGCTCCCGCCGCCGAAGTCGTGATCCCTTCCCGTGATCAGGTCTGTCGCCATGCCGCAGCCGGCATCGAAGTGAGCTACGTAATCCTCGCTGTCCGCGTTGATCGCGACGAGCACGCGCTCCGTGTCGCATTTGCGCTCAAAGATACACTGCTTGTTGGTCAGCACCACGGAGCGGAAATCGCCGTAGTTGAGCGCGGGGGAGTTCTTCTTTGCCTCTGAAAGAGCGGCGATGAAGTCCGTCAGCTCGTTCCATTCCGGTTCTGCGAAGCAGGCGCGCAGCGCGGGGTCGCCCTCGTGTTTGTGTGCCTTTGCGCCCCACTCGCTGCCGTAGTAGACGCAGGGGATGCCTGGCATACCGAAGGCAAGCGCATAGATCAGCGGAAGGTGGCGTTCGTTCTCCAGGATGCTCGCGACCCTCGTCACGTCGTGATTGTCCACGAAGGAGAGCAGATGCTTCCCCTTGTAGAGCGTCCAGTTTTCCGGTCCGAACTGGCGGAGCAGGGAATGATTGATCTCGAACATGTTCATGGAGTTGAAGCTGGAATGAAGCCCCTTGTAGCATTCGTAGTTGGTGACGGAGTGGAGCATCGCATCGTTCATCAATTGGTTGTAATCGCCGTGCAGTGTCTCGCCGACCAGAAAGAAATCCTCCTTTAAGCTGTCGCAGTAGCTGCGCAGCCGCCGCAGGAAATCGTGATCCAGGCAGTAGGCGACATCCAGGCGCAGTCCGTCGATGTCAAATTCCTCGACCCAGCCCCTGATGCAGGAGAAGATATGCTGTACGACCTCCTCATTGCGGACATTGATCTTTACCAGGTCGTAATTCCCTTCCCAGCCCTCATACCACAGCCCGTCGTTGTAGCCGGAGTTCCCGTCAAAGTTCAGAAAGAACCAGTCCTTGTAGGGGGAATCCCAGCGCTTTGCAAGCACATCCTGAAAAGCCCAGAAGCCGCGACCGACATGGTTGAACACGCCGTCCAGCACGACGCGGATGCCCTCCTTGTGGAGATTGTCACAGACCTCCTTAAAGTCCTCGTTGGTGCCGAGACGCGTGTCGATCCTGCGGTAGTCTCTGGTGTTGTAGCCATGGGTGTCCGACTCAAAGACCGGAGAAAAGTAGATTGCGTTTGCCCCGAGTTTTTTGATGTGGGGAATCCATTCATTCACCTTTCGGATCCTGTGCGCTGCGATACCGTCATTCTCAAACGGCGCGCCGCAGAAGCCGAGCGGATAGATCTGATAAAAAACGCTTTCATAAGCCCACATAATGGTGTCCTCCTAAAATATGATAATGATATGGATGCCGTGACCGTCAGTCTGTGGTATCGTCCGGTTCCTGTTCCGCATCCGCCCGCGCACAGGGGGCATTCTGACATGACATGTCATGTGATCTCTTTGCGCAGGCGCGCTGCGCCGTGATGATCGTATTGCGGAAACCGCCACGCTCCAGGGCAGCGATCGCCTCAATCGTGGTGCCTCCGGGGGAACAGACGGCATCCTTCAGCTCTCCGGGGTGTCTGCCGGTCTCCAGGACCATCTTAGCCGCTCCGTATACCGCCTGTGCAGCAAATTTGTATGCCTGTGCACGCGGCATACCGTCTGCGACGGCGGCGTCCGCCATCGCCTCGATCAAAACATAGATATAAGCGGGTGAGGAGCCGGATACGCCGACGACAGCGTCGATCAGGTTCTCCGGGACGATCTCTGACTTCCCGAACGAGTCAAAGAGCTTTTGCACATCGGCGAGATCTGCGGGAGTGACCGCAGCGTTCGCGCAGATCGCGGTCATTGCCTCTCCGACGAGCGCCGGGGTGTTCGGCATCGCGCGAACCAGCCTGATATCGCGGCCGAACAGCGCTTCGATGGATGCGATGGATCTTCCGGCGGCAATGGAGACGATCGTACAATCGTGCTTGAGCGATGAGGAAATCTGTGGAATGACCTCATCCAATTTGCTTGGTTTCACAGCAAGGATCAGAATGTCGCTGCGTTCCGCAACGGTCTTGTTCGAGAGCGTTGTCTCGATGGAAAAGCGTGTGCGGATCGCGTCAAGAGTCGCCTGGGAATGCGCACTGGCGATGATCTGTCCTGTGGTAGCCAGGGACGATGTGAGGATGCCGCCGATCATGGCACTGCCCATGTTCCCGGCACCGATAAAACCAATCATCTTATCAAACATAGAATCCTCCTCATGTATCTTCCCGCAGGAGCGGACTGTGACAAAAAAGCTCCGCAAAGCAGGAACTTGGCGGAGCTTCTGGTAAGCTGTCTTTAGAAATCGGTCAGATTGGCAGCACGCTTCTCAAGGAACGCGGACATGCCCTCTTTCTTATCGTTGGTGGAGCAGGTCACGCCAAAGAGATTTGCCTCCATCTCGACGGCATTCCTGATATCCATGTCGTAGCCGTTGTTGATGGCAGCCTTTGCAATGGAAACGGCATAGCTTCCCTTGGAGATAATTTTCGCCGCCATAGCCTTTGCCGTCGGCATCAGTTCTTCCTGCGCGACGACCTTATTCACAAGACCGATGCGGTACGCCTCCTCCGCGTTGATGTTGTCGCAGGTGAAGATCATCTCCTTCGCGCGTCCCATGCCGACCAGGCGTGCAAGCCGCTGCGTGCCGCCGAAGCCGGGGATGATGCCGAGACCGGTCTCCGGCTGACCGAAGACTGCGTTGTCGGAGGCGATGCGGATGTCACACGCCATGGAGATCTCACAGCCGCCGCCGAGCGCGAAGCCGTTGACTGCGGCGATCGTGACCTGGCGCATGTTCTGAAGCTTGAAAAACGGGACGGACGCCTTCATGCCGAATGCGCGTGCCTCCGCCGCGGTAAAATTGACCATCTCCGCAATGTCTGCGCCGGCGACAAAGGACTTGAATTCATTGCCCTTCTTGTCCGGACCGCCGGTCAGGATGAGAACCTTTACGTCGTCTCTCGCCTCGATCTCGGTCAGAGCCACGTTCAGCTCGTCCAGGGTCTCGCTGTTCAGCGCGTTCAGCGCCGCCGGTCTGGAAATGGCAAGCACTGCGATCTGGTCTGCAACGTCCAGTTTTAAGTTATTGAATTCGCTCATTCTGTACGACCTCCTAAATGTTTGATAAAAAATTCACAAAAAATGCTACCTTTAGAGTACTGCTTTTGGGAACATTTGTCAATAGATTTGCAGGTATATTTTTGGCGCAGGATGGGTGTATAATGGACAAAGGAGGACGGATGCGATATGCTGGATGGATTTGCACTGGAGCCGCTGGCAGAGCCGCTGCTGCGATGGTTCTCGGGACACGCGCGCGTGCTTCCGTGGCGGGAGAAGCCGACGCCCTACAGGGTCTGGATCTCGGAGATCATGCTGCAGCAGACGCGTGTGGAGGCGGTCAAACCGTATTTTGAGCGTTTCACCAGGGCGCTGCCCGATGTCCGCGCGTTGGCGGATTGCCCGGAGGATCGGCTGCTCAAGCTGTGGGAGGGGCTCGGTTATTACAACCGGGCGCGGAATCTGCAGGCGGCGGCGAGACAGATGACGGAACAGTATCATGGCAGACTGCCGGACAGCTACGAGCAGCTGCTCGGGTTAAAGGGAATCGGACATTACACGGCGGGCGCCGTGGCATCCATCGCATACGGGCAATACGTGCCGGCTGTGGACGGCAACGTTCTGCGCGTGCTGACGAGGGTGGCTGCGGATGATACGGATATCATGAACCAGGCGTTCCGGACCGGGGTGGAGAAGGCGCTTGGGGAACTGCTGCAGACGCTTGCAGGGCGAGACGGGCTTGCCGAGTACTGCGGCGGTAATGTGCCGGGCGCCTTCAACCAGGCGTTGATGGAGCTCGGCGCGACCGTGTGCGTCCCGAACGGCGCGCCGCTCTGTGAGGATTGTCCGTGGCAGGCGTTTTGTCTTGCGAAAAGACAGGGGATCGTCCGGCAGCTGCCCGTCAAACGAAAGGCGAAGGAGCGGCGGGTCGAGGAGCGCACTGTGCTCATCCTGCGGGACGGGGAGCGCGTCGCGATCCGAAAGCGTCCCCGAAGCGGGCTGCTGGCGGGGTTGTATGAGCTGCCGAATGTGGAGGGACACCTGTCTGCGGACGAACTGCTCGCCTATGTCAAGCAAATGCGTCTTTCGCCTGTTCGTATTCAGAGGCTTGCCGACGCGAGACATGTATTTTCACATGTGGAATGGCGGATGTGGGGGTACGCGATCCTTGTAGAGGATCCCAAGATGCAGGGGTCCGACTGGCGGCAGGAGAAGGACGGCTGGTTCTTTGTGGATGCCGCGGATGCCGGGGAGCGGTATGCGATTCCCGCAGCGTTTGCGGCATATGCGCAGTATATCGATCTGAAGCTGGGGAACGAGAAGTATGAGGCGGGATCCGTCTGAAGAAAGAGGGAGCCGGTGCCAGGCACCGGCTTTTCATATGAAAAAGATTGTGTATGAAAAGTGATATGCATCACTGTCTGCTGGGAGGAACCTTGCTTAACTTGACAGATAAGCAAGGTAACCTGACATTGTCTGCCAGGAAATGAAAAAGTTTTATGAAATAAGTACTTACTGGCTTAACCCTAGAGATACTATAGATGGAAATTATGTCATGCGTATGCCAAGATTATGAGAAAATTGTAAATAAAATATGAACAAATCGCCGCGCGGAAGTGATAAAATTCACGGAAATGGCATTGGCGGGGAAACGGAAACCGTGTATAATGAGGGGGACGTTTGATAGGGAAGGAGTAGCGGTATGTACGATTGTATTATTATCGGCGCGGGGATCGCAGGCTCTGTGGCAGCGCGGAAGCTGGCGGAGGAAAAGGGAAGGAAGGTCCTGATCCTTGAGCGCAGGAAGCATGTTGGCGGCAATTGTTATGATGAGCGGGATGCATACGGGGTGTTGGTCCACACCTACGGACCCCATATTTTTCACACGAACAGGGAGGAGGTATTTGCATATCTTTCCCGGTTTACCGACTGGTACCGGTTTGGGCACGAGGTTGTGGCAAGGGTAGGAGAGCGGCTGCTCCCGGTTCCCTTCAATCTGAACACCCTGCATCAGGTCTATGAGGCGGACAAGGCGGACAGACTGGAGCGCATTCTCATTGCCACGTATGGGGAGGGCAGCCGTGTGCCGATCATGAAGCTGCGGGAGAACGAGGATCCCGATATTCGGGAGATCGCGCAGTACGTGTACGAGAATGTATTCCTGAGATATACGATGAAACAGTGGGGGCAGACGCCGGAGGAGATCAGTCCCGAGGTGACGGGGCGTGTGCCGGTCGTCATCTCTTATGACAACCGCTATTTTGGCGATCGATATCAGGGGGTTCCGAGGGACGGATTTACCCCGATGTTCGAGCGGATGCTGGACCATGAAAATATTACCGTTCAGTGCGGCGTGGATTGCAGCAGCCGGATGCGGTTCGAGGGGGATGCGGTATACTGCGATGGAAAGCGGTTTACGGGAGATGTCATCTATACGGGAGCGCTGGACGAGCTGTTTGATTGCCGCTTCGGGCGGCTTCCTTACCGTTCGCTGGATTTTCGGTTCGAGCATTTGGACGAGGATTCCTTCCAGGGGCACAGCGTTGTCAATTATACGGTCAGCGAGGATTTTACACGGATCACGGAGTTTAAGTTTCTGACGGGCCAGCGGGATGCGAACGGGACCACGATCGTGCGGGAATATCCCTTTGCCTATACGGGCGCGGAGGGTGAGATCCCGTATTATGCGATCCTAAACGAGGAAAATGAAGCGCTCTATCAGAGGTATCGCGCATTGACGGAGGGGATGGAACGGTTCCATCTGCTTGGCAGGCTGGCGGAATACAAGTACTATAATATTGATGCGATGGCCGAAAAAGCGATGCAGCTGGCGGAACAGTTGTAGATCGGGGAGAGGATAGAAAATATGAAGTTATTGACCTTTGCGATTCCATGCTACAATTCGGAACAATACATGGAGAAATGCATTCATTCCCTGCTTCCCGGCGGGGAGGATGTGGAGATCCTCATTGTGGACGACGGGTCGAAGGACCGCACGGCGGAGATCGCCGATGAGTATGAGAAAAAATATCCGGGCATCGTCCGCGCCATTCACCAGGAGAACGGCGGACACGGGGAAGCGGTAAACGCGGGGATCCGCAACGCGACCGGACTGTATTTTAAGGTGGTGGACAGCGACGACTGGGTAGACCCCGGCGCGTATACGCAGGTGCTCTCCAAATTAAAGGAGCTCTCCGGCGGACAGCGGACGCTGGATATGTTCATTGCAAACTATGTATATGAAAAGACGGGAACCAGACATAAGAAGGTGATGCGCTATTCGGCGCTGCCGAAGGATACGCTCTTTACCTGGAACGACACAGGGCATTTCCGCAAGGGGCAGTATATCCTGATGCATTCCGTGATCTACCGCACAAAGCTTTTGAGGGAGTGCGGACTGGAACTGCCAAAGCATACGTTCTATGTGGATAATATCTATGTGTACAAGCCGCTGCCGAACGTGCGGACCATGTATTATATGGATGTGGACTTTTATCGCTATTATATCGGGAGGGAAGACCAGTCCGTCAATGAGCGCGTGATGATCTCGCGCATTGACCAGCAGATCCGCGTGAACAAGATCATGATCGACGAGTTCGATCTCTGGAGGATCTCCAACCGCAGGCTGCGCCGCTATATGTTCAACTACCTCGAGATCATCACTGTGATCTCCACGATCATGCTGATCCGCTCCGGCACACAGGAGAATCTGGAGCGCAAGCGGGAGCTCTGGAGGTACATCAAGGAGAAGGATATCCGGCTGTTTCATCATCTGCGCGCCGGCATCATGGGCAATGCGATGAACTTGCCCGGAAAGGGCGGAAGAAAAATTTCTGTGGCTGCATACAAGCTTTCCCAGAAGGTCGTCGGCTTTAACTGAAAAACCTCCGGCGGAGATGGAATTTCGTCTTTCTGATCATAGTACGATGGGAATGCAAAAGCATTGTGAAAATGCCGCAAAAGTTATATAGTAGGGATAACAGACACCGACGGGAAGGCGGGGATGCGGGATGACGAGAAAAGAAAGGGCGAGGGAACTGTTCCTTGCGGGCTACAATTGTGCCCAGTCTGTGTTTTTGACATTTGCAGATACCTATGATTTGGACTGGGACACGGCGGCTGCGCTCAGCTCCTCCTTCGGAGGCGGCATGGGGCGGCTGCGGGAGGTCTGCGGGACCGTCTCCGGCATGTTTCTGGCTACGGGGATGCTGTACGGATATGAGACGCCGGGCGCCGTGCAGGAAAAGGCGGAGCATTATGCGAGGATCCAGGAGCTTGCAGGGGAGTTTGAGCGGGCGCACGGCTCTATCGTCTGCCGCGAGCTTTTGGGGCTTTCCGTGAAGCGGCAGGATCCGACGCCGGAGGCGCGCACGCCGGAGTACTACCGCAAGCGTCCCTGCTGTGAGCTTGCCGGTCACGCGGCGGAGATCCTGGAGGCATATATGGCAGAGCATCCGGTCAAAAGGGGGAGGGGAGAGCGGGAGCCGGAATAGAGGCGGAATGGAAGAGATTCTCTTCTTGTCAAAGAGGGAGAGCTTTGCTAGAATGTAAGGAACGAAATGCAGCTTGTCATAGCGGCGGAGGATAGAGATGGATACATACGGAAATGGGAATCGGAATTTTAACGGCGAAGGGCAGCAGAACGCCGGAAACGGATTTGGCATTGCCTCGCTGGTGCTGGGGATCGTGTCGTTTTTGCTGTTCTGTACCTGCATCAACTGGGTCACAGCGATCCTGGCTGTGATATTTGGCATTGTCCAGCTGACGCGTCATGGAGAAAAGGCGTTTGCGATTACGGGGATCATCACATCCGGGCTTTCGATCCTGATGACGATCCTGCTGTATGGCATGATGCTTGCGGCTATGGACACGTCGGGAGGGTCCGTCGGGGATTTCTGGTTTTACGGCGACTATTATGATGACGGTTATGAGTATTACGATGACGGCTATGACGATTATGACGATTACGACGATTATGATTATTACGATTTTTATGATTATTATGACGACTATGACCTTGAGGGAGACGGACATAGATTCTTACGTATCAGAACGGATGTATCCGGCATATGATGGAAATGACAGGATCACGGGAGGCGTGGGGTTCATTTGCAGACATCCTTTAGTTCATTTCCAAAAAGAGCGCGAAGGCGTCGGACGTGCAGCGTGCCACTGCTCGTCTGCCTGGCAGTGCTGGTCCTGGTCGGAGGGACGATCAACCAGAGGGAAGAGAACGATTTGGCAGAGACGATGGATCTGATGGAGAAAAAAGTTGCGATCACGTTTGACGACGGACCTGACGGAGCGTACACCCGGATGCTCCTTGACGGGCTGAGAGAGCGCGGCGTGCATGCCACGTTCTTTTTGTTGGGAAAGCAGGTCGAACAGTATCCGGACATCGTGAAGGAGATCCATGAGGAGGGGCATCTGATCGGCACACATGCCTACGAGCATGTGAATCTGAAAAATCTCAGCGACGACGCGGCGATCGAGCAGGTCAACCGGGCGAATGCGGCGATCTGTGCGATTACCGGGGAATGCCCGCAGTACATCCGGCCGCCGTATGGGAGCTGGAAGAACAATCTGGACTACGAGACGGAGATGATCGAGGTGCTGTGGGATGTCGATCCGCTCGACTGGAAGACGACCAACTCGGATGTGATCGCGCAGCGCGTCATATCCCGGGTACAGGAGAACGATATCATTCTGCTGCATGATGCGTCGGAATCCTCTGTGAACGCGGCGTTCAAGATCATCGATGCGCTGGAGGAGGAAGGCTATACGTTTGTGACTGTGGAGGAGATCCTGCTGGATTGAAAGATATGTCTTGTAAAAATGTGTGTTTTCCTGTAAAGTAGTAGGCGTGGAGCGGTCAGGTGTCCGCGCCAAAAAGACAGGCAGGAATACGGTTATGGATCTATTTGAGTACATGAGGGAACAGAACAGGGAGACGGAGTCGCCGCTTGCCTCGCGGCTGCGTCCGACAACGCTCGACGAGATGGTGGGACAGCAGCATATTATAGGAAAGGATAAGCTGCTCTACAGGGCGATCAAAGCGGATAAGCTCAGTTCGATCATCCTGTACGGACCGCCCGGCACGGGAAAGACGACGCTGGCAAAGGTCATTGCCAACACGACGAGCGCGGAATTTATGCAGATCAATGCGACGAGCGCCGGCAAGAAGGATATGGAGGAGGTCGTCGCGCAGGCGAAGAACAACCAGGGCATGTACGGGAAGAAGACGATCCTGTTCATCGATGAGATCCATCGATTCAACAAGGGACAGCAGGACTATCTGCTGCCGTTCGTGGAGGACGGGACTGTCATTTTGATCGGGGCGACGACGGAAAACCCTTATTTTGAGGTGAACGGGGCGCTTCTGTCGCGGTCTGTCATCTTTGAGCTGAAGAGCCTTTCTGCGGAGGACATCAAGACGCTTCTGGTGCGCGCCGTGAAGGATGAGGAGAAGGGGCTCGGCGCCTATCATGCGGTCATCGACGAGGATGCGCTGGATTTCCTGGCGGACGTCGCGAACGGGGACGCGAGGGCGGCGCTGACCGCCATCGAGCTGGGCGTGCTCACGACGGAGCGCAGTGAGGACGGGAACATACATATCACGCTTGCCGTGGCGGGCGAGTGCATCCAAAAGCGTGTGATGCGCTACGACAAGTCGGGGGATAACCACTACGATACGATCTCCGCGTTCATCAAGAGCATGAGGGGCTCCGACCCGGATGCGGCTGTGTATTATCTGGCGCGCATGCTTTATGCGGGGGAGGATATCCGATTCATTGCGAGGCGCATCATGATCTGTGCGGCGGAGGACGTGGGGAACGCGGATCCGATGGCGCTCGTGACGGCGGCTGCGGCTGCACAGGCTGTGGAACGCATCGGCATGCCGGAGGCGCAGATCATCCTGGCGCAGGCGGTCGCCTATGTCGCCGCCGCGCCAAAGAGCAATGCGGCGGTCCGTGCGATCACAGACGCGATGGAGGCTGTGAAGACGACCATGACGGCGCCGATCCCCGTACATCTGCAGGACGCCCATTACCGCTCCGCGGGGAAGCTGGGACACGGAGAGGGATATAAGTACGCGCACGATTATCCGAACCATTATGTGGAGCAGCAGTATCTGCCGGACGGTCTCGTCGGAAGGAAATTTTACCGTCCGTCGGACAACGGTTACGAGAAGAAGATACAGGAGTATTTTCATCAAATAAAAGACATATAGAAAAGAGGAGAACCATGAAATCCTATCAGGAAATGACAAAAGAGGAGCTGTTAAAGGAAAAGAAGGGGCTGGATGCCGAGTACAAAAAATTTCAGCAGAGAGGGCTGCATCTGGACATGTCCAGAGGGAAGCCCTCGCAGGAGCAGCTGGATCTGTCTATGGGCATGATGGATGTCCTGTCTTCCTACTGCGACCTGGCGTGCGAGGACGGTACGGACTGCCGCAACTACGGCGTGCTCGACGGCATTCAGGAGGCGAAGGTGCTGATCGGGGATATGATCGAGTGCAATCCGGATAATATCATTATCTACGGGAACTCCAGCCTGAATATCATGTACGACACGATCTCCCGCTCCATGACGCACGGCGTCATGGGCAATACGCCCTGGTGCAAGCTGGATAAGGTCAAATTTCTCTGTCCTGTGCCGGGCTATGACAGGCACTTTGCCATCACGGAATATTTTGGCATTGAGATGATCAACGTGCCGATGCTGCCGACCGGACCGGACATGGACATGGTCGAGGAGCTGGTGTCGAAGGACGAGGCGATCAAGGGGATCTGGTGCGTGCCGAAGTATTCCAACCCGCAGGGCATTACCTACTCGGACGAGACCGTGCGGCGGTTCGCGCGCCTAAAGCCTGCGGCGAAGGACTTCCGCATCTACTGGGATAACGCTTACTGCGTGCATCACCTGTACGACATCGATCAGGATCATCTGATCGAGATCCTCGCGGAGTGTAAGCGCGCCGGAAATCCGGACATGGTCTACAAGTTCGCCTCCACGAGCAAGATCAGCTTTCCGGGATCCGGGGTGGCGGCGATCGCGACCTCCGCGAACAACCTGGAGGATATCAAGAAGCAGCTTGCCATTCAGACCATCGGGCATGACAAGGTAAACCAGCTCAGGCATGTGCGGTTTTTCAAGGACGTGCACGGCATCACGGAGCACATGCGCAAGCATGCGGCGTCGCTCCGCCCGAAGTTCGAGATGATCCTGGAGACCTTTGACCGGGAATTGAAGGGGCTGGACGTCGGAAGCTGGTACAGCCCGAAGGGCGGGTACTTTATCACCTATGAGACGCTGGAGGGCTGCGCGAAGAGCGTGGTCGCGAAGGCAAAGAAGGCGGGAGTCGTCATGACGCCGGCGGGAGCGCCGTTCCCGTACGGAAAGGATCCGAAGGATTCTGTCATCCGCATATCGCCCTCCTTCCCCAGCCTGGAGGATCTGACGCTGGCGACGGAGATTTTCGTCGTGTGCGTGAAGCTGGCGAGCGTTGAAAAGCTCCTGGGGCAGGAGTAGGCGCAGCGCACGGTGCAAAAAAGGCTGCCGCCTCACGAAAGACCATTCGTGAAGCGGCAGCTTTCTTTTTTCTTCTACAGTTCTGTTATGCCTCGGTCTGCGCGGTCGCTGCAACCTCGGAGCCGTTCTTCCACTGATCGAACTTCTCAAGCACGGCGTCGTAGGTGCGCTGGGAGATATCCGGAAGATCGCGTCCCCAGGAGCCGGTCGCCTGCTGGAAGCCTTTCTTGAACGCCTCGAGGAGTTCGTCTGCCTTCTCCGCATCGTTGCCTGCAAGAGCCTTTGCGAAATCAACGATGCGGTCGGAGGTCTGCTCGACGCCCCAATAGCCGTCCTCGGCGATGTCCGCCTGCGCCTGCGCCTTTGTAGCGGCGTCTACCGTGAAGTCGCCCTTTGCGAGGAAGCTCCACATGGAGTCTGCATTGCCGATCGCGTTGCCCTGCTGGGTCATCATCTTCTCGACAAGGCTGCGAAGCTGTGCTGTGCGCTGCTCTGCGTCCGCCTTCAGCTTTGCGATGATCGCGCTGTTGCTCTTCTTGCTCACGGCACCTGTGGTGTTGCTGTCGGAGCTTTTCTCATAAACAACGCCGCTCTCTTCCTTCTTGGTCTCCTGAGCCGTCTCAGCCGCCTTCGTAGCGGTAGTATTGCTGTACTGGGTGTAAGATGGTGTGTTGCTGCCTACGGAACTGATTGCCATTTTTCATTCCTCCATTCCCTTGGATTGTGTGTTGACCTGCCTGCGCCCTGTGGCGCGCCATTCGCCGGCATCCGTGCACTGGCGATAGCTTTTCTCAAGAACTGTATCGACACGGTCAGCCGGATTGTTAATATGGCAGAATGCACAAAACGATGCGCCGCATTGACTTTTCCTCTTTTCGTGGATATAATGAATATTGTATACAAAATACAAACGAATACAAGGGGAGATGGATGATGAAAGAGATTTCCGTAAAAGCGCTGGCGAAGATCAATCTTGGCCTGGATGTTGTCGGAAAGCGGAAGGACGGTTATCACGAGGTGCGGATGGTGATGCAGACGATCCATCTGTTCGACCGCCTTGAGATCACGCGGAAAGCTTCCGATGATATATCTTTAGAGACAAATCTGTCTTTTTTGCCTGTGAATGAGAATAATCTTGCCTATCAGGCAGCAAAACTGTTAAAAGAGGAGTTCGGCATCCGTGACGGCATCGCCATCAGGCTGCACAAGCATATTCCCGTGGCGGCGGGCATGGCAGGCGGCAGCACGGACGCGGCGGCTGTGCTGTACGGGCTGAACCGCATGTTCGACCTTGGGTTGTCAAGGGAGGATCTGATGAAAAGAGGCGTGACGCTGGGTGCGGACGTGCCGTACTGTGTGATGCGGGGCACGGCGCTGGCGGAGGGCATCGGGGAACGGCTCACGGCGCTGCCGCCGATGGTGAAATGCCCTGTGCTCATCGCAAAGCCGCAGATTTCGGTATCGACGAAGCTCGTCTATGAGAACCTGAAGCTGAACGATGCCACGGAGCATCCCGACATCGACCGTCTGATCGCGGATATCAGGGCGAAAAACCTGACCGATATCGCTGCGGATCTTGGGAACATACTGGAGACCGTGACGATCCCGCGCTATCCGGTCATCGCGCAGATCAAGGAGCACATGAGGGAGCATGGCGCTTTGCGTGCGCTGATGAGCGGCAGCGGTCCTACGGTATTCGGATTGTTTGCCGATGACGACACGGCGGCGGATGCGTATGAGGCGCTGCGGGAGACAGGGCTGGCAAAACAGGTATACCTGACGACGATCTACAATAACATGCGATAGGAAAGAGAAAGGCGGGGAGATCATGACGGAGGATCTGACACTGCATATGAATGCGTACCTGCCGCTGCGTGACGTCGTGTTCCACACGCTGCGGGAGGCGATATTGAAGGGGGAATTAAAGCCGGGGGAGCGTCTGATGGAGCTTCAGCTTGCCGCGAAGCTGGGCGTGAGCCGGACGCCGATCCGTGAGGCGATCCGGATGCTGGAGCAGGAGGGGCTTGCCGTGACGATCCCGCGCAAGGGCGCGGAGGTCGCAAAGATGACGGAAAAGGACATGCAGGATGTGCTTCAGATCCGGGAGGCGTTGGATGAGCTCGCAGCTTCCGTTGCCTGTGAGAGGATAAAGCCGGAGCAGCTGGCGGAACTCCGACAGACGATGCATGCTGTGGAGGAGGCGGTAGAAACCGGCGAGGTGAAGCGGATCGCGGAGGCGGATGTCAGGTTCCACGATATCATCTATCAGTCGACCGGGAATCCGCGGTTGGAGAATATTCTGAACAATCTGCGGGAGCAGATGTACCGTTACCGGGTGGAGTATCTGAAAAACGAAAAAAATTATCCGACGCTCCTGGAGGAGCACAATGCCATTGTGGAGGGGCTTTCGGAGAGGGATAAGGGGAAGGTGACATCCGCGATGCAAAAGCATGTGAAAAACCAGGTCGTGGCGATCAAGGAGATCATCCGCGAGCAGGGCTAGTGCATAGAATGAGCGCGAACGGAACAAAATAACAGGGATCGGCAGGAAATGCCGTCCCTGTTTTTTTTGACAGGAAAGTTTTGCAGGGGAGGGGAGGAGCCTATGGCAGAGAAGACGGTCATCAGCCGTTCCTTGAGTGACAACATCGCGCAGATGGAGCGGCTGTTTTGCGACTGTGACGATATCAAGAAGAAGCAGATGAACCTCGGCAGGGACCGTGACGTGGCATGTTACCTGACGTTCATCGAGGTCTCTGTGGATATGGGGAACTCGGCGCTTTTGGAGGTCTTAAAATATCTGCGCAGCCTCAGCCGTGAGGAGATCCACGCAGCACTGGAGCAAAATGCGCTTGGCATCTCGGACGCCACCTATTTTCAGACCATCGAGGAGGCGGGGGACGGTCTTTTGACCGGGGAAGCGATCTTGTTTGTGGACGGGTTTGACCAGGCGGTCAAGATACCGGACGACGGTTATCCGAATATGGGCGTGGGAGAAGCGGATTCCGAGAAGGTGGTGCGCGGCTCCAACGAGGGATTTACGGAATCGGTCAAGCAGAACGCGGCGCTCATCCGCAAGCGCATTCGTTCGCATGAGGTGAAGGTCAGGCAGAAAAAGATGGGCAGGCAGTCCAAGACGAACGTCTATCTGGTCTATATGGATAATCTGGTAAAGCCTGGGCTGCTGCAGGAGATCGAGCATCGCCTGGAAGGGTTTGAAATTGACGGCGTGCTTGACAGCGGTGTCCTCGAACAGCTTGCGGAGGAAAAGTGGTATTCCCCGTTTCCGCAGTTTCAGACGACACAGCGCCCCGACCGGGCGGCGATGTCCATCTTGGAGGGACGCGTCGTACTGATGTCGGACAATTCGCCGGTCGCGCTTCTGCTCCCGACCGATTACAATTCGTTTATCAAGACGAGCGACGACTACTATAACCGGTGGGAGATCGCAAGCTTTGAGCGCATGCTGCGCTATGTGGCATCGTTTTTTTCCATGACGCTGCCGGGGCTGTATCTGGCTGTGACGAATTTCCATACACAGATCCTCCCGACGACTTTGCTGTTGTCTTTTGCGGACGCGCGAAAGGGCGTGCCGTTCCCTGCCGTGATCGAGGTGCTCATCATGGAGCTGTCGTTTGAGCTCCTGCGTGAGGCGGGCGTGCGGCTGCCGGGGGCGATGGGAAACACCATCGGCATTGTCGGGGGTCTCATCATCGGACAGGCGGCTGTGGAGGCAAACCTTGTCAGTCCGATCGTCGTCATCGTGATCTCCTTCACGGCGCTCTGTTCGTTTGCGGTACCGAACGAGGAATTTGCGACGGCTTTCCGGCTGTTAAAGTTCGGATTCATCGCGCTTAGCGCGTGGCTGGGATTTTTTGGTCTGCTCGTGGGACTGCTTGCGGTCCTGATCCACCTGTCGCAGCTCAAAAGCTTTGGGATTCCGTATCTGATGCCCTTTGTGGGAGCGGATCTGAATGATTACGAGGATGAGAGGGATTTCCTCTGGCGAATGCCGCTGCGGAGGCTGGATCGCCGTCCGATCTACGCGAATCCGGAGAACCGCAGGCGGCTTTGGATCCGAGGGCAAAAAGGACAGAAGGAGTGAGGAGGGACGTATGTTTTCACAAAATGACCGGATATCGGGACGTCAGGCGTTTCGGCTCCTGACCTATGATCTGCTTGGACTTAGCACGCTCCTCGTACCTCCCTTTTTGGGATGCGTGGCGGGACAGGATGGTATTTTTTGCATTGCATTTGGATTGATAGCGGCTTATTTATACCTGAAATTATTGGGATTTCTGTTGCGTGATATGCAGGGGCAGTTCCCGGCGTATTTGGAGCAGAAGCTTGGGAAGTTCTGCGGAAGGCTTTTGGAAATCGGATTTTTAGCCTATTTTGTACTTCTGGCAAGCTACACGGCGTACCTGTTCTCGGATCTGGTACTGGATGAGCTTTTGCGGGAGGAGTCCTATTATCTGGTGCTCGCCTTGCTCCTGGCGCTGTGCGCGTACGGCATCCGGGGAGGCATCGAGGGGCGTGCGAGGGTCTATGAGCTGCTGTTCTGGGTGCTGATGCTTCCGCTGTTTCTGATGCTGCTTTGCGCATTCGACGAGGTGAGAACGGATTATTGGAGTCCCGTGTTTACCGCGGGAAGGGAAAGCGTGCTGTGGGGGAGCTACGGGGTTTTCCTTTGCTTTGCGCTCGTCTTTCTGGTGCTCTTTCTCAGCGGATATGTGCAGAAAACGCAGACGCTTCTCGCGGCGGGGCGGAGCGCTCTTGTGTTCACGGCGGTGGTTCATGCGGCGCTGTATCTTGTGCTGCTGGGGATCTTTGGCGCGCATGCGCTGGGGGAGATGGACTATCCGGCTGTGACGTTGATGAGCACGGTAAAGATCTCCGGCGGATTTTTAAAACGGACCGATGCGTTCATGTTCGCCGTGTGGTTTTTCACGCTCTTTGCGCTTCTGGGCAGCTGCGTTTTTTACGGAGGAAAGCTTCTGGCGGAGTGTGTCCCGCTGCTGTGGCGCAGACAGACGACGGCGAAGCGGGAGCGCTATGCGGCGTTCGTCCTGCTGGTTCCCGTGTACGCCGCGTCGTGCGGTCTGTACCGGAGCCACGCCTTTCTGGAGTGGTGCCTGTGGGTCCTTTGGTATGTCGCGACGCCGTTTATCGTGTGCGTGCCGCTGCTCCTTTCGGGGATCCGGCTCGTCTCTGACAAAAGGCTGCGCAGCCGGACAGGGCGAATGGCGGCGGTCCTCTTGCTCGTCTGTGTTTCCGGCGTCACGTGTTCGGGGTGTGCGACGGCGGAGCTGGAGGACCGGAACTTCCCGATCGAGATCGCCGTGGATGATCCGGAGCAGTTTGCCCAGGCATTCCTGGAGGCTGAGAGCGCGGGGAACCGCATGATCGACTATAATCATTTAAAGGTCCTGATCCTCAGCAGGAGCTTTGCGGAGCAGGCGGATGCGATGAACGG
>CANRBT010000015.1 GCA_947628935.1 uncultured Roseburia sp. | reverse complement strand
CAGAAAACGTTCCTAAATGACAGGAGAACAGAAATGCAAAAACAGATCAGAAGATATCTACCTTACCTTGCCGCCAGCGTGTTTTTCTATGCGCTGAGCGCCGTGGCGGAGACCGGCTTTGCGATTCTGATGGGCGATCTGACGGACGCGGCGGTCAACACGCAGTTTTCCCTCATGATGCGCAGCTTCTACGCCATCCTCGCCGTGCTGGCGGGCGATCTCGCGCTGCAGTGGCTGGCGCTGCAGCTGCGATGCAGGCATGCGAAGCGCTGTATGCTGACGATCCGGCAAAAGCTCATGCAGGGGATCTACCGGAAACGGACGACGGAGGAGAACGCCGCCCTGTTAAATCTGCTGTCGTCGGATATGGACCGGATCGAGGAAAATTATCTGCTCCCGCAGGCGCTCATCTGTTTTGATGCGGCGGAATTTCTGTTCTCGGTCGCCGCGCTGCTGCTCATCAACTGGAAGGCGACCTGTTTTTTTGCACTGCTGTTTTTGATCCCGATCGTTGTCCCGCAGCTGTATGCCGGTGTTCTGCAGAAAAACGCGAGGGAGAGGTCGGAGGGCGACGAGCGGTATACCTTTGCCATCAAGGAGCAGATCCAGGGCATGTCCGATATCCTGTGGAACCTCTCCGTTCCGGCGTTCCTGCGCAAATTCCGCGAGAGCTGTGAGATGCAGCAGGAAGCGCGCAGGAGGTATCATTTTTCCCAGCGGTATGTGGGAACGCTCTCCCTGGTGTGCGGGATCGCCGCCCAGGCGGGATGCATGGCGATCGGAGGCGTCTTCGTGATCCGCGGGGAGCTCAGTATCGGTGAGCTGATCGCGTCCGTCCAGCTTTTGAACAATGTGTTCCAGCCGGTCAGCGATCTCTCGGGAAACCTGTCTCTCGTGCGATCCACGAAGCCGCTTGCGGAAAAGCTCTGCGGATATTTCGACGCGGAGGAGGACTGCGGCGGAGAACCGTTGGAGGGCAGCATGGAGATCGCGTATCGGAACGTGTCCGTTGCGTATGACGGGCGGACGGTCATCCGCGGGTTTGACCGGGTATTCCGGGAGGGAGGGACCTATGCCGTCGTCGGGGACAGCGGGAGCGGAAAGTCCTCTCTGATCCGCTGTCTGCTGCAGGAAAAGAGGGACTACGAGGGAAACATCCTGCTGGGCGGTCGGGATGTGGCGGATATCCCGGCTCCGGCGCTGTTTGCGACGATCGGCTATGTGCCGCAGGACGCGTATATTTTCAATGACACCCTGGTCAACAACATCACGATGGGAAGGGACTATCCGGAAGAGCGGCTGCGCGGCGTGATCGGCAAGGTCGGGCTGGGAGAGCTGTCGGAGCATCATACGGAGCGGATCGGCGATCACGGGAGCAGCCTCTCGGGCGGGGAACGGCAGAGGCTCGCGATCGCAAGGGCTTTGATCCGCTCGCCGAGGATCCTGATCTTTGACGAGCCCACCTCCGCGCTCGACCCCGGCGCCAGAGACCAGATCAACGAGCTGATCCTGTCGCTGGACGGCTACACGCGGATCGTCATCACGCACGACAGGCGGGAGGAATATCTGGCGGCATTTGACGAGACCATACATATAGCGTCCTGAGGGGCGCTTTTTTGATGCCGTGGAAACCGTGTGAAAAAGCTTTGACCTGCGGGCGAAAATATAGTACAGTGAAGATACTGTAAAAGCAGGAAATCAGGAAAGGGTGCCGCAGGGCAGGGAGCGATAGGACGATGGGCGAGGAGACAAGCAGGATCTGTATGGAGAGTCTGGTTCAGGAGGCGATCGAGCGGAAGGCGACGGATATTCATCTGACGCCGGGAGCGGCGGTCCGTCTGCGCGTGGACGGCGCGCTGGAGCAGCTGTCGGAGGAGGAGGTTTCGCCGGAGGAGGTCCGCCGGCTTTTGGAGGAGCTGTTGGAGAAGGGACAGCAGGAGCAGCTGCGTGAGCGGGGACAGCTCGTGTTCGTGCGGGAGGCGTCCGGGCTGTGCAGGCTGCGCGTGAGCGTTTTCCGCAGGCAGGGCGACTATGCTGTGACGCTCCGGCTCCTGCCGACCAGGGTGCCCACGCCGCAGGAGCTCGGGATGCCGGAGGCGCTGACGGCGCTTGCCGCAAAAAAGCGCGGCATTGTGCTGGTGGCGGGCGTGGCAGGCAGCGGGAGGACGACGACGCTCGCGGCATTGACGGCGGAGGCGGCGCGGACCGACGCACGCACGGTCGTCACGATCGAATCGCCGGTCGAGTATGTGCTTCCGCAGGGGCGTTCGCTCGTTCTGCAGCGCGAGGTCGGCAGCGACATCGCCTCGGTCGAGGAGGCGCTGCGCATGGTGCAGTGGCAGGATGCGGATGTGGTCCAGATCGGGGAGCTGCGCGGTCAGGAGGCGGTCGAGGAGGCGCTGGCGATCGCGGAGGGCGGCAGGCTGGTGCTTGCGGGCGTCGCGGCGGACAGCGTGGCTGCGGTCGTGGAGCGCATGACGGCGGGCAGCTTTCCGCAGCAGCAGCGGCTGCGCGGTCGTCTTTCCGAGACGCTGGCGGGCATCGTGACGCGGCGTCTGCTGCCGAGACAGACGGGCGCGGCGGGGCGCGCGGCAGTCTATGAGCTCCTGCTGGCGGACACAGCGGTGCGGAAGGTGATCCGCGAGGGAAGCCTGGAGCAGCTTGCGGCGGCTCTTGAGACCGGGCGCAGGGACGGGATGCAGACGATGGACGATGCGATCTACGATCTGTACATGAAGAGCGAGATCTCCGGGGAAACGGCGATCGCGTATGCGCGGGATCCCGAGGGCATGCAGCACAAGCTGAGGCTGTTTTAGCGGCGGTTGTCGATCCGCGGGGGAAGCCGCAGCCAAAATCTAAAATGTTTCTTAAAAGACGTCGGATATGTTGACAGCCGTATTTTCAGGGCTTACCATAAATCAAAGGAGACATGCGGATGTTTGGCTATATCAATATCAATCAGCAGATCCTGGCGGAGGAGAGCAGGAAGGCGTATCAGGCATATTATTGCGGACTTTGCCGCAGACTGAAGCAGAACTGCGGCACCAGGGGGCAGATGCTTTTGAACTACGACATGACGTTTCTGGTGGTCCTTTTGACCGGGCTGTACGAGCTTGCGCATGAGGAGACAAGGATCACCTGCGCGCTGCATCCGACCAGAAAGCAGACTGTGTGGATCAATGATGCGACGGACTATGCGGCGGACATGAATCTCATTCTCGCCTATCACAACCTCATCGACGACTGGAAGGATGAGAGGGCATATACGAAAAAGGCATTCGCGCGGATGCTGGAGGGGGATTATGCGCGCGTCATGGAGCGTTATCCCCGCCAGGTGCGCGCAGTGGAGGAATTTATGCGCCGCACGGAGGAGAGTGAGCGCAGGAGGGAGACGAACCTGGACGCGGCGGCGGGACTGACCGGCGAGATGCTGGGGGAGGTGTTCTGCTGGCGGGAGGACGAGTGGGCGGAGGAACTCCGCACACTGGGTTTTTACATGGGAAAATTCATCTACATCATGGATGCCTATGAGGATTACGATGCGGATCTGCAAAAAAGAGGCTACAATCCGCTGACATTCATTGCAAATGAGCGCGAGGAGGATCTGGACACCCTCTGCCGGCTGCTTTTGACCAGTATGATGTCGGAGTGCGCAAAGTCCTTTGAGCGGCTGCCTGTTTTGCTGCACGCGGATATCCTGCGGAACATCCTGTATTCGGGCGTCTGGACGAAATACGAGTACCTTCAGCTCAGAAAGCGCAGGGCGGAGGAGAAAAACAGCGGACGTAAAAAGAAAACAAGCAGACAGCGAGGTCGTTCTATATGAGAGATCCCTATCAGGTGCTCGGCGTTTCGCCGGGCGCTTCCGATGATGAAATCAAAAAGGCTTATCGGGCGCTCAGCAGAAGATACCACCCGGATGCGAATATCGACAATCCGAACCGTGAGGCGGCGGAGGAACGCTTTAAGGAAGTCCAGCAGGCGTATGACCAGATCATGAAGGAAAAGCAGCAGGGAGGCGGCTACGGTTATCGTTCCTATGGCGGCGGAGGCGGCTACGGCGGCTACGGAGGGAGCCGGGGGCAGACGGAGGATCCAAGGCTTATGGCGGCGGCAAACTATCTTGCGAACCGGCGCTATGCGGAGGCGCTGCACGCTCTGAACGACATTCCGTTCGGGGAGCGGCGTGCGCGCTGGTATTATTTCAGCGCCATCGCGAATCAGGGAGTCGGAAACAATATCATTGCCAGGGAGCACGCCGGGCGCGCTGTGGAGATGGAGCCGAGCAGCATGGAATACCGCCAGCTTCTGCAGCACCTGGAATTTGGAGGCACGTGGTATACGCATATGGGAAGCGGCTATGCGCGTCCGTATTCGAGCGTGGGGAGCTGGTGCCTGAGCATGCTCTGCCTGAATCTGCTGTGCAATGGCTGCTGCTGCCGTCCGCTCTGATAAAAGGGGGTAGTTTTTATAAAAAAGGGTATGCGTTGCCTGCGATTTGTGTTATACTATATGTTATAGCTACGGAGGGCAGTCACGATGCAGGAGAGAAGAAGAAATGTACGCACGGAGATGGTTGCGGAGATCTACATCAATCGCCTGGATCAGCCGGAGGAGGAGAAGGCTCTGATCCAGGTCTGTGATATTTCAAGGGGCGGACTGGGATTTTTGTGCAGGGAGCCGTTGGAGAAGGGCGCGGTATACGAGTGTGTCCTGACGCTGTGGAATAAGGATGTGATCCACTCGTTTGTTGAGATCGTGCGCCGGGAGGACCGCGAGATGGAATACCGCTATGGGGCTTCGTTCGTGGGAATGACGGAGCTGGACGCCTATCGCATACAGGTGTTTCAGACTGTGCAGCAGTATTTGCTGCGGGAATAGCGCAACGTTTTTTGTATCAAACGGACTGCATGCAGCAGTCCGTTTTTCTCTGCTATTTTCTTTTGGGGCTGCGGAATTTTTCCTCGCAGTATTTGCAGCGGTAGATCTCCCTCTTTTCGTCCGTCAGGAGGAAGATCTGGTCGAGCTCCTGCTCGATGGAGGTGATGCAGCGGGGGTTTTTGCAGACGATGACGTTTTTGATCTGCCGGGGAAGGTGGAGCTCCTTTTTCTCCACGATCATGTCGTCCTTGATGACATTGACTGTGATGTTGTGGTCGATGAAGCCGAGGATATCGAGGTCGAGCGCCTCGATCGGGCATTCGACCTTGAGGATATCCTTTTTCCCCATCTTTTCGCTCCGGGCGTTCTTGATGATCGCGACGGTGCAGTCCAGCTCGTCCAGCTTCAGATCGTGATAGATCCGCAGGCTCATGCCCGCCTGGATGTGGTCCAATACAAATCCCTCATGGATTCCGCTGATATTTAACATGGCATATATCCTTTCTGTGTGCGCGTCAGTCAACAGTGATCTCGAGCAGGGTCAGAATCAGCGCCATGCGCACATAGACGCCGTACTGTGCCTGGCGGAAGTAAGCCGCGCGCGGGTCGTCGTCCACCTCGACGGAGATCTCGTTGACTCTGGGGAGCGGATGGAGCACCAGCATGTCCTTCTTGGCAAGCGCCATCTTGGATTTTGTCAGGATGTAGAAATCCTTTAACCGCACATAGTCCTCCTCGTTGAAGAAACGCTCTCTCTGTACGCGGGTCATATAGAGGATGTCCAGGTCAGCCATGGCATCCTCGAGCCGCTCCATCTCCGTAAAGGGGATCCCGTTCGCTGTGAGCACGTCCTCCCGGATGTAGCTGGGAATGCGCAGCTCCTCCGGAGAGATCAGCACGAAGCGGATGCCCGGATAACGGATCAGGGCGTTGATGAGTGAGTGCACGGTGCGCCCGAACTTCAGATCGCCGCACAGACCGATCGTCAGGTTGCCAAGCTCCCCGCGCAGAGAACGGATCGTGAGCAGATCTGTCAGGGTCTGGGTGGGATGCTGATGACCGCCGTCGCCGGCGTTGATGACTGGGATCAGGGATTTTTGAGAGGCTACCAGAGGAGCTCCCTCCTTGGGATGACGCATGGCGCAGATGTCTGCGTAGCAGGAAATGACGCGGATCGTATCGGAAACGCTCTCGCCCTTGGCGGCGGAGCTGGAATCGGCGCTGGAAAAGCCGAGTACAGAGCCGCCAAGGTTGAGCATCGCGGCTTCAAAGCTGAGTCTTGTGCGGGTGCTTGGTTCGTAGAAGCAGGTCGCGAGCTTTTTTCCGGCGCAGGCATGCGCATATTTCTGCGGATGCGCCTCGATATCGTTCGCGAGATCTAACAGTGCGTCCAGCTCTTCGACGGAAAAGTCCAGTGGACTCATTAAATGTCGCATAGTAATCCTCCTCCATATTCGGATGCCGATGGCATTTTTTCTATCATATACTAACGGAAATTTGAATGCAAGTGGAATCGTGAGATTTATTTTCTTGCATGGAAACAAAAAGTAAGGTACACTACGGGTAGAGAAACCGGAAAGGGAGGATGATCATGACAGAAGATGCAAAGACGCGGAATGCATCCGGGGAGTACGAGGTAATATTTCGGGAGCGCAGGCGCCTGCTCTTTTTCGGACTGCCCTGGACATTTACGAAGTACACGATCACGGAAGACATGCTGACCGTGGATGAGGGGCTTCTGAAGGTGGAGGAAAACGACTGCTACATGTACAAGATACAGGATGTCAGACTGACGGCGACGCTGTTGGAGCGGATGTTCGGGCTGGGGACCGTCATCTGCTACACAGGCGACGTGACCTCTAAGGAGCTGCAGCTGGTACATATCAGGCACGCGAAGGAGATCAAGAACTATCTGCTGGAGGCGTCCGAGGCGGCGCGCGTCCGGCGGAGGACGCTTCACATGCAGGACATCAGCGCGGACGATCCCGCTGACCTGTAAAGCGGCGGGCGGCTCACAGGGTGGGCTGCCCGCTGTTTTTGCGCAGGAGAGTCTGTCCGGCGGGCGTCGTCTTTTGCTCCTGGTGCAGCAGGATCCGCTCGAACAAAAGACCTGCAGCCATCCAGAAGGGGGCGTAGTCCAGGCGGATGACGCCGTCGATGTTCGCTCTTGCATTGCTGTAGTCCCAGGGGCAGAGCGAATGCTTTTTGAGCAGGGTGCCGCTCAGGTATTCAAAGGAAAAGATCCCGATGGAGTAGAGCGTACCGCGGAAGAGCGCGGGAAGACCTTTGATCCGCCGGTAGACCGGGCGGATGCATGCGGCCATTCCGTAGATGGGAAACATCCACACGGAGGTCTGACCGATGAGGCGTCCGTCTTTTTTGAGCAGGGAGCCGGCGGAGGTGAAGAGGATCTCCATGCACCAGCCTGTGAGCCCGCAGATGAAAAAATTGCGTCCGAGCATATGCGTCTCCTTGTCTGTGAGGGTTCGTCTGTGTCTGACGTCAGTATGTGTGATTTTGCCGGGAATTATGTATGGAAAGCGCAGGCGTGCGGATCACTTGTAAAACGCATCCTTTTCGCATATAATAAAACAAAATGCATGACACGGGAATGCAGGGATGCAGTTAGAGAGGTTATTGCTACATATTGTATACAAAAACGTGCAGGGAACCCAGGAACGGGAGATAGCGGATATCTGTTATCATTCCGGGCGAGCAGGCAGCGGCTCCCTCTTTGTTTGTCTCAGAGGGCAGGAGGCGGACGGGCATGAGTATCTGCCGGAGGCGCTGGAAAGGGGAGCGGAGGCAGTCGTGGTCGAGGAGGGGGCGCTGGTCTGCGCGGGTCGGGAGAGTTTTCTGTATGCAAAACAGAAGCGCATCCGGCTTGCGGACATCGTGCGGGCCGGCGTGACTGTGATCGTGGTGGAGGATGGCAGAGAGACGCTCGCAAGGCTTTCCGCAGCTTTTTTTGACTATCCGGCAAAGAAGCTTCGGATGATCGGGATCACGGGGACCAAGGGAAAGACGACGACGGCGTATCTGACCGCCGCGATCCTGCGGGCGGCAGGCTATCGGGTGGGGATGGTGGGGACGATCAGCGTCTTCGACGGGAAGGAGGAGGTTCCCGCCGAACGCACGACCCCGGAATCCTATGAGCTGCAGCGCTATCTGGCGCGGATGGCGGAGAACGGCTGTGACTGCTGCGTGATGGAGGTCTCCTCCCAGGGTCTGAAGCTGCAGCGGGTCGCAGGCATCTGGTATGATATCGGCATTTTTTTGAATTTGGAGCCGGACCACATCGGAAAAGGGGAGCACGCTTCGTTTGCGGAGTATCTTGCCTGCAAGAGCCTTCTGTTCCGTCAGTGCTCGCTCGGTATCGTAAACCGCGACGACAGGAACACGGATCGGATCCTCTGGGGGCACACCTGCGCTGTGGAGACCTTTTCGATGCGCCATCCGGCTGCAGTGACCGCGGAGGAGCCTGTGTTCGCTATGCGGGAGGGAAGGCTGGAGGGGCGTTTTCTGCTGCGCAGGGGAGTGGAGGTGGTTCCCTTAATGATGCAGCTTCCGGGAAGCTTCAATATTTATAATGCGCTCGCCGCAGCCGCCGCGGCGTTTCATTTTGGAGTGGACGCCGCGGCGGTGCGAAAGGGGCTGGCCACGGCGAGCGTTCCGGGACGGTGCGAGAATGTGAGCCCGTCAGGGGAATACGTGCTGCTCATCGACTATGCTCACAATGAGATGAGTCTCAGGCAGCTTCTGGAGATGCTTCGCGGATTTTCGCCGCACAGGCTGATCGTTCTGTTTGGCTGCGGCGGGAACCGATCCGGACTGCGCCGTGCGCGGATGGGGGAGACGGCGGGGCATCTGGCGGATCTCACGATCCTGACGTCCGATAATCCGCGCTGGGAGGATCCGGAGGCGATCCTGGATGACATCGAGGCGGGCATCCGGGGAACCAGGGGGGCATACGTCCGGATCACAGACCGGGGAGAGGCGGTGCGCTATGCGATCGGGCACGCCGAGGCGGGCGATATCATCGTGCTGGCGGGGAAGGGGCATGAGCCTTATCAGGAGATCCGCGGCGTGCGCTATCCGATGAGCGAATATGAACTGATCGAAAGGGCAGGAGAGGAACATGGCGAGGTACGCAAGGATCATCGTGGATATCTCACAGGAGAAACTGGATAAGACGTTTGAGTATCGTGTGCCCGAACGGCTGGAGGAAGCGCTTGCGGTTGGCATGCAGGTGTATGTACCGTTTGGGAGCAGGCGCATCAGAGGCTATGTCGTCGAGCTTGCCGATGAGGCGGAGTACGAGGAAGAAAAATTAAAAGACGTTTTAAGTATTGTGAAGGACAGCGTTTCCATCGAGTCCCAACTGATCGCCTTGGCAGGATGGATGCGCAAAAATTATGGCGGCACGATGAACCATGCATTAAAGACCGTGCTGCCGGTCAGGGAGAAGAAGCGGCAAAGGGAACGCCGCAGGGTCGGTCTGGCAGTCGGCGCTGCGGAGGCAAAGGAGTATCTGGCGGATTGTGTGCGTCGGCATGCAGTCGCGAGGGAGCGTCTGCTTTCGGCGCTGCTCCGGGAGGGTGAGCTGGACTGGGAGGTCATCACAGGAAAGCTGAATGTCTCCGGTCCTGTGATCCGGGCGCTGGAGGAGCAGGGGATCGTTCGGATCAAGCGCGAGATACAGTACCGCGATCCGATCGGCGCGCGCGGGCAGCGGGCGTTTGTGCGCACGCTCAACGAGGAGCAGCAGCGGGCTGTGGATGCCGTGCTTGCGGACGATGCGGCGGGACGGCGGGCGACCTATCTTTTGTGGGGCGTCACGGGCAGCGGAAAGACCGAGGTCTATATGGAGCTGATCGCCCATGTCATTGCGCAGGGACGCCAGGCGATCGTGCTGATCCCCGAGATCGCCCTGACCTATCAGACCATGATGCGTTTTTATGACCGCTTCGGCGCGCGCGTCTCCATCCTCAATTCGCGTATGTCGGCGGGGGAACGGTACGATCAGTTTGTCCGTGCGAAAAACGGGGAGATCGATATCATGATCGGGCCGCGATCCGCCCTGTTCACCCCTTTCTTACATCTGGGATTAATTATTGTGGACGAGGAGCATGAAACTTCCTATAAGAGCGAGAACGTGCCGCGCTATCATGCGAGGGAGACGGCGATCGAGCGGGCGCGCATGGCGGGTGCGAGTGTTGTTCTGGGATCTGCGACACCGTCGGTAGACAGCTTTTACCGCGTCGAGAGGGGGGAATACCGCCTGCTGCGGCTCGAAAAACGCGCGAAGGAAGCGCCGCTGCCGGTCTGTGAGGTTGTGGATCTGCGGGAGGAGCTGAGACAGGGAAATCGTTCTATTTTAAGCCGTGCGCTGACAGAGCGGATGGAGGACCGGCTGGCGAAGGGACAGCAGACCATGCTGTTTTTGAACCGCAGGGGCGTGGCGGGGTTTGTCTCTTGCAGAGCCTGCGGACATGTGATAAAATGTCCGCATTGTGATGTATCGCTCAGTCAGCATGGAGACGGAAGGGGCTGGCTCGTCTGTCATTATTGCGGCTACCGGGAGGCGCCGCCGGCGGTCTGTCCGTCCTGCGGCTCAAGGTATATCAGCGGCTTTCGGGCTGGGACGGAGAAGATCGAGAGCGTTGTGAGGCAGCGGTTTCCGCAGGCGCGGGTGCTGCGGATGGATCTGGACACCACGCGGAGCAGGGAGTCGTATGAGCGGATCCTCTCAGGCTTTGCAAACCGTGAGGCCGATATCCTGATCGGGACGCAGATGATCGTGAAGGGACACGATTTTCCGTATGTGACGCTGGTCGGCGTTCTGGCTGCGGATCTCTCGCTGCATATCAGCGATTACAGGGCGGCGGAGAGGACCTTTCAGCTTTTGACGCAGGCGGCGGGCAGAGCGGGGCGGGGAGAGCTTTTGGGGGAGGTCGTCATACAGACCTATGATCCGGGGCATTACAGTATCGTCGCGGCGCAGGCGCAGGATTATGAGCGTTTTTACCGGCAGGAGATCGCTTATCGGAAACTGATGTCCTACCCGCCGGTCTGGAATATGCTGGTGCTTCTGTGCGCATCCAGACATCAGGAACGTTTGGAGGAGGGAGCAGCCCGGATCGCAGATCATCTGGCGGGCTGGCTCGCGCAGAAGTCTGTGGAGGGAGTCTCCCTTGTGGGACCGGCGGATGCCGCCGTCGCCCGCGTGAAGGATGTCTATCGCAAGGTGATCTATGTAAAGGCGAGGGAGTACGGCACATTGGTTGACATAAAAGACGCTGCGGAGCGCTATATCCGCGATGAACGCACCTGCAGGGAGTTGACGATCCAGTTTGATTTTAATCCAACCGGTGGCTTTTAAGCCCGGGGCTGCGGGGGAAAGGAAGGGACGAAATGGCACTGAGGACCATACGGATCCAGGGAGATCCGGTACTGACGAAGAAATGCAGAGAGATCACGGAGATCACGCCGAAGATCAGAGAGCTGATCGGAGACATGCTTGAGACGATGTACGATGCGAACGGCGTAGGGCTCGCGGGTCCCCAGGTGGGGGTGCTCCGGCGGCTTGTCGTCATTGACATAGGGGACGGACCGATCGTGATGATCAATCCCCGGATCCTGGAGACGGAGGGCGAGCAGACCGGGGATGAGGGATGCCTGAGCCTTCCCGGAAAGGCAGGCTGTGTGACGCGCCCGAATTATGTGAAGGCGCGCGCGTACGATGAGAACATGGAGGAGTTTGAGATCGAAGGGACGGAGCTTTTAGCGCGTGCGATCTGCCACGAGCTGGATCACCTGGACGGTCATATGTATACCGAGAAGGTGGAGGGAGCCCTTCATGAGGTAACGTATGAGGAAGAGAAGTAGGACAGGAGGCACGGTATGCGCGTAATATTTATGGGGACACCGGATTTCGCCGTAGGGACGCTGGAGGAGATCCTGACGGCGGGACACGAGGTCGTGCTGGTCGTCTCACAGCCGGATAAGGCTGTGGGCAGGAGCAAGGCGCTCAAATACACGCCTGTGAAAGCGTGTGCGATCGCGCATGGGATCCCGGTCTATCAGCCGGAGCGCGTGCGGGATGCGGAATGCATCGCGCATCTGGCAAACTATCAGCCGGATATCATAATTGTGGAGGCATTTGGGCAGATTATCCCGGGGGAGATCCTTCGGATGCCGCGGTATGGCTGCGTCAACGTGCACGCGTCGCTGCTTCCGAGATACCGCGGAGCATCCCCCATCCAGTGGGCGGTCATTCATGGGGATGAAGTGACCGGTGTGACGACGATGCGCATGGACGAGGGGCTGGACACGGGCGATATCATCGAGCAGGAGGAGGTGCGCCTGGCGCCGGACGAGACGACCGGTTCGCTGTTTGAGCGTCTGTCTGCAGTGGGTGCAAGGCTGTGCGTCCACACGATGGCAAAGATCGAGGCCGGAGAGGCTTCCTACACACAGCAGGAGCATGGGAAAGCGACGCACACGGCAAAGATCCGCAAGGAGCTCGGCAGTATCGACTGGACCCGAGGGGCGGCGGAGATCGAATGTCTCATCCGCGGCATGGATCCGTGGCCGAGCGCGTACACGCGGCTGGGAGACAGGATCTTAAAAATATGGAAGGCGCAGGTCGTCCCGGAGGAGCCCAAGGGACCGCCCGGGTGCATCGTAGACGTTTCGCGGGACGGGATCTTCGTGCAGACCGGGGAGGGACAGCTCAGGCTGCTTGAGGTACAGCTCGAAGGAAAAAAACGGATGCCTGTGGAAGCGTTTCTCAACGGCTGTCCCGTGAAGGCGGGAGTCTGTTTCAAAAAGGGTTAGAGAGGGGGAGGCATATGCCATACTATTACTGGGGATTTGACCCCACTTATATCCTGGTGCTGATCGGAGCGGTCATCTGCCTGATCGCATCCGCCAGAGTCAAGGGAACGTTCAACAAATACGCGCAGTACCGCAGTATGTCCAATATGACCGGAGCGCAGGCGGCGGAGCGCATCCTGCGGTCCGCAGGGATCTATGACGTCACGGTGCAGCATGTGTCCGGCAGCTTGACGGATCACTACAATCCGTCGCAGAAGACGTTAAACCTCTCGGACAGCGTCTATGGTTCGACCTCCGTCGCGGCGGTCGGCGTGGCGGCGCACGAGTGCGGACACGCCATCCAGCACCAGCAGGGCTATGCGCCTCTGACCTTCCGCACGGCGATCGTTCCTGTGGCGAATATCGGCTCCGCGGTCGCCTGGCCGCTCATTCTCATCGGGCTGCTGTTCACGAGAAATACCGGCAGCTTTTTCATTCATCTCGGCATTCTGGCGTTTTCGCTCGCCGTGCTGTTTCAGCTCGTTACGCTTCCCGTGGAGTTCAACGCATCCTCGCGTGCGCTCCGGATCCTCGGAGAGCAGGGCATCCTTGCGGAGAGCGAGCTGCCGTATACCAGAAGGGTGCTGAGGGCGGCGGCGCTCACGTATGTGGCGGGCGCGGCGTCTGCGATCCTTCAGCTCCTGCGGCTGGTGCTGCTGTTTGGAGGAAGGGACCGCGATGACTGATGCGGTCAATGTGCGCGAGCTGGCGCTGGAGACTCTGATGGAGATTTTTGAGGGCGGAAGCTACAGTCATCTGGCGCTGCGCGCCGTGCTGGAAAAATATCAGTATCTGGGGAAAAAAGAGCGCGCGTTCCTGACCCGGCTGGTAGAGGGAACGATCCAGCGCATGCTGGAGCTCGATTATATTCTGGATCGGTTTTCCAAGGTGAAGACGAAAAAGATGAAGCCGCTCATACGCACCTTGCTGCGCATGAGCGTGTATCAGCTTCGGTATATGGACGCTGTGCCGGACGCGGCGGTCTGCAACGAGGCCGTGAAGCTGGCGAAACGGCACGGCTTCGGCACGCTCTCCGGCTACGTGAACGGTGTGCTCCGTGGCATCAGCAGGAATCCCGGTGCGGTTACATATCCCGATGAGAGGAAGGACCCTGTCGGCGCGCTTTCCGTGCGCTACTCCGCTCCCCGGTGGCTGGTGGAGCAGTGGAGCGGGATGTATGGGGAGGCGTGTACCGGGAATATGCTGGCGGCGTTCCTTAGGGACGCGCCGCTTACGATACGGACGAACCTTGCGAAGGTGACGCCGCAGGAGCTGCGCGAGCGGCTCGCCGCGGAGGGAGTCGTGGCGGAGGAGCTGGCGGCGGAGGGATATCCGAAGCTTCCGTATGCCTTTACCGTGTCCGGCATCGATCATCTGAATGGGCTTGCCGCTTTCCGGGAAGGCTTATTTTATGTACAGGACGTCAGCTCCATGCTGGTCGCGGAGTATGCGGCGCCCGGGGAGGGCGATTACTGCATCGACGTCTGCGGCGCTCCGGGAGGCAAGGGACTGCATCTTGCGGAGAAGCTGCGGGGCAGCGGGCATGTGGAGATACGGGATCTCACAGAACGCAAGGTGGCGCTGATCGAGGAGAATATCCGGCGCAGCGGTCTTGCCAACCTGTCGGCAAGGCGGTGGGACGCGACCGTATTCGATGAGGCGTCGGCAGGGCGCGCGGATATCGTGATCGCCGATCTGCCATGCTCCGGGCTTGGCGTGCTCCGAAAAAAGACGGATATCAAGTACCGGATGAGCGTGGAGCAGGAACGGGAGCTGGCGGCGCTGCAGCGGAGGATCCTGCACACGGTCGCGGCGTATGTCAAGCCGGGGGGAACGCTCCTCTATTCGACCTGTACGATCGACCGCATGGAGAATGAGGAAAATGTGGCATGGTTCCTCGGGGAGCACCCCGGGTTCCGGCTGGAAAAGCAGCAGCAGATATTTCCGCAGGAGGCGCTCGGGGACGGCTTTTTTCTCGCGAAGCTGGTGCGGAGCAGGGAGTGAGGATATGCAGCAGGAGAAAACCGATCTGAAGTCGATGGACCTTGCGGAGCTGACCGCATATGTGCAGGAGCAGGGGGAAAAGCCGTTTCGGGCAAAGCAGCTCTATCAGTGGATGCATCAAAAGCAGGCGTCATCCTTTGAGGAGATGACAAATCTTCCCAGGGCTTTTCTGGAAAAGCTCAAAACGGGCGCCACGCTGGTCTGCCTCCGACCGGAGACCGTTCAGGTGTCGGCGCAGGACGGCACGCGCAAGTATCTGTTTGCGCTTCCGGACGGGAATGTGATCGAGAGTGTGCTCATGCGTTACCGCCACGGCAGCTCCGTGTGCGTATCTTCACAGGTCGGATGCCGCATGGGATGCCGCTTTTGCGCGTCCACCTTGGACGGGCTGGTGCGGAACCTTGCGCCGTCGGAGATGCTCGACCAGGTCTACCGGATCATGGCGGATATCGGGGAACGCATTTCCAACGTGGTCGTCATGGGCACGGGAGAGCCGCTGGACAACTATGACAACCTCCTGCGGTTCCTCTCCCTGTTGACGGATGAAAACGGGCTGCATATCAGCCAGCGGAGCGTGACGGTCTCGACCTGCGGCATCGTGCCGCGGATGCGGGCATTGGCGGACGAGGGGCTGCAGATCACGCTTGCGCTCTCCCTGCACGCATCCGCCCAGGAAAAGCGCAGGGAGCTGATGCCCGTCGCGAACCGGTATGGGATGGAAGAGATCATGGATGCGTGTCGGTATTATGTCTCGCGCACAGGCCGCAGGGTGACGTTTGAGTACAGTCTCGTGGCGGGCGTCAACGACACGGCGGAGGACGCCAGGCAGCTTGCGGGGCTGCTGCGCGGCATGAACTGCCACGTCAATCTGATCCCGGTCAATCCGATCCGTGAGCGGGATTTTCGGCAGCCGGGGCGCGCCGCGGTTGCCGATTTTAAAAATCAGCTTGAAAAATACGGGATAAATGGTACTATTAGAAGGGAGTTGGGACGAGATATCGACGGCGCATGCGGACAGCTGCGCAGGCGGTATCTCGGTTCCGGCAAGACGGAGGAGTAGGATGAAAACATTTTCCATGACGCACGTCGGACAGCGGCGCGAGACGAATCAGGATTATATGTTTACGTCGGATACGGCTGTCGGCAACCTGTCGAACCTGTTGCTGGTCGCGGACGGGATGGGCGGTTATGCGGCGGGGGAGTATGCCTCCAGATTCACGGTGGAAAAAATCGTAGAGCATATCCGCGGTTCAAAAGAACGGGAGCCGGTCACGCTGATGAAGGAGGCCGTGCTGTATGCGAACCGCCTGCTTTTGGCGGAGGCGGAGGCGGACCCCGGGAAAACCGGAATGGGCACGACGATCGTTGCGGCGACCTGCGAGGAGGGAAAGCTGTACGCGGCGAATGTCGGGGACAGCCGGTTGTATGTCGTCAACCAGGAGAACATTATCCAGATCACCAGAGATCATTCGTTGGTGGAAGAAATGGTGCGCATGGGGGAGCTGGACAAGAGGGATGCGAAGATCCATCCGGATAAAAATATCATCACGAGAGCAATCGGTGTGCTGGCGGATGTGACAGTAGACTTTTTTGAGACGACTGTTGCGGCGGGGGACACGATTTTGTTGTGCTCGGACGGTCTGACCAATATGGTCGACGACGAGCAGATCAAGCGGATCATTTTAGGACAGCGGGATATCGTGGAGAAGGCGGAGCGCCTGATCCTCGCGGCGAATGAGAATGGCGGCAGCGACAATATCACGGTGGTCCTCGCAGAGCCGTTTGAAGATGAGGGAACAGAGTAAGCGTGGAGGTTTCGTATGTTGACAGAGGGAATGTTTGTAGCAGACCGTTATGAGATATTGGGAAAGATCGGCGCCGGCGGCATGTCGGACGTCTATAAGGCAAAGGATCTGACGCTGGGGCGTTTTGTCGCGGTCAAGGTGCTGAAGACAGAGTTCTCCGAGGATTTGAATTTTGTGACAAAATTCCGGTCGGAGGCGCAGTCCGCGGCAGGGCTTGAGCACCCGAACATCGTGAATATCTACGATGTCGGAAGCGAGAAGGGCATGCACTATATCGTGATGGAATACGTGGAAGGCATCACGTTGAAGACCTATATCGAGAAGAAGGGACAGCTTGCCTTCAAGGAGGCTGTCAGCATCGCCATTCAGGTCGGCAGGGGCATTGAGGCGGCGCATGCCAAGGGCATTATCCACAGGGATATCAAGCCGCAGAACATCATTATTTCCACAGAGGGAAAGGTGAAAGTGACCGATTTCGGCATCGCGCGCGCGGCGAGCGCGAACACGATCAGCTCCGATGTGATGGGGTCCGTGCATTATTCCTCGCCGGAGCAGGCGCGTAACGGGTTTGTGGACGGCAAGAGCGATATCTATTCCCTCGGTATCGTGATGTATGAGATGGTGACGGGGCGCGTGCCCTTTGACGGAGACACGACGGTCGCGGTCGCGATCCAGCATCTGCAGGAGGAGATGATACCGCCGAGCGCCTATGCGAACGACCTTCCGGTCAGCCTGGAGAAGATCATTCTCAAATGTACGCAGAAGAGCCCGGATCGCCGTTATGAGTCGATGACGGCGCTGCTCAATGATCTTCGGAAGGCGCTTGTGAGCCCGGACGAGGATTTCGTGGTGCTTGTCTCCTCTGCAAGCCAGGACAAGACGAGGATCATGGCGGAGGAGGATCTGCAGCGCATTCGGAAGGAGACGGACAATATCTATCTCAAATCGGACGCGATGGTCCATGCCGGCGAGGAAGCGGGGGAAGATGACGAGGACGAGGATGACGAGATGGAGGATGAGGAGCTGAACCCCAAGCTGGAGAAAGCCATCACGATCATGGGAATCGTGGCGGCGGTCATCATCGTGATCATGATCGTCGCTCTGCTGGGGAATCTGTTCGGCGGCTTCGGCTCGCGGCATAAGGACGAGGACAGCCAGAAGACCGAGCAGACGGAGAGCCAGACGGATTCGGAGACGGAGGAGGGCGCCACGGAGACGGAGACGGAGGAGATCGAGGTCCCGAAGGTCATGGGGATGACCTATGACGAGGCAAAGGACATGCTGGAGGAGCGCGGGCTTGCGATCGAGAACAAGGGTGAGGTGTCATCCGACGAATACGAGGAGGGAGAGATCGCCAACCAGGATCCGCTCGAGGGCGAGAAGGTCGCATCGGGTACGACGATCAATGTCGTTATCAGCAACGGAAGAGGAAGCATCGATGTGCCGGGAGTGACGGGCTATACCGAAGAGGATGCTGTGGAAAGGCTGGAAGAGGAAGGGTTTCAGGTGAGCAAGAACTATTCCTACAGCGATACGGTCGAAGAGGGGAAGGTCATTTCCCAGAGCCCGAAGCAGGGGGAGCTCGCAAAGGAAGGCGACACCATCACTCTGGAGATCAGCCAGGGCGGCGAGCCGATCACGGTGGCGGACGTCTCCAATACCTATAAGTCGGAGGAGCAGGCGCTGATCGAGCTGGCGGGACTGGACGTCACAGTGGAACGCGTGTTCAGCACGGAGAGACCGGAGGGCGTCGTGCTCTCACAGAGCGTTCCGGCAGGCACGATAGTGGAGCGCGGGAGCGCCATCACCATCACGGTCAGCAAGGGACCGCAGAGCGTGACGGCGCAGACATACAAATGCAACGTGACGTTGAAGTCGCCGACGTTCGTTGAAAATGTGGCGTATGCAAACGTCGTTCTGTATGATACCTCCGGCAATGTGCTCGCGCGGATCGATAACCAGCCGGTCAATATCGGACAGGATAACGGGACGAACACGTTGTCGGTGTCCATCTCGCAAACGGGGCTGCTCGTATCGAGCGGCAGGATCGATGCGACGCTGTACGATGCGGCAGGTCAGGAACTCACGAAGCTGACGGCGGACAACGTGCCCTTCCAGAAGGAATAGCGACCGCGCGGGAAGGGAGTTATGCAGGGAAAGATCGTAAAGGGAATTTCCGGATTCTACTATGTACACATAGCGGGATCCGGAATTTATGAGTGTAAGGCAAAAGGTGTGTTCCGCAGCCGGAATATCAAGCCGCTGGTCGGAGATGATGTGGAGATCGTCGTTCTCGACGAGGAAAAGAGACTTGGCAATCTGGAACGCATCCTGCCGCGAAGAAATGAGCTGATACGTCCGGCTGTGGCAAACATCGATCTGGCGCTTGTGATCTTTGCGGCTGCAAAGCCGCAGCCGAGCTTTCAGCTGCTGGACCGGTTTCTCGTGATGATGGAGTACCAGAGGGTGCCTGTGGCGATCTGCATCAACAAGGCGGATCTGGTGAGCGGGGAGGAGCTTGGATCGGTCGGCAGGATCTATGACGCATGCGGATATCCGGTGATCTGTACCTCCGCAAGGACGGGGGAGGGCGTCTCTGTGCTTTTGGAGCACCTCGAGGGGAAGGTCACAGCGGTGGCAGGTCCCTCAGGGGTGGGAAAATCTTCCCTGATCAACCGCGTGCAGCAGGGACGACAGATGGAGACGGGCGAGATCAGCAGGAAGATCGAGCGGGGGCGTCACACGACGAGACACTCGGAGATCATACCGGTTCATGAGAACACCTATATCATGGACACCCCCGGTTTTTCCACGCTGTATCTGCCTGCGTTTGAAAAGCAGGAGCTGCGGCGGTTCTATCCGGAGTTTGCCGCCTGTGAACCGCGCTGCAGATTCGGCGGGTGCAGCCATATCGGGGAACCGGACTGCGGCGTCAAGCAGGCGCTTGCAGAGGGTGTGATCAGCCGGGTGCGCTATGAAAATTATCGTCTTCTGTATGAGGAACTGGAAACGAACAAACGATATTAACGGAGGATAGGGATGAACTGTTTATCACCGTCCATTTTGGCGGCAGATTTCAGCTGCCTGGGAGAGCAGATCCGGCTTCTGGACGAGGCGGGCGCGCAGTATGTGCATATTGATGTGATGGACGGCATGTTCGTGCCGAGCATCTCTTTTGGAATGCCTGTGATCCGGTCGATCCGGGCATGCAGCGACCGCATTTTTGACGTACATCTGATGGTCGCGGAGCCGGAGCGCTACATAGAAGCGTTTGCCGAGGCGGGCGCGGATCTGCTCACGGTCCATGCGGAGGCGTGCTGCCATCTCGACCGCACTGTGGGCGCGATCAAGGAGCTCGGGCTGCTGGCGGGAGTGGCATTAAATCCGGCGACGCCGCCGGAGCGTGTGCGCTACCTGCTGGAAAAGGTCGATATGGTGATGCTGATGTCCGTCAATCCGGGGTTCGGCGGGCAGCAGTTCATTCCCTACACCCTGCGCAAGATCCGGGAGCTGAAGGAGCTCATCGACAGGGAAGGGTTAAAGACGGATATCGAGGTGGACGGCGGCGTCAATTTGGACAATGTGGAGGACATCCTTGCGGCGGGAGCGAACGTCATCGTCGCGGGCAATGCGATCTTTCAGGGGGATATCCTTGAGAATACGCAGCGCTTTCTTCACATTTTGAACCGCCAGGCGTGAGGGGGAATATGGGACAGTTTATTGTGGTGGCGGGCGGAACCATTGACGACGCCTTTGCGTGCCGGGTGCTGGACGGGCTTTGTCCGGCGTTCCTGATCGCGGCGGACGCCGGGGCGGAGTTCTTTTTCCGGAACGGCAGGAAGCCGGATCTTGTGATCGGGGACTTTGATTCCGTGGAGCAGGAGATCCTCTCCCGGGTGCGGGAGTGGCAGGAGGTAGAGTTTGTGCCGCTGGATCCCGTGAAGGATGATACCGATACGGAGGCTGCCGTGCGGCTCGCCGTTGCGCGGGGCGCAGAGCGCATCACGGTGCTCGGGGCTACGGGAAGCAGGCTCGACCATGTGCTCGCCAACATCGAGCTGCTCGGGATCGGTCTTGCCGAGGGCGTTGCGATGGAGCTTTTGGATTCCCACAATCGGATCCGTATGGTGCGCGGGGGGATGACGCTTCGCAGAGAGGAGCAGTTCGGGCGTTACGTATCGCTGCTTCCCTACAGCGAGCGTGTGGAGCATCTGACGCTGCGCGGGTTCCGCTATCCGCTGACGGATCACTGCCTGCGCGGGTCCTGCTCTCTGGGCGTCAGCAATGAGATCGTGGAGAAGGAAGCGTCGATCGCGTTTGACGGGGGGATCCTGCTGGTGATCGAGGCGAGGGACTGAAGGAAAAAGAGGAATGGATCATGGTCAGAGGCAGCATGTATGCGATTTTGGGTTATCTGAGCGGAAGTATTCTGTTTGCGCGCGTGTTCGCCGCTCTGCTGCGGAAGGGAGACATCACGCTGCACAGTGCGGACGGCAATCCGGGGACGGCGAACGCGTTTTTAAACGGCGGGTTCTGGTGCGGCGTTCTGACGCTGTGCGGGGATATGCTAAAGGGGTTTCTGCCGGTTCAGATGTATTTGAGGGGGACGGAGCTCGGCATCTGTAAGATGGAGCTGATCCTGGTTCTCGCCGCGCCTGTGGTGGGACATCTGTTCCCCGTATTTTTCGGGTTTCACGGGGGAAAAGGGATCGCCGTCACCTTCGGATGTCTGCTGGGGCTGTTTCCCGAGCTGTCGCCCGTGCTTGTCCTGGCGGTCATGTTCCTCTTTTTTTCGCTGGTGGTGCGGATCACGCCGCATTGCGCCAGGACGGTATGGGCGTACCGGTGTGCGGCGGCGGGCATGCTCCTGTTCGTGAGGAATCTCTATATCACGGCGGCGTTTCTTCTGATCGCGCTCCTGGTGAACGGGAAGCTGCAGAACAGTGACGAGCAAAGGGACAAATGTCAGGTGAGGATACGATGGAGGCATTGATCTTATCATGTGCCACGGGAGGCGGGCACAACGCGGCGGCGGAGGCGGTGCGCGAGGAGCTGGTGCGAAGGGGGCATCGGGCGGATTTTCTGGATCCGTATACGCTGTTCGGGACGCACAGGGACAGACAGGTCGGAGGCTGCTATATCCAATGCGCGCAAAAGCTGCCGGGGCTGTTTGGCGGCATCTACAGGCTGGGAGAGCTGTACCGGCGTCTGCCCGGCAAATCGCCTGTGTTCTGGGCAAACCGGAGGACGGCGGACCGGATGCAGGACTATCTGGAGCGGCATTCGTATGACGTGATCCTGACGACGCATCTGTTTGCGGGTGAGATCCTGACGCATCTCAGACGGCGGGGGTTTGGGCTGCCGAAGGTCATCTATATCGCCACGGACTACACCTGTATTCCATTTACGGAGGAGATCGAGTGCGATGTCTTCGTGATACCGTCTCCGAGCCTGCGGCGGGAATTTTGCTCCTTTGGCATTGCGCCGGAAAAGATCGTTCCCGCGGGGATCCCCGTCAGGCGTGGGATCCGGGAGGCGATGGACCGCGAAACGGCGGCGGCGCGTCTGGGGCTGGATCCGCGCTTCCGCTATCTGTTGCTGGCGGGCGGGAGCATCGGGGCGGGAAGCCTTCTTGAGGCGGCAGGACTTCTGAGACCTTATCTGCGGGAGAACAGGCGAACGAGGCTGATCGTGATCTGCGGCAGCAATCAGAGGCTCTACCGCAGGTTGCAGAGGGTTTGCGGGAACGATCCGCAGATCCTTCTTTTGCGGGAGACGAGGCGCATGGCGGAGTATATGCATGTCTGCGATCTGTATATCTCAAAGCCGGGCGGCATTTCCTCCACGGAGGCGGCTGCCGCGCAGGTGCCGCTGATCCACATTTCGCCGATCCCCGGATGCGAGACGCGGAATCTGGCGTTTTTTTCCGGGAACGGGATGAGCATAGGGGTCACGGATCTGAAACGGGATCTGCTGCGCACCGTGCGGCTGCTGCGGGATGAGGATGCGGTGCGCGCGATGAGGCGGGCGCAGCGCGGGCGGATCGACCCTGCCGCGGCGGAGCGGATCGCGGCGCTCGCGGAGGAGTGCGCGGGGCGGTAGGATGACAGGCAGAGCGTCAGGATTGTATTTTTTGAAAAACATCGGAAAGAGGACTTGCTATTGGTAAAGATGGGGGAGACTGTCTGAAAACCTGAAATAATATGACCCTATTTGTGGTAAATGCATCCGCAATAAAAACGGATGAT
>CANRBT010000014.1 GCA_947628935.1 uncultured Roseburia sp. | reverse complement strand
ATCCCGGTCAGACCGGATTCGATCTCCGTATCCTTCAGCTCTCTGGACGCCATGCCGATATCCAGCGTTCCGTCCGCCGCACCGGTCATACCCGTGCTGGAATCCGTGGTCTGCAGCTCCAGCTCTGCCGCCGGATTGACCGCCTGATAGGACTCGATCAGCTTCTCCATGACCGGCGATACCGAGGAGGATCCGCCGACTACGATCTTGCCCGACGCGCCGCTTGTTGCAAACGCTCCCGCATCGCTCACAGCAATATATCCCTCCGCCTCAATGACCGCCTGCCCGTCCGCGCTTAAAATATAGCCGATAAAATCCTGCGCCGCATCGCTGATCTCTCCTGATGTCGCAATATTGAACGGTCTGGCAACCGTGTAGGCGCCCGCGTTGATATTGTCCACAGTCGCTTCCGCACCGTCGATCCGAACCGCCTTTACATCCAGCGCATCGTTCATGGAGCCTAAGGAGACATAACCGATCCCGTACACATCACCTGCCACGGATGTGAGCATGACATCCGTGCTGTTTGTGACAACCGCCTCGACCGTCGTAAAATCGACCTTTTCCCCGTCCGCATTTTCCTCCTCAATGCCCATCAGCTCGATAAACGCTCCACGGGTACCGGATCCGTCCTCTCTGGAATAGACCGCGATCGGAGATGCCGCGTCAAACGCGTCCGCCTCCTGCGTATCTGCGCCCGCGCTTCCGCAGCCAGCCATCAACCCGGCGGCAAGCATCGCCGCCATCCATAAGCTCGTCCATTTCTTTTTCATGGTTCTTTCCTCCGTAAGGTTTTATTGTTCTGACATGGAATATCTTACGAAGGGAATGTAAAATGCACCCGCATGCTTCTGTAAAAACTGTGTAAAAGCTACAACCGCGCTGCCTCGATGAGCGCGGAAAAGATCTTCCGGCTGTCCGCATCCGTTTTCCAGGAAAACTCCGGATGCCACTGCACAGCCCACACGAACCGCTTGCCCGGCATATAAAGTCCCTCGGCAAGTCCGTCCTCTGCCGCTGCCATGACGCGAAGCTCCGGCGCGACCCTGCACACGCCCTGATGGTGATAGCTGTTGACGTCCAGCGTCTCCTTTTGCAGCAGCTCACGAAGCGGCGTGCCCGGCAAAAGCTCCACCCTGTGTACCGGCTTCTCATAAGGAGGGCACTGATGATGCTCCAGCGGGGTCGGTCTCTGCGTCGGAAGATCCTGATACAGCGTGCCGCCGAGCGCGGCATTGAGAAACTGTATGCCACGGCATATTCCAAGAAGCGGTTTATCCATGCGCAAAACTTCGTCCAAAAGCCTCTGCTCCATCCGGTCCCGCTCACGCGCGATCTCCCCGCACGCCGGGACGCGCTCCTCCCCGTACAGCTCCGGCGCTACGTCCTGCCCTCCTGTGAACAGAAACGCATCGCACAGCTCTGCAAGGCGGGAAATCTGTTCCCTATCCGCCGTCAACGGCAGCATGATCGGGATCCCGCCCGCCTGCGCGACGCCCTCCATATAGCCCGGCAGCATCCAATAGCTGTCCCTTTCCGTATCTACCAGAGGCGTCAGCCCCACGATCGGTCCTTTCATCTGTCTTCCCCCGCTATCTTCCCAAAATGGCTTCCGCGAGCGCCAGCGCCGCCAGAAACAGCACATTCGCCGCCGTGAACCAGAGCAGATATCTGCCCTTTGTGCCGTTGTAATTGTGCGCATAGATCTTATAGGAGATCAGGCTCGCCATCGAAGCGATCAGCGTCCCGAGCCCTCCGAAGTTGACGCCCAGCAGCAGCGCCCGATAATCCTCGGTAAAGCCGGAGAGCATCAGCGCCGCCGGGACATTGCTGATGAACTGGCTCGCCGCAATGCCGATCCCCAGCTCCCGCCCCGCCACCAGACGTTCAAACGTCTCGCGCACGGCGGGGATGTTTCCCAGATTTCCGATAAAGACAAAAAAGCTGATAAAGGTCAGCAGCAGACAGTAATCCACCCGGAAGAACACCTCCCGGTCGATCACAAGCACAGTCAAAAGAACGACCGCAAGCACCAGATTATACGGCAAAATGCGTCCCACGACGAGCAGGCTCAGCGCGAACAACACAAAATACGCGATGTTTTTTCCCAGAGGAAGCTGCCCGCCGTCCGCCTCTCCGCCGACCACCGCAACGGGCTCCCTCCCCCTTCCTCCGAACACCAGGAGCGCGACCAGGAGCAGCACGCCGGAAAACGCCGTATAGGGAAGCATGAACCCGATAAATTCCCCCGCGCTCATCCCTGCGAGACTGTACAGATAGAGATTCTGCGGATTTCCGATCGGCGTCAGCATGCTCCCCAGATTCGCAGCGATGGTCTGCAATACCAGCACAGGTATCATCAGCCGCTCCTGCCCGCATTTTTGCAACGTCAGCATGGCAAACGGCACAAAGGTCAGAAGCGCCACATCGTTTGTGACCGCCATGCTGGAAAAATAGCAGAGAAAGACGAGCACCCCCGCGAGCTGCAGGGTATTTTTCGTCCTGCCGAGCAGGAGCGTCCCGATCCGGTCAAACAGCCCGTTCTTTTGAAAACCCGCCATCACGAGCATCAGCGACAGCAAAATCCCCAGGACGCGCCAGTCGATATACGACAAATATGCCGCGCTGGGCGGCACAAAAAAAGCGGAGAGCACTGCCAGCAATGTGGCGGCTGACAGCACCGTCTCCTTTTTCAGAAAAGAACGAACCCTTTTCATTTCACCACTCCTCCCGTCGGATCAGCTTGAGCACGGCGGTATTCTCATACGTCATCGGCTCGTCGTGCACGAATGCCACGGTCGACGCGACAGGCGCATACAGGGCGCACGTCATCGTCCCCAGATAGCAGTCAAAGATCCGCGCCAGAAGCTGTCCCTGTACGACCTCCTCTCCCGGCTTGACATACGCCTCGAAAAATCCCGCCGTCTCCGCACGCACGGACACAAAATCGTCGCTCGAAATGACCTGCGAGATATACCCGTCATAGCCGCGGTAGCGGATCACCTCCTGCTTGGACAGAAAGTTCAGGATCGCCTCCACAGCCCTTCCGGCGCTTTCCTTGTCAAGGCTTGCCGTGTTCGTCGTGTAGACGGAAAACGCTTTCGTCTCCCAGATCTGCCAGTTATAGTTCAGCGTCGTCGTGTCGAACGGGCGCGGCGTGTGCAGCACGACATAGGGAAGCCCGAACTGCTGCGCAAGCCTGACGTCCTCATACCCGGTCTTCATCATGCGCACATGCGGCACAAACGCCCCCGGCATATAAAAGGAGGCGAACTGGATGCCGAACGTGTACTCCTTGACCCTCTCAAACACAGCCCCAGCAATGCGCTGCGTCGTCTCCCCCAGCGCATAGCCGGGAAACATCCGGTTGATATCGGTATTGTCGATCGTCCAGAACCGCTTTTTGATGTTCATGGAATACGGATTTGCGGAGGGAATGACAAGGATCTGCTTTCCCGGAAAGATGCGATCCTTCTCCTCCAGCTCCGCCAGTCTTCGTATCAGCCCGGAGCAGGCGTAGAGCTGCTGATTCTCATTGCCGCGCATGCTTCCGACCACGCATACCGCCGGTTCTCCCTCGCCGAACAAAAAGCCCGTGACGCGAAAGTCATCCCGGTACAACCCCTCCATCTGAAATATCGTCTCCTGCCTCATGCTTTCCTCCCCTCCGAACCGCTCAAGATACGCGCGACCAGAGATCCCTGGCTGACGACCGGATATTCCCTCACGGTAAAAAGCCATCCGTCCACAGGCGCCGTGACCGCACAGAGCAGTTCGCCCTTTAACGGATCGACGATCTGCCCGATCTCCGTCCCCGTCTCCACCCTCGTCCCGTGCGTCAGCTTTTTGATAAAAATACCGGAGACCGGCGCATTTAAGAATGTGACCTCCGACGGATCCCTTGAGACGATCGGCTCGTGTACCGGCGTCTCCTCTCCCTCCCAGATGCCAAGCTCCCGCATCAGCGAGAAAATGCCGTCCACCAGCCGGTTTCCGTATTCCTCCGTAATGCGCATCCCGACTCCCATCTCCACGACCAGCGTCGGCACGCCCCGGCTGTTCAGACTGTACGCCAGCGTCGATTCCAGCACTGTGCTTGCCCCGTGCACCCAGATAAAATCGACATTGGCGCGCTTTGCCAGCGGCAGCAAGGCTTTCTCGTGCTGCTCATTGATGCGGATCTGCGGCACCTCGGTCAGATAAATGTTGCTCGCATGAATGTCCAGACACAGATCGGAGTCCTCCAGATCCGCAATGATCCGCGATGCCACATATTCGTTCATATCTCCGTCGCCGTTTCCCGGAAAGATACGATTCATATCCAGGTCGAACGCGGGAATCCCCCGCATGACGGAATCGATGCCCAGCGGGTTGAGCGCGGGATAGACGTCGACCGTTCCCCGGAGCCGCTCCCGCTGCGCCTGAATGCGCCTCGTCAGCTCATAGCACACGTACTGTCCCTCCAGCTCGTCCCCGTGTATGCCCGTGACCACACAGATCCGCTTTCCGTTCGTTCCCCCCTCCGGCTCGATGCTGTGCTTTCTGATACAAAGCTTCTCGTCCACAGGGAGCCCGACCTCTACCACTGTCTTTATCATACTCCTGCCTCCCATACCGACACGCGCGCCTCCTGCGTCTGTGTCGTATTTCCCACAAAAACGCCCTGGTTGATCGTGCAGTCCCTGTAATCTCTGCCAGTCGATATGCAGATATGCGCGTCATCCACCACCAGATGATTCGTCGGATCCAGCGCGATCCAATACCCGTCCTCATAGACCTCCACCCAGGCGTGGCTTGCGCCCTCGCCCATCAAAAGCCCCACCACATAGCGGCAGGGGATCCGCTCCATACGGCAGAGCGAGAGGAGAATATGCGCGTAATCCTGACAGACTCCCTTCCCCAATGCAAGCGCCTCCTCCGCCGTCGTATAGATGTCCGTCACACCCTGCACATAAGAAAAGGTCGCATACAGCCGTTCCATAAAGGTCATTGCCCTCGTCAGATTGGAGTCCTCCGGCGCAAACGAAAACTGCTCCGCAAACGCGCAGAGCCGCTCTCCCGGACGCGTGTAGTCTGTCTGACAGCGGTACATGCCTGCGCGATAGAGCTCGCCTGCCGGTTCGCGGTCATGGAGCCCTGTGCGCGCACACCCGGTCATCTTCACGGAAAAACAGTCATGCAGACCCTCCGCATGACCGAAGATGCAGCGGTTTCCGAACGAGTCCTCGTCCTCCTCCAAAAACTCCTCCGGAAACACAGCCACCTGCAGGTCTGCAATTTCCTGTCTTGCCGTCGTCCTGGGCATACATTTCAGAGTAAAGCGATGCTTCTGTATCGGAGTATCGAACGTCAGCTTCATTTCATAGGAAAAACGCAGCTCTTTCATGGATGAATCGCTCCTATTCCTCCAACAGATCGTCCACCTTTTGCACAATACTGCAATAGTCGATGACCGGATCCGAAACGATCTGTGAAAGTACTTTTAGATTATCCTCCCTGTACCGCAGGCAGGTGCGGGGGATCCTGCCCGCAAGCCGGTTGACCTCACGCTGCATCTCCTCCCGTGACATGTGGAGCCTGCCGTAAAGATCGAGCCGTTCCACACGCTTCCCGACCTTAATGATGTTGCGCACATTCTCACTGTCAATGCTGTCGTCCACAATGCCCCAAAAGGCGAGGATATTGTCGATGACCCGCTGAAGCTCCACCAGCGGCGCCTGCGATTCCCGCGCGCGCTGAAGCTCATAGACCGCCAGCTGAATGTAGGAGACCGTTTCACTGCCGATCTCCTCGCGCAGCACCACGCCATTGTCGTATGCGCGCTTTAAGTTGGAGTAGATCGAGTTCGGGTCCGTCTCGTCAAAACAGTACCGCTCGATAAAGTTATCCCGCGAGGTATAGATATTCGGAATATCTAAATTTTTACAAAACTCCGCATAACTGTCAAGATAAGAATCGATCATATCGTCAAAGCTTTTGGCAAACAGGCGGATCGTCGTGTACACCCGCTCGCTGTATCTTCCCAGCCAATAGAGCCGGTCCGCATTTTCTACTGAGATAATACCCATGTGTCCTTAAATCCTCCTCCCTGAGACGAATTGACGATGAAGGAATCCGGATCCCGCGAAAAACGCGTCAGTCCGCTCTTCCATACCATAGGCTCCTCTCCCAGGAGCACAAACGCCCGAAGGTCTGCCTTCCGCGGCACCCGATCCTGCCCTTCCATAATGTCAATATCAAGAAAATCAATAACCTCCTGCGCGATGAACCTCCTGGGCTCCTTTTTCAGAAGCGCAAGGAACTCCGCTTTCCGCTGTGCGGTCATGCCGCTGCCAAACACGACTCCGTAACCGCCCGCCTCCGCAACATCCTTTAACACCAGCCGGTCAAAATGCTCCAGCACATACGCCATATCCTCTTCATAGAACGGCAGATACGTCGGTGCATTCTGTAAGATGGGCTCCTCGCCGAGATAGTACCGGATCATCTTCGGCACAAAATAGTAGATTCCCTTATCATCCGCAACCCCGTTTCCGGGCGCGTTGAGAAGCGCGACATTCCCTTTTCTGTAAATGTCATAAATATGCGGAATGCCGATCACGGACTCCCGGTTAAAGTTCATCGGATCCAGATATTCATCCGAGATCCGGCGATAGACCGCGCCGACCGGCTCCTTTCTGCCGCTGTAGTCCATAAAATACAGATGGTCGTTCTCCACAGTCAGCTCGCTTCCGGTCACCAGATGCGCCCCCGTCTGCTCCGCCAGGTAAGAATGCTCAAAATATGCCGCGTTGTAGCGCCCCGGAGTCAGGATGACCGTGTGCCCGCCCGTGTTGACGTGATCCATCGCCGCCCGCAGAAGCTGCGCATAGTTCCGGTTATCCTCCACATGGTTGTCCTGGAAGGTCCTGGGACTGCTGCGGCGGCAGAGCTCCCTCGCGATCATGGGGTACGACGCGCCGGACGGCACGCGCAGATTGTCCTCTAAAATATACCATTCCCTGTTTTTCCCCTGCACCAGATCGATTCCGGCGATGTGCGTATAGACCCCCTTGCTCGGCATCACGCCCTCGCACTGTGCCAGATACCCGCTGGACAGATACACGAACTCCTCCGGCACGACTTTGTCACGGATGATCTGCTTCGCCCCATATATATCACAAATGAACTGATTCAGAGCCAGGACACGCTGCTTTAAACCTTTTTCCAGATAAGAAAACTCCTCCTGACCGATCACCCGCGGGATCGCGTCGAAGGGAAACAGCTGCTCCTTAAACTCATTGTTCTTATAGATTCCGAACTTTACGCCGTAACGTGCCAGCAGCTCATTGACGGTGTCCGTGTGACGATATAGATCCACTTCACGCATATACAGACCCTCCTTGTAAAAAAAGAAAAAGGCGCTCTGCTTCCCGCAAAACGCCTTCGTTTGGAATTATCATACTCTCTCTGTCAAAAAAGTCAATACTTATTTCTCTTCCGCCTGCAACAATCTTCCCATTTCCTCTACCATATCGTTGATGGCATCCGCCTGCGCCGTCACCTCCGCCGTGTCCTTGGTATTGCTCTCCGCCATCTGGTTGATCGTGGCAAACTGCTCGTTCTCCGCCTGAATGCTCTCCGCGATATCCTGGTTGATGACGACCGTATTTCCGATGACCTTGGACTGCTGATTGTGGGCATCCCCCATGGTGTGGATCACATCCACCGAGGTGTGGAGCAGCTCCGTCATATCCTGCATGCTTCGGAACACGTTGTCAAAATATTCGCTCTGCGTATGCAGCTTCTGCGCATTCTCGTCCACATGCAGCATGATCTCATTGACATTGCTCTGCACCCGCTCGATGACCGCCTCGACCTCCACCAGAGAATCCTTGGTGTTGTTTGCGAGATTGCCGACCTCCGTCGCGACTACCGCAAAGCCCTTGCCTGCCTCCCCCGCACGCGCCGCCTCGATCGACGCGTTCAACGCGAGCAGGCTCGTGGAGGAGGAGATCTCATTGATCAGGTTCAGTGTGACGCCGATCTCCTTGACCGCCTCTGACAGCTTCTGCGCCGTTTCCGTCGTTCCCCGCATGGACTCCGACACCTCGTCGTTGACCGTATGCAGACCGCTCAGCAGATCCGCGCTCTCCTTCGACCGGTCGATCAGCTCCCTGGAGGTCTCCTCGACCTTCGTCACATTCTCCGTGACGACCTGTTCCCATTTTTCAAGCTCGCTCAGGTTCTCCCGGCTCTCCTTCGTTTTTTCCGTCAAAAGGCGGCTGCTCTTGACAAGCTGCTCGCTGGTCGCGGCAAGCTCCTCCGCCGAAGCGCTCTCCGTCTCCGCCACAGCGGCAAGCGCTCCTCCCGCAGTCTGCAGGCTCCCCGACAGCTTCTGCACGGATTCCAGCACCTTTGTGACCTGCTCGTTGCTCTTTTCCAGCTCATCCTTCTTGGCGTTGACCAGAAAATGAGAGACAAAATAGACGAAGATCAGCAGCCCCGCCAGCGAGAGCACCAGCCCGATCAGGCACACCAGCACATCCGTGAGGAACAGCTCATCTTTTACCGGGAGAAGATCCGTGCCGCGGATAAACCATGCAATAAAAAGCGAAACCATGCAGGTCAATCCGCTGCCCAGCACGAGCTTCACATCCAGAAAGAACGCGATCAGGATAAGGAAAAAGAACAGAAATCCCCAGAACGTCCGCGACGGGATCATGTACAGGATGTAGTTCCACTGTATGACCAGCACGCACACAGAAAAGATCTTCCCTGCCCTAAGCCTTCCCTCGCGCAGATACCCTTCCTCGTCAAAGGATGTCCTTACGAGATAGACCGCCGTCGCAAAAAAGAAAAGGTCCATGCATCCAAAGCACAGCGTCGCCGCCCACGGCACGCCCGGGTACAGCCCGAAGAGCTTCTCCAGGTTGAACGTCAGCGTCGCGCACATGCACGCACTGACCAGGATGAGCAGCCCCCACCGGTACACAGTCGATATGTACACCTCCACAGCCGTCTTCTTATTATTCATCTCCTTCGCCTCCCCTGAACAGATGATACCTTTCTCTATTTTACAATTTTCGCCGCCTTTGTGCAAGCCGCACACCTGTCATTTTTGTTCGGATAAGGAATTTTTTTCAAAAATACAGGCATACTACATGTTAAAACGTGCGCCAGGCGCGCAGAAACAGAGGTATGTATGAGCAAGTCAACGATTCTACCTGTCACAAATGAACACGGTTACTACGAGATCCGCCTGGAGAGCATCGGCGGTCTGGGCGCCAATCTCTGCGGAAAGATGTTGGGCGAGCTGGGCGCGCTGTCCCTCTCCCTCAACTCCTTAAGCTTTTCCAGCTATGGCTCGGAAAAACGCGGCTCGCCTGTCAAGGCATATATCCGATGGTGCGCCGGCGATAAGCCGCTGCGTGTCAACAGTCCTGTGACACACCCGCACATCCTCGGCATTTTCCACGAGGGACTGATCGGGACCTACCCCGTGCTCGACGGCGTGTCCACAGACACCAAGGTCATCCTGAACACGCCGCTGCCCGCAGACGAGGCGGCGGCAAAACATCACATCTCCCTCGGGGAGCTGTACTGCCTGGATGCCCTCTCCATCGCGATGGAATGTCATTCCCGCGTCAATATGGTAATGCTCGGCGCCATTGCAAAGGCTTCGGGATTCATTCCGCTCGACGCCGCCCTGCAGCTGTGCAGGGATTCCATCGGGAAAAAATACCCGGCGCTCATCGACGCCAATCTCAAGGGGGTAGAACAAGGCTACTCGCTCCTGACCAAGGCCGAGGAAGACCGCAATATCGAACCCCTGCCCACAGGCGGACGGGAGCATTTCGTCTGGGGGTATGACAATGCTCCCATCGGCGGCATCAATCCCCGCATCGGCAGTACGGTCTCCAACGACCTCTCTCCGTCGCGCGAAGGTTATATTCCGCTCTTTCGGAAAGAGAACTGCATCCACTGCGGACTGTGCGATTCCGCCTGTCCCGACATGGTGTTCCAGTTTGCCCCGGGGGAGTACAAGGGCAAAGAATGCATGGTGAACCTCGGACTGGACTATTATCACTGCAAGGGGTGCCTTCGCTGTGTGGAGGTCTGCCCGACCAACGCGCTGGTGACGGCGCTGGAAAAGGATTACCCCGAAAAACCGGACTTTTTGCCGAACCAGGAGATGCTGCCGGACGCGATCGCCTATCAGACAGCAGGTCCCAATTCCTGGATCACCAGCGATTCTTATATGGACGAAAAGAGAGTGGACGGAGGTGTCGTATAAATGGAAGAGCAAAAAATCATGTATGACAGCGGAAACGAGCTCGCTGCTTACGCCGCCAAGCAGATCAACTATCATGTCATGGGCTACTACCCCATCACCCCCTCCACGCAGATCGCGGAGAATCTGGATGTGATGCGCGCGGAAGGAGAGCATGACATCGAACTGATCGCCGCTGAGGGAGAACACAGTGCGGCAGGTATCTGCTACGGCGCATCCGCCGCAGGAGGACGCGTCTTCAACGCTACCTCCGCCAACGGTCTGCTGTACGCTCTGGAGCAGTTTCCCGTACAGTCCGGCACACGGATGCCTATGGTGATGAACGTGGCATGCCGCACGATCTCCGGCCCGCTCTGCATCAAGGGCGACCACAGCGACATCATGTATATGCTGAACACAGGGTGGATCATTCTCTTTGCCGATGAGCCGCAGAAGGTCTATGATTTCAACCTGGTGGCGCTGAAGCTTGCGGAAGCCGTGCGACTGCCTGTCGTTGTCGCTTTCGACGGCTTTTTTACCAGCCACCAGAAACGGAAATGCTTTGTCTTTTCCGACGATGCCGTGGTACAGAAGTTCATCGGTCCCAAGCTTTCCAGCGACGATCCGAACACCTCCGCTTTTGCGAGGGAGTCCTCCACGGGCGAAAACGCCTTTTACAGTCTGCTGGATTTCGATCATCCGGTATCGATCGGTTCCTATATGAATGAACCGGACGTCATCAACAACCGTTACCAGCTCCACCTCGCCATGGAGGAGACAAAAAAGAAGCTGCCGGAGCTGTTTGAGGAGTACCACGCGCTCTCCGGGCGCGCCCTCTCCTGCTGCGAGGGGTACCGCCATGAGGACGCGGAGCTTCTGCTGTTCGTGCTCGGCTCCTCCTACCACACGGCGATGGAAGCCGTGGATCTGCTGCGGGAGGAGCACATCGCAGCCGGCGTCGTCACGCTTTACGTGCTGCGCCCGTTTCCCGCAAAGGAGCTGCGCACGCTCTGCCGGAACGCAAAAACCATCCTGATCGCCGACCGTCAGGACAGCTACGGGGCAGGCGGCGGCAATATGACCCTCGAGATCAAGGCAGCCCTGCAGTCCCTCCCGCAGCCGCCAAGGATCCTCTCCCGCATCTACGGGTTAGGCGGCAAGGACTTTTTTGTGGAGGATGCCGTCGCCCTGCTGCGAGAAGCGCAAAAGCCGGATGCCGGAGACTTTGACTATTATGGCGTCACGCAGGGAACCTCGCAGAAGGACGCGGAGCACACCCCTCAGCCACGATATTTTAAGCCATTGACCGCCCAGGACACAGCCAGGGGGATCACGAGCTGCCATTTCAACGAATCCACAGGCCGGATGGAGGTCAAGGGCGGTCTGCTCAATCAGGCGACCGCCATGCCCATGCGTATCGCCCCCGGTCACGGGGCATGCCCCGGATGCGGCATCCCCATCAATGTCAATCTGATGCTCAAGGGCATTGAGGGCAACGTCGTTATCCTGTTCCAGACCGGATGCGGCATGGTCGTCACCACAGGTTATCCGAAGACCGCCTTCCGCGTACCCTTCCTGCACAACCTGTTCCAGAACGGCGCAGCGACCCTGAGCGGCGTCGTGGAGGTATTTCACCAGAAGCAAAAACGCGGGGAATACCCCGAGGGTGACATTACCTTCCTGATGGTGAGCGGCGACGGCGGCATGGACATCGGCATGGGATCCGCCCTCGGCACGGCACTGCGCAACCACCGTCTCATTATCTTTGAGTATGACAACGGCGGCTATATGAATACCGGCTACCAGCTCTCCTACTCGACGCCGATGGGCGCGCGCAGCTCCACCTCCCACGTCGGAAAAGAGCAGTACGGAAAGACCTTTTTCCACAAGGACACCCCCGAGCTGATGGCAGCGGCGCATATTCCGTATGTCGCTACCGTCGCCGAGTCCAACCCGGTCGACTTCATCAAAAAAGCGGCCAAAGCCGCGGCATATTCCAGAGAGTTCGGTACCGCCTATGTGAAGGCGCTTTCCGCCTGCCCGCTCAACTGGAACGACAAGCCGAATGAGGAGCGCGCCGTCATCGGCGCTGCCGTGGACTGCTGTTATTTTCCACTTTACGAGATAGAACGCGGTATAACAACACTGAATTATGATCCGGAAAAACAGGGGAAGAAGATCCCGGTTTCCGACTGGCTGGGCATGATGGGACGTACAAAGCACCTGCAGAAGGAGCAGTACAGACACATCGTCGAGGAGATCCAGTCGGAGGTAGACCGCAGGTTTGCGCGCCTCGCCGCCCGGGCAGAACACCCCCTGCTGTAAGGATCCGGAAAGGAGATCGTATATGAAACAACCGGCATTTTTTACCGACAAGACGAAATCAGACATTTTCTGCGCCATCGCAGGGGACGGACGGCAGCTCGGGGAAGCGTTCCACGCGCTTTTGCCCGCCGGATCGGAGGACGGTGCAAAGGAAAAGCATCTGCCTGCCGTACAGGTGAACGGTTCCACAGTCCTTGTGGAGGTTGGCAGCGTTCCCCATCCCATGACGAAGGAGCACAGCATCGGCTGGATCTATCTGGAGACCGCGCAGGGCGGACAGCTCAAATATCTCTCCCCCGATCAGACGCCGCGGGCGGAATTTTCCCTCACGGCGGACGATCGGGCGATAGCCGCATATGCGTACTGCAACCTGCACGGCTTCTGGAAAACCGCGCTCTAAGCGCATGGGACAACGATATCACAAAAAAGGAGATCACAGATCATGGCAACAGACTTCAAAGACAGTATCACCAGAGAAAACCTGATGCGCGCGTTCGCCGGAGAGAGCCAGGCAAGAAACCGCTATACGATCGCGGCGGGCATTGCGAGAAAACAGTCCCTCCACGTCGTCCAGTCGGTCTTTCTCTTTACCGCCGACCAGGAGAAGGAACATGCAGAGATCTTTTATAACCACCTCGCCGAGCTTTCCGGTCAGAGCATTTCCATCGACGGCTCTTACCCCGTCGACCTCAGCGACGACGTCGCCAGACTGCTGCGCCTCGCACAGCACAACGAATATGAGGAGCACGACGACGTGTATCTTCACTTTGCAAGGACGGCGCGCGAGGAGGGCTTTTCCCAGGTCGCGGCATCCTTTCAGATGATCGCGGAGATCGAGAAGACGCACGGGGACCGTTTCGGACAGTTTGCGGATCTCTTAGAGCAGAACCGGCTCTTTGTCTCCGATGTGGAGACCTCCTGGATGTGTCTGGAATGCGGACACATCTACCGCGGCAAGACCGTCCCGGAGCAATGCCCGGTATGCCACAACGCCCGCGGCTACTTTGTCCGCCTGGAGCTGGCGCCCTACACGGGGACGCTCCTATAGCAGGCCCAGCGTTTCAAAAGCCCGGTACAGACCGTCTGCATCGATGTGGTCCGTCACCAGATCAGCGCGCTCCTTCACGTCGGGGAGCGCGTTTCCCATGGCAACACCCACGCCCGCATATTCGATCATGTCGAGGTCATTCGGTCCATCCCCGATCCCGACTGTGTCCTCCCGCGTGAGTCCCGCATGGGAGAGGTACTGCGCCATCCCGGTCGCCTTGCTGATGCCGCTGATACCGATCTCCCCCGCAAGCCCTCCGCGATCCGCAAAGCTGAGCGGGGCGGTATCAAAATAAGGCTTCAGCTCCCTTTGCACCTGCTGCAGCGGAAAGGGTCCCTTGTGATAAACGATCTTTTCGTTTCCGGGATCCCTCCACGGCTCCTCCACGATACGCATTCGGGATGCCAACTGCTCCGTATTCCGCGCCGACATCCCGAGCTCCCGGTAGATCTCCAGCATCCCTTCATAGCATCTTGGATTGATGAGGACCGCATGCGCCGCCTGATAAAAGAAGATAAAGCCGTTTCCCTCCAGGTATGTATAGCTGCTCCTGCGGTGCTCCTCGTCGATACAGGCGTGAAAAATGAGCTCGTCCCCCGCCGTCACATAAGCCCCCGTCGCGGCAACGATCCCGGAAAAGCCCAGCTCCAGCAGACTCTCCGGGATCTGAAAACGGCTCCGCCCGCTGCAGAGGACGAGCTCGTGTCCCTTTTTCCCCGCCCTGCAGAGCGCCTCCCGCGCGGAAGGCGGCACCTCGCCGTTCCGATTCACCAATGTTCCGTCAATGTCCAAAAAGATCGCTTTCCGTTTCATGACACCCTCGCACCTCACCCGGTTATTGTTCTTTTGCATTATAACTCTTTTGGGCGAGGCACGCCACCGGCAGATCTCATTTCAGTCCGCCGTCACCTCCCAGGACACGGCGCCCACAGAAAGCGTGTACGTCTCCCCCGAAACAAGCTCCGGGCTGCTCAGGATCACAACCCCGAACGGCAGCTCCGGCTCGACGGAAAACAGCTCGGCGCCCTGCGCGTCCGTCAGCGTGATCTGTGTGCCCGCAGCCTGCTCCTCCGTTTTGACAAATACCACTCCCTGCTCCGACGAGCGGAAGGACTGTGCCATCCCGGCGCTGCCGGTCCCGATAAACGTCCCACCTGTGATCGTTCCGCTCACATCGTAATCCAGTGTCGCCGTATCTCCCTGCGTCGGTCCGGCGACCGTAATGAACCCGCCTGTGATCTCCAGCGTCCCATTGGCGTCGATGCCGTCCCCGGATGCGATGATGTCCAGTGTTCCTCCCGAGATCAGGATCGATCCGTCAGAGGAAGCGCCCTGCGGCATCTGTGCACCCTCCGGCATCTCACCCTGCTGCGGCATCTGTCCGTCCTGCGGCATCTCACCCTGCTGCGGCATCTGTCCGTCCTCCGGCATCTCGCCCCGCTGCGGCATCTGTCCGTCCTGCGGCATCTCGCCCTGCTGCGGCATCTGTCCGTCCTCCGGCATCTCGCCCTGCTGCAGCATCTGTCCGTCCTCAGACATCTCGCCCCGCGGCATTCCGCCCCGTCCCCCGAAGTCTGTCATACCGCCAATGCCGCCGAATCCGCTGGCGTCCGTGCCTCCGGCGGCGTTCAGACCGTCATCCTCCGCCACCAGAGAGATCTCCCCTCCGGCGATCTCCAGATGCAGGGCCTCCAGCCCTTCATAGCTCTCTGTGATACGGATCGCACCGTCCGCGACCGTCAGCGTGTCCGCCGCGTGGATCCCGTCGTCGCCAGCCTCGATCTCAAGCGTACCGCTTGCCATGTAAAAAAATCCCGTCTGCTCCTCATCCGAATCCTCCGCGTGGATCCCGTCCTCCCCGGCCTGTATAGAGATTTCCGCATTCGCGACCCGCACGCTGTCATTCGCATCCAGCCCGTGCGAGCCCGCTTCGATTGTGTAGGTTCCGCTCGTGAACACGAGATCGTCCTTGCACACGATGCCGTGCCCCGCCTGTGAGACAACGGTCAGGCTTCCCTCTCCGTTCAGCGTCAGATCCTGTTTGGAGAAAACGGCGCCGTCGATGTTGTTTTCATCGACCGCAACGAAGCTCCCTCCGTTCGACAGCTCGTTGTCCGTGCCGTCTGCCAGCGTCAGAAACACCTTATCCGCCTCCAGAATATACAGCGCGGCGGAGGTCCCGCTGCAGATCGACGCCCCGTCCAGCACCAGCTGCACCTTATCCTGCTCCCCCGCATTGACGACGATCATGCCGTCGTCCAGCGTACCGGACAGAATGTAGGTTCCCTCCCCGGAAATGACCGCCGTGGTGTCCGTGATCTGCACGTCGTCCGAATCGCAGGCGATCGAATCGCCGTTTAACTGAATACGGACACTGCTGCTCTCGTCATAGCCGATCTCGTAATCCCGGTCCGTAAACATATCGGCTGCCGCCGTCTCCTCCGCCGCGGCGCTGCTCTCCCCGCCGCCCGCCGCGGCAGCAGTTCCGTTTTCCCCGCTTCCGCCGTCCTTTTGCACGCCGCAGCCGCCCGTCAGCAGTGCCAGGGTCAGCAGCGCCGCAACCGCTCTTTTTTTCATATCAGAATCTCCCTCCTACAGCTCCATAGCGACCGTCTCCTGTCTGGAGACGGAGATTTCCAGATTTCCGTTCCGGCAGCGGAGTTTATCGATCAGCTCTTTCTCCCTGCCCGCGTCCCGCAGCGTCACGTCATAGGTCAGCCGGAACATGCTCCCCATGTTCGTGGTCTTGACGTGCACCAGCTCACAGGCCGTCGTATACTCGGAAAAGATATCGTCAAAAACGCCCGTATAATCCAGATCCTCCGGAATCGTAACGTGGACGGTCTTGCGGATCGCGGCATTCCTTTTCGCACCGAGATCCAAACGATTGTAAATCATAAAGACCGCGCTCATCATAACCGTAAACAGTGCGGAAAATCCCAGATAGCCCATTCCCGCGATCAACCCCGCCGCCATGGCGAGAAACAGCGCGCCGATCTCCTTTGCCGTGCCCGGCACGGAGCGGAACCGCACCAGACTGAACGCCCCGGCGACCGCAACGCCCGTGCCTACGTTTCCGTTCACCATCATGATCACGACGCAGACGACCGCGGGCAGCAGAGCCAGCGTCACGACAAAGCTTTTCGTGTAGCGCGTGCGGTACATATAGCTGCAGGCCAGCAGCAGCCCCAGCAGCAGCGAGACCGCCACGCAGGCAAGAAAATCGGTCACTCCGATCACAACCGTAAAATCCGAATCAAACATTCCCTGAAACCATGTGTCAAGCATTGCTCACTTCCTCCTTTAACTCCGGGTAGATCACCATTTGATATGCCGTTCCGTATTTGGAATACGACGTCTTATAAATATGCTCCTCCGACAGGACATGCGCCAGCCAGAGCGGAAGCCCGCCGGCGCATTTGACCTCCATCAGGACCGTATCGTCCGCCAGCAGGGGAGTACCCCACACGTCCGCCTCCAGCGACAGCTCCTCCTGGCGGCAGAGAATGTTGTCATCAAACGTGATTCGGAAATCCCCGCCGTCCAGGGAATAGTATGCCTCGCGCTCATAGGAGAGAAAGACGACCGGATGAAGCGTCTCATAATAGGAAAGGAAATAGTCGATCTCGTCCGAGATCTGCGTTTCCCGTTCGCATGTCTGCTCTCCCTGCACCCACTCCATCGCCGAATCCTCCGGCATGGAAAGCCGCCGTTTGTACACGACGGAATCATATTTTTTCTTCAGCTCCACAAAGACCGGGCTCTCCGGCTTCGCCTTGCTGTAGCTGCGGATGCGCAGCTTTTCCTTGTACGCCGGCTTCTCGATCGACCGGCGGATCAGCCTGTAATCGTCCGTGTCAAAATAAATGTTGCGGATCACAGTGCGGCCGTACTCGTCCAGCGCCATATAGGGCTCCATCGCCGCTAAGATCCTCTCCTTCTGCTCCCTTGTCAGCATGTACTTTAACTCGTAACGCTGAAAAACCTTCTGATAACCCATGACCGTTCCCTCCTGTTCGTCTGTGATTATGGGGGAGAAAACTTAATCCAAATTAAAAATTGCCATAAAATTTTAAAAATTATGATATAATGCAAAAAAGACAGGGAAAGGAACCAGAACATATGCGGATCTTACTTGCAGAGGACGAGCGTCCGCTCGCCCGGGCTCTCCGGAAACTTTTGGAAAAGAACAACTACTCCGCGGATGCCGTGCATGACGGGGAGGAAGCCCTCGCATACCTGGAATCCGGAAACTATGACGCCGCTATCTTAGACGTCATGATGCCAAAGCTGGACGGGCTTTCCGTATTAAAGACCGCACGCAGCCGGGGCATCTCCATCCCTGTTCTCGTGCTTACCGCCAAATCAGAGATCGATGACAAGGTTCAGGGGCTTGACAGCGGTGCGGATTACTACATGACAAAGCCGTTTGACGCAAAGGAGCTCCTCGCCGTCCTCCGCGCGATCACCAGAAGCCAGGCAGCGGCAGACCCGCGGCTGAAATTCGGGAATATCACCTTGGACCGCGTCACGTTTGAGCTTGCCTCTCCGAGCGGAAGCTTTCGCCTGACGAATCGGGAATTTCAGATGATGGAATACTTTATGTCCAATCCGCACCAGGTCATTGCCGCGGAGCGCTTTATGGAAAAAATATGGGGATATGACAGTGAAGCGGAGATCAATGTCGTCTGGGTCTACATCTCCTATCTGAGGAAAAAACTTGCCGCGCTCCATGCAGACATTCAGATCAAGGTTTCCAGAAACGTCGGCTACTCATTGGAGGAACGCTCATGATCCGAAAACTAAAGCGCAAATTTATCCTGTTGTCCATGCTGTCCCTGTTTTTGCTCCTTGTCGTCATCGTCACAGGGATGAATCTCTTGAATTATACCTCTGTGTGCCGGGAAGCCGATGAGATCCTGACGCTCATCTCACAGAATAAGGGCATCTTTCCCTCCCCGGGAGAGGGCGCCGGCGAGGGCGCGGACCAAAACCGCCCGCTGCCTCCCGGGATGTCCCCGGAGCTTCCCTACGAATCCAGATACTTTTCCGTCATGCTCGACGCCTCCGGCAATGTCGTCTTTACGGAGACAAGCCGCATTTTTTCCGTGGACACAGGCACGGCGATCGCATACGCACAGACGGTCCTGGCACAGGACTCCGCCGGCGGTTTCCTGAACGACTTTCGCTTTTACCGGCGCACGGAGGGCGATATGACCCGTGTCACGTTCCTGGACTGCGGGCGCAGACTGGACTCCTTCTACAGCTTTCTTTTCACCAGCATCGGCATGTCCCTGGCAGGTCTGTTCGCCGTGTTCCTCATCATCACCTTTTTTGCCGGGAAAATCATCCAACCCATTGCCGAGAGCTATGAAAAGCAAAAACGCTTTATCACGGACGCCGGGCACGAGATCAAAACGCCTCTCGCCATCATCAACACCAATATCGACCTCCTCGAAATGGAGTTCGGAGAAAACGAGAGCGTTACGGATATCCGTCAGCAGGCGAAGCGTCTCTCCTCTCTGACGAACGATCTGGTCAGCCTGGCGCGCATGGAGGAATCCGAGCAGATGCTTCCCATGGTCACATTTCCGGTATCTGAGGTCATGGAGGAGGTCGCCATGCCGTTTCAGACTCTCGCGCAGGCACAACAAAAGATTTTTTCCTGCAAGGTCACGCCGATGCTCTCCATGCACGGGAACGAGAAATCGATCGGGCAGCTCGTCTCCATCTTTTTGGACAACGCCCTCAAATATTCGCCCGAGGGCGGGAACATTTCCCTGGAGTTTACCAAAAGGAATCGCTCCCTGCTCCTCTCCGTGTCCAATACCTCCTCCTCCGAGATCGACCCGGCGGATCTCCCGCACGTCTTTGACCGTTTTTACCGCACAGACGTCTCGCGCAATTCCGAGACCGGCGGTCACGGCATCGGACTGTCCATGGCAAAAGCCATCGTGAACGCGCATGGAGGAAGGATTTCTGCACAGACACCCGACGGTCATACCTTTGTCGTCACTGCCACATTCCCCGCATAACAAATCAGGTGCAGAAAGCTCTGCACCTGATTTTTGCGGAACGTCTCTTATACCATCCCGTTCACCGTCTTATATTTGTAAAGCATCTCCGCGTGGTTCTGTTCCTCGATCTGGATATCGGCGAGCAGCTTGCGCACATCCGGGTCGCCGAATACGAACACGTCGGAATTGTACTCGGATGACACCAGCTTCTCCGTGCCGATGCAGTCCGTCGCCAGAAAGCAGTCCGACTTTTTGTCCTCGGAATTTGTCATGCCGTCATAGGTCGCCTTCGGGCTGTACTCCTTGCCGTGACGGTCGTTGCAGTTACAGGAGGGCACGGAACCGTTCAGCACCTGCCCGAGAGAGTCATAGTGCTGCTGTTCATTTCGTTTCAGATCGTCGAACAGATTCTTTAACACAGGATCCTTCGCCTCACCGCTGTACTTGCCATACTTTTCAATGCAGGTCTGCTCCTGTGTCTGCAGATCCTTGATCGCAGCGGTCTCTTTTTCTGTCAATACCATATCATTACCTCTTTTCTATATAAGATAATGATATTATTGGAAAACACGGAAGAATTTATGCATCTGCGCGCTATTTTTCTCTCAGATCGTAATGCACGTCCTCGTCCATCATCTGTATCATCAGCTTCGCATACACAGGATCAAACTGCTTGCCCATCCCCTTGACAAGCTCCGAACGCACTACAGCCTGCGGCAGCGCATCGCGGTAACTCCGCCTGGAAGTCATCGCATCGTATGCATCCGCTACTCCAATGATACGCGCCTCCTTAGGGATCTCCTCCCCGCTCAGCCCGTCGGGATATCCTCCGCCGTCATAACGCTCATGGTGCCACCGCGCGCCGACCTCGATGCCCGGTATCTCCTCCGCCATGCTCTTTAGGATATCCGCGCCGATCACAGGATGCTGCTTGATCTGTGCATACTCCTGATCCGTCAGACTGCTGCTCTTATTGATCACGGCGTCCGACACCCCGATTTTTCCGATATCGTGCAAAAGCCCCATTTCATAGATGCGCTCCTGCTCCTCCTCGGAGCCTCCGTTCCTGCGGATCATCTCGCGCGCATATTCCGCCACACGCACGGAATGCCCCTTGGTATATGTATCCTTCGCGTCGATCGTCATACCAAGGGTCTGCATCGCCTGGCGCGCCAGCCGATCCGCCTTCTGCGTCTGCCGTCTGACCTCATGCTTTAAGTTCTTCTGCAGGTTGTCCAGCTCCTCCATCGTCTCGATGAGCCTCTGATAGTCCGGGGTCTCCAGCGTGAACATGAGCACCAGCTCCCCGACTGTGATACTGAATACGCTTAAGAGCACATCCGAAAAGAACAGCATCTGCGCCCCGATCCCGAGCATGCTGAGCACCAGGAATACAAATATGGAAATTTGCTGTCTGATGCGGAATTTCGCCCGATTCCGCAGAAGAACCCCCGCCGCAAACAGCATATAATAATACGGTATAAAATAGACCAGCAGGTACAGCGGTCCGTGTATGTACGATCCCTGTTCGTCAAAGTAGAAAATATGCCCGGTCAGCATGTTCGCCAGCACAGTGCACAGGCATACGGCAAAGAGAATATCGTTGCACAGCATGACCGGCGTCTCCCTGCCCGCATACACATACGCAGACACATAGCGCATAAAGCAATACCCCACGATAACGATCATTCCGGCGTATGTCGTATTGAACAGCATGTTGAACCAGTTCGGAACCACAGCTCCGTAGCTGATCGTAATGGCAGTCGCCACATCCAGCGCATCCGCGATCAAGGTACTAAGCGCCAGTCTCTGAAATTCCCGATTGATCTCGGTTCGTGTATATTGCAGACGCAGGAAAATATTGACGACCAGCAGATATCCCAGCGAGGCAACCTCAAAATCTATATTATATAGAAGCTTCATGTCTCTATGATCCCCCATACTCCCATAACCGTATTTTCTGTAAAATTACTATAACATATCGGCGGATATCCTGTACAGAGGATTGAAAAACAGGGTTGACAAAACTTTTGCAACGCGCTTATAATAAGGCTGTTTCAGAGAGATAACGGCTGTGACGGGAAGAAGTAGGAGCAGGAAGGACGGACAGAAAGCTACCGGTCGATGAGAGGTGCACGGAACCCCTGTTTTGAATACATCCCCGAGCTTCACACCGAATGCGGATCTCACAAAGATCCAGTAGGCTGTGACGGAGTGGCGCACGTTACCACGCTAAAGTGTTGTTGGACACTTACAGAGGCAGGCGGCGCGAGCTGTCTGTAAAAAAAGGTGGTATCACGAGCATATGCCCTCGTCCTTTTAAGGGACGGGGGCTTTTTATATGCCTGCGGTACCAAATACGAAAAGAAAGGAAAACGAGACATGAAGCGAATTGAAGAGTATGTAAGGACCATTCCTGATTTCCCGGAGCCGGGCATCCAATTCCGCGACATTACGACCATCCTTCAGGATCCGGACGGTTTAAAGCTGTCCGTCGACCTGCTGCTCGAGCAGCTAAAGGACGTCGATTTCGATGTCGTTGTCGGCATGGAGTCGCGGGGCTTTCTGTTTGGCATCCCGATCGCCTACGCTCTCGGAAAGGGATTCGTTCCGATCCGCAAGAAGGGAAAGCTCCCCTGTGAGACCGTCTCTACGGAGTACGACCTGGAATACGGCAAGGCGACGATCGAGCTGCACAAGGACGCCATTCTCCCCGGTCAGAAGGTCGTGCTCGTCGACGACCTGATCGCTACCGGCGGTACGGTCGAAGCCGGTGCAAGGCTGATCGAACAGCTCGGCGGCGAAATCGTCAAGATCCTGTTCCTGCTGGAGCTGAAGGGGCTTGAAGGTCGAAAGAGACTCACAAAATACGACGTTGCCTCCATCATCGCTTACGATGGAAAATAATGGAAAAGAGGAGTAAACACATGTTGGAAAAATTATTTAAGCTGAAAGAAAACAATACCTCCGTCAGGGTGGAGGTCATGGGAGGCATCACGACCTTCATGACGATGGCATACATCCTTGCCGTCAACCCGACCATGCTGGCGGAAGCCGGAATGGATAAGAACGCCGTTCTGATCGCGACGGCGCTGGCTTCCTTCGTCGGTACGCTCGTCATGGCGCTGCTCGCAAACTACCCGTTCGCACTGGCGCCCGGCATGGGACTGAACGCCTATTTTGCATACACAGTCTGCGGTGCGATGGGCTATTCCTGGCAGATCGCTCTGATGGCGGTATTTGTGGAAGGACTCATCTTCATCGTGCTCTCCCTGACAAACGTACGTGAAGCGATCTTCAATGCGATCCCGGTCAACCTGAAAAA
>CANRBT010000013.1 GCA_947628935.1 uncultured Roseburia sp. | reverse complement strand
TAAACGACCAGCCGGAGATTATGTTCGATCAGCTTCTTTCTCGCCTTCTCCGGATCGTCGCTCCCCAGCATACGGATGCATGCCGTCTCCTCCTCCACGGGAAGCGGCGCCGGCAAGACCTCCGCCCCTCCGATATAATGCACCTCGTCCGGCTGGCGGAAAAAGATACGCCGGATCCCCTCCCACAGATTATGCTCCCGATCTTCCGGGACGAACAAATTTATGTACATGACGTTTTCACTTTCCTTTCCACTGTGATCTTCCCTTATCCGTGTTCAGCGCAGGGATGCGTGCAGGACGAGGTCGTACGCCTTCTCTTCCAAAAGACCCTGCTGCGCGATCCCGACCGCCGCATGCGCATGGCTCACACATTCCTTCCCCTTGTACAGCCGCAGCTCTTCCACATCCGTGACCCACAGCATCCCGTTCTGCTCGCCTAACGACCGGTACGGCACAAGGCGGAACCGGTCCAGCTCCTCCGAAAAGAGTTCCCCCGCCTTCGCGCGGCTTAAAATGCTGACACTTTGACCGGTATACGGATCCCTCAGCTGATTCCCGCTGTCCCAGTACGCCGTGACAGAGAGCGTACGCTCCCCCTTACAGAGCTCCGCCCGCAGCAGATGACTCCCAAACCTCCGCCTCCGGCGCACATACAGCAGCACGGCATACAGGAACAACGCCCCCACGAGCGCCTCTGACAAGACATTCCGCGGCAGCACGCCGTTTTCCGTCACCCACTCCAAAAAACCGCCCAGCAAAATGACGACCAGATAGGTCACTGCCCAGTTCTCCAAAAACTCTCTGCGTCCCGTCCAGCCGAAGCAGACGAGCACCATGCCCGTGTTAAGCAAAAAATGTGTCGCCAGCGCATAGAGCAGAACGTTTCGCAGCGCAAGCAGCAGCAGGAGACCCGCCAGGGAAAACAGCGCGGACGTAAAGATCAGACGCCGGTACGTCCTGTTTCTGTGCAAAAAACAGTTGACTCCTGTCACAGCGATCAGATCCATCAAAAAATTCTGAAGCCAAAAGACATCTGCGTAAAATATGTAGATCGCTTTTCACCCCGCTCTCCTCTTCCCAAAGCGGCGGTCCACCAGCCGCCCTGCCTTTACGGACATTATACGGCGGTCGCGGCAGATTTTTTGTCACAACAGCTCCCACGAAACATAGGATTCATCCTCCTGTTTTGACATTTTTTTCAGGATGCCGTCGCGGGATATGCAAAAAAAAGCCATAGACACATGTCCAAACGGACCATATGTCTATGGCTTCTTTATTTTTGCCGGCTACTTGCGGGAATTCTTGAGAAAATCCGGGATCTTGATATCCATCTGCGGCACTGTGCTCTCCGGCTGGCGCGGCTTTTGGAGACCGGCAAAGGTCGGAGCGGACGTCTGCGGCTGCGGCGGCGTCACTCCCGCGGAAGCGCCCGCTGTCGCACCCATGGCAGCGGCTGGTCTGCCCAATCCCGCTCCCGTCACAGGTCTTGTCACAGACACCGGGTTGTCATAGCGCAGCTTCGGCATGATCTTCCCTGCCGCCGTCGACGGATTCTCCAGTCCCGTCGCAATGACTGTGATCGTCGCCGCATCGGACATCGACTCGTCATACTTCGCACCGAAAATAATGTTGGCATCCTCTCCCGCCAGATCCTGCACATAGCTTGCCGCATCGTTTGCATCCATCAGGGAGATATCCCCGGAGATATTGATGATGACATGCGTCGCACCGTTGATCGTCGTCTCCAGCAGCGGGCTTGCCACAGCAAGCTTGACCGCCTCGAGCGCCTTGTCGTCGCCCTTCGCGCTGCCGATACCGATGTGCGCCATACCCTTGTCCTTCATAACGGTAGACACGTCCGCAAAATCCAGGTTGATCAACGCCGGCAGGTTGATCAGATCCGTGATCCCCTGTACTGCCTGCTGAAGCACCTCGTCCGCCTTTTTGAGCGCATCCGGCATCGTGGTGCGCCGATCCACGATCTCAAGCAGCTTGTCATTCGGGATCACGATCAGCGTATCGACGCTCTCCTTCAGGCGGTCGATACCGGAAAGCGCATTCACCATGCGCTGCTTTGCTTCAAATTTGAAGGGCTTTGTGACGACTCCGACCGTCAGGATGCCCTGTTCCTTTGCAAGCTTCGCGACGACCGGAGCCGCGCCCGTGCCGGTACCGCCTCCCATGCCGCAGGTGACGAACACCATATCCGCGCCCTTCACAGCCGCAGAAAGCTCCTCCGTGCTCTCCTCCGCCGCCTTCTCGCCGATCTCAGGCTGTGCGCCCGCACCGAGTCCCTTCGTCAGCTTCTCACCGATCTGGATCGTAGTCGGCGCCTTGCAGAGCGTCAGCGCCTGGCTGTCCGTATTGACACCGATAAACTCCACACCGCCGATGTTCTCGTCGATCATTCTATTCACAGCGTTGTTCCCAGCGCCTCCCACACCAATCACTATGATCTTTGCACTGGTATCCGCTTCGGTCATCATCATTTCTATCAATGTGGTGTTCCTCCTTCACTCTATCCCAAATTTATCCCCATGCATTCTGCTTTTCACCCATTTTTAAACTCATATACACTATAATATAATCTTTCCTGCAAATTATCAACTGATTTTTTCATTTTTTTTCGCGCGATGCCCGCTCCGGCATCACAGATGCTTAAATACGATGTCCGTCGTGTCCGGCGTCCATGTATCCAGATACAGCGTCCCCTGCATGCCTGCCAGCTGCGGAAGGATCTCCGCAAGCCGCTTCGCCTTTTGCGGCAGATAATCCGTCGAACCTACTACCACCTGTACCCCCTCATAGGTCAGGGTCGGTTCCAGACTGCTGTCATAGTGGATCTCCTGGGGAAGTATTCCGTATTTTTCCAGCGTCTGCGTCAGATTCAGCAGCTTGCCGAGCAGCTGCTCCTGTTCGATCGGAAGCTTCTCATACAGCACGACCTGATCGCAGGAGATCCCTGTCACCTTCGGCACGTCCGGGATCACCTCCGAGGAAGTCTCCACCACAAATCCGTCCTTGTCGAAATAGGCATTCTGCCCGATCGACTCAATGTAAAAGCAGCCCAGGATGCCCTTTTCATACACTACGACATGCAGGGTGTGCGGATCCGTGAGCGAGATCTCCATCGTGTCTACGAACGGCACCTCCCCCGTGTCCAGCAGGCGGTACTTCGCCACCACATAGAGGGAATTCCAGGAATATTCATCCGTCAACACGATCTGCCGGATCTGCTCGTCGGAATACATCTCATTCCCCTCCACGACGACCTCCTGCACCGTGAACACCTTCCATACGATCAGCACGGCGACAGCTGCCACGAGCAAAAAGATCAAAAAGGCGATCAGCGCGATCTTTCTTCTTTTTCTCCTTCGTCTCTGTTCTCTAATCATCATCACACGACCTCAAGTCTGATCCCTCGCGATACGGACAGCGCCAGCCCCATCTCCGACAGCAGGAAAAGGATCGATGTTCCCCCGTAGCTGATAAACGGCAGGGAGATTCCTGTGTTCGGGATCGAATTTGTGACCACGGCGATATTCAGTATGACCTGAATGGCGATATGCGCCATAACGCCCACCACGATCAGCGCTCCGTAGAGGTCCGACGCGTTGTTCGCTACGATCATGAACCGCCAGATCAGCAGCAGATACAAAAGGATCAGGCTGACGGCGCCGAACAGACCCAGCTCCTCGCAGATGACGGAAAAGATCATGTCGTTCTGCGCCTCCGGGATGAATCCGAGCTTTTGCATGCTCTCCCCGAGCCCCCTGCCAAACAATCCGCCGGAGCCAATGGCATAGAGCCCCTGCATCGTCTGATACCCCTTGTCGTACTCCTCCGGGTGCAGCCAGATCTGGATGCGCTCCGCGCGGTAGCTCATCGCAAAGATGAACACGACGCCGACGAGGATGGCGCCCGCGCCCACCAACACAAAGTGGGAGTACTTCGGGCTCGCCACAAACAGCATGCATATGGCAATGCCGAGAATGATGATCGCCGTGCTTAAGTTATTATATGCGACCACGCCCACAATGGGCATCACGATCAGAATGACCTTTACGAGCGACTTGAACTCCTCGATCTGTCTGGACGTCTTGTAGACAATGGTCGCCAGGAAGATGATGACCGCAAGCTTTGCGAACTCGGACGGCTGGAACGACAACGGACCGATCTCCAGCCAGCGCGACTGCCCCTTGTGCTCGCTTCCCACAAAGATCACGGCGGTACAGAGCGCCAGCGCCAGCAGGTAGGCAAGCCCGCTTAAGTGCATCCAGAAACGGTACGGAATACGGGAAATAACGATCATCGCCACAACGCCGAGGCTTGTCGCAAACAACTGGCGCTTCAGGTAATACGCCGCATTCCCAAAACGGGTCGAGCCGTAATAGGAGCTGGTACTGTAGAGCATGATCAGTCCAAAGCATAACAGAAAAATGATCAAAAACAGCATGCTGTAATCAAAGTACCGGATCGATTTTTCTTTTTTCGGTCTTTCCTGACTTTTCGCCATCTTGCTACTCCTGCAGCGCATGCACGTGTTCCTTGAACAGACGCCCGCGCTCCTCATAGTTTTTGAACATTCCCCAGCTCGCGCATGCCGGCGACAGGAGCACGGCATCGCCGGACGACGCCTTTTCATAGCAGATATCGATCGCCTGCTCCAGGCTGTCGCAGAGCACAACATCGGTAAACCCGTGCGCCCGCGCACACGCCTCGATCTTCTCCCGCGTCTGACCGATCAGCGCCAGCAGCTTTACCTTCCCGTCGAAGCTCTCGATCCACTCGTCGTAGGTGTTGTCCTTGTCGTAGCCGCCGCCGATCAGAAGCGTCGGGCGGTCCATCGCGCAGATGCCCTTGATCGCGGCATCCGGGTTCGTCCCCTTGGAATCGTTGTAAAAGCGCACCCCGCGCTTTTGCGTCACATACTCGATGCGGTGCTCCACGGCGCGAAAACGCTTTAACGCCTCCGCGATCTTTGGCAGGGGGACGCCCATCGCCAGCGCCATCCCCGCAGCCGCCATGGCGTTCTCATGGTTGTGCGTGCCCAGGATCTGTAGTTCTTTTGTCGCGATGACCGGGGTCTTTGCTGCGCCGTCCGCATAAAAGATGGTCCCGTCCTTAAGATACAGCCCCCGCTCCAGCTCTCTCTTGCTGGAGAAAAACAGCACCTTGCTGCCAAGCCGCTCTCCGAACGCCCGCAGCACCTCGTCCTCATAGTTCAGCACACAGGTGTCGTCCGCTCCCTGGCGCTCCGTGATACGCTCCTTTGTCGCGATATAACACTCCATCGTATGGTGTCTGTTCAGATGATCCGGCGTGATGTTGAGGATCGCGGAAACCTTGGGACAAAATTCCTGCGTCGTCTCCAGCTGAAAGCTGCTGATCTCCGCGACCGTCACAGTCTCCTCGGTCGTCTCCGCCGCGACCGAGGTATACGGAATGCCGATGTTGCCGACCACTCTCACATCCGAAAAACAGCTTGCCAGGATCTCCCCCGTCAGCGCCGTCGTCGTCGTCTTGCCGTTCGTCCCGGTGATCGCCACGATGCGTCCCTTTGCGAAATGGTAGGCGAGCTCGATCTCCCCCCAGATCGGCGTGCCGCGCTCCCGAAACGCTTCCACCATCGGGATATCGGTCGGCACGCCGGGGCTGAGCACCACAAGGTCGATACGCTCCATTCCACCCTCCGGAAGATCGCCGAGCCAGATCTCGATATCCGCAAACACGGGATGCTTTTTCACGAGCTCCCCGGCATCCAGATCCTTATTTCCGTCAAACAGAACCATCTTTATCCCTTTCTTTTGCAAAAGCTCCGTCGCCGCCACCCCGCTGATACCGGAGCCGACAACGAGCACGGTCTTACCTGTCAAATCCATATGGAACACCTCACTTTCTCCCGACCGTTCCGCCCCGCCTGCGCGTTTAGATCGCCAGCAGCGCGATCATGCAGAGGATCGCCGTCGTGATCGAGAAGACTGCCACGACCCTGGTCTCCGACCATCCGCCAAGCTCAAAATGATGATGCAGCGGCGCCATGCGGAAGATCCGCTTTCCGCCCGTCTTCTTGAAATATGTCACCTGAATGATGACGGACAACACCTCCGCCAGATAAATCAGCCCCACGATCGGGATGAACAGCGGCATCTGCATCATGTACGCCGTGGACACCACGAACCCTCCCAGCGCGAGCGAGCCCGTGTCGCCCATAAACACGCTTGCCGGATATACGTTAAACAGCAGAAAGCCCAGCAGCGAGCCGACCACGGCACAGGTGATCGGCGCAAGCCCCGCGTCCGTGCCGATCGCAACGACGGAAAAGAACGTCGCGACCATGATCGTCACACTCGAGGCGAGCCCATCCAGTCCGTCCGTAAAGTTCGTGCCGTTCACTGTGCCGACCACGGCAACGTACAGCAGCGGGACCGCGGCCCACCCGATATCGAGATATTTCCCTCCGGAAAAGGGGATCAGCATCGTCAGGGAGACCCCTGCGTAACGCACCATGTACACGGCAAACACGGTCGTGACGATGAGCTGACAGAGCATTTTCTGCCAGGGGAGCAATCCGTCCGACCGTCGGAGCACGACCTTTAAGTAATCATCCAAAAATCCGATCACGCCAAATCCGACCGTCATGAAGAGCACAGGTATGATCCTGGGATAATCCTTCACGTAAAACAGCGAGGTGACGACAATGGCGGCGAGGATCATCAGCCCTCCCATCGTCGGCGTCCCGTTTTTTTTGAGGTGGGACTCCAGCTCCTTGCGCTCCGTCTGCCCGATCTTGAGCCTCCGCAAAAACGGGATCACGATCGGTCCCAGGATGGCGCTGATCGCAAACGCTGCAATTACCGGAGTTATGATTTCATATGTCATGGCAAGCACCTCTTGTTCTTCCTCAAGCGAAAACCGCTCTCATGATTCCAACTTATCCAGTATACGTTATTTTCTGCAATTAATCAAGGTAGGGCAAAATGTTTTCCATGATTTCTTTCACCACAGGCGCGGCAATGGTGCCGCCATAGTAGGTTCCCTGCGGATTGTTGATGATGCAGAGCACCAGTACCTGCGGATCGTCCGCGGGCGCAAATCCCAGGAAGGAGGAGATATAGCGGTTCCGGCTCCGCGGCAGGGTCTGTGAGGTCGCGGTCTTCCCGCCGATGGAATATCCTTCGATGTAGGCGTTCTTTCCGCCGCCCTCCGAGACCACCTTTTCCAGCAGATACTGCATGGTCTCCGAGGTCTCTGTGCTCACAATGCCTCCGGTCGTCCGGTAGGACAGCTTCTCCACCAGCGTCCCGTCCGCGTCCCGGACCTCGACTCCAAAATGCGGAGTGACTCTAGTGCCCCCATTTATAATAGAAGAAACAGTCGTCACAAGTTGGATCGGCGTGATCTGAAAGGACTGCCCGAAGGAGATCGTCGCCAGCTCCACAGGTCCCACGTTCTCCTGCTTGTGCATGATCGTCGCCGCCTCGCCCGGCAGGTCGATGGCAGTTTTCTGCATCAGACCGAACTGTTGAAAATAATGGTAGTACCGCTCCGTTCCAAGCCGCTCGCCAAGCTCGATAAACACAGGGTTGCAGGAGTTCATGATCCCGGTCACAAAGGTCTCCGCGCCATGACCGGTCGTCTTCGCGCACCGGATCTTCCTGTCCTCCACGATCTTATACCCCGGACAGTAAAACGCGTCCTCCAGCTTTACGACATCCTCCTCCAGCGCAGCCGCCGCCGTGATGATCTTGAAGGTGGAGCCCGGCTCATAGGTGTCGCTGATACACTGGTTGCGCCACATTTGGTTCAGAAGGTCCTGCCGCTCCTCCTCCGTCAGGGCGGACGCCTGCGCGGCGATTTCGCCCTCCTCACCGGACTCCGGCTCCGGCAGCATCTCATCTATGAGGACGAACGGTTCGTTGAGATGAAATTCCGGATAATTTACCATTGCCATCAGCTCGCCGTTCCGCGGATCCATGACAATGATCGACACGCTGTCCGCGCTTTTCTGCACATACGCCTTTTCCGCCGCCTGCTCGCAATACTGCTGGATATTGATATCCATGGAGATATAGAGGTCATTCCCGTTGACCGGCTCCACGCGGGTCTCCCCCGCATTTTCGATCTCAATGCCACGGGCATCCGTCAGGGTCAGGATCTTTCCGCTGGTCCCCTGCAGATACTCGTCATAGACCACCTCCAGTCCCAGGATCCCCTGATTGTCCGCGCCCGTAAAGCCCAGCACCTTGGAGGCAAGCGTATCATAGGGATAATAACGCTTATAGTCCTCATCCACCTTGATCCCGGCAAGCCCGTAGGCGCGGATATTGTCTCCGATCTCCTTGTCAACGTTCGTTTTGATCCGCTCGATCGAGCTCACCTTCTCCACACGCGCGCGGACCGTCTCTTCCGACATGCCAAGCTCCTTTGTCAGCGCCGCAATGACCGCCTCCGGGTCCTCGATCTGGCTGTGCACGACGGAGACGGTACAGACGGACTTGTTCGTCGCAAGCACAGTCCCCGTCGCGTCGATGATCCTTCCGCGCGCCGCCTTGATGTCGCGCTCCCGCTCGTGCAGATCTTCCGCCTCCTGACCGTAGTACACGGAGCAGAACACCATCAGATAGACCAGTCTGCCTATCAGAAACATCGCGAGGAAAAAGATCGCCAGGAACATGATCCAGATCTTTTTTCGATTATAAGTCCGGCTGCGGACGAAAAAATCATCCTTTTTCATTGAATAACCTCACAAAAGCGCTTTCTGCAATCCCATTCATGAAATCTTATTCGCTCTTCTGTGAGGTTATACATAGTTCCTTTCCTCAACCGGGCGGCTGGGCGTTCTCCCCCGGTTCCTCCTCCGGCGGTCCTCCGTCCCCTGCCTCTCCCGTCGTCTCTCCCTCCAGACCGTCCGTCGTATCAGGCACATCCAGCGCGCCTTCCTCCTCCGGCTCCGGCTCCTCATCCGCGTTCACGATATCCGTCATCGCGATCTCTCCGGCATCCTCCCCCCGGATGTCCCATCCCGCATGGATGCCCGTGGTCTCCTCGTCGCGATAGACATTCATATAAGGAAGGATCTCCTCTAAAACCTCGCGCGCAATGTTCTGCGCGAACGTGCTGTGATACTGTTCGATCGTGTTCGGCTCATCGACCACGCAGTATACGACGATCTGCGGGTCGTCCATCGGCGCAAATCCGATAAAGGACACCAGATAATTGACGCCGTCACGCCCCGCCTTCTGCGCGGTCCCGGTCTTTCCGCCCATGGAATATCCGTCCACCTTCGCCGTGGCTGCCGTACCGCTGCTCACTGTGGAATACATGAACTGCTTCAGCGTCTCCGACGTCTCCGCAGACACCGTCTGACGCAGCAATGTCGGCTCAATCTCCTGTATCGTATTGCCGTCGGCGTCTGTGATCCGCTTCACCACATGCGGCTGATACAGATATCCCCCGTTGACCAGGGAGCAGTACGCCGTCGCGAGCTGGATCATGGAAGTGTTAAAGTTCTGCCCGAAGGCGTTGGTCGCCAGATCGACCGGCGTCATATTCTCCGCCGTATAGATCAGGGAATCCGTCCTCGTCTCGCCCGGCAGGTCGATGTTCGTCCTCTGCCCGAATCCGAAGATCTGCTGATACGTGGTAAAATTCTCCACCCCCACGGCATAGGAAATCTGCATCAACGCATCGTTACAGGAATTCATCAACGCCTGCTCCAGCGTCTCCATGCCGTGACCTGTGCGCACGACGCAGTGAATGTCGTGACCTCCCACCGTCTCATAACCGTCGCAGTAATACGTCTCCGTGCCGAGCAGCGTTCCCGTTTCCAAGCCCGCTGCCATGGTAAACGGCTTCGCCGTGGATCCCGGCTCATACGTGTAGGTCACGCAAAAATTCTGCCACAGCGTATTGAGGGCGTCCATCTTCGCATCCTCATCCATGACGGCAAGCTCTTCCTCCGTATAGTAGGCGGACAGATCTCTCGGATCGCTCAGGTCGTAATTGGGATAATTTGCCATCGCGAGCACCTCGCCGTTGTTCGGATCCATCGCCACAAAGCCGATATGCGTCGCTCCCGCATCCCCTTCCCTGTAATTGTCCCTGTACGCTTCGTTAAATTCCGCGATCTTCTCCTCCACAACCGTCTGAATGGTGGCGTCAATGGTGGTGACGATACGACTGCCGTCCTGTGCATTTTTGATGGTCTTCTCAAAATTATTGTCCGCGTTCAGATATCCGTAGGTGCGCCCGTTGACGCCGTTCAGCACGTCGTTGTAGTAGTTTTCCAGCCCGTTGACACCGACGTTTCCGGCAGCCGTGAAGCCGACGACCGCGCTCGCCAGCGATCCGCACGGATAGCGCCTCTCATATTCCTTCTCAAACCACACTCCGTTGATATCGGGGTTGACCAGATTGCCCTTTTCATCCACTGCCTCCTGCATCTCTATGAACGGCTGGATCACCTCATAGGGAAGCTTTCTCTGCAGAACGATATAGCGGCTGTCCGACTGCTCTCTCACATAGCCGTAAAGCTCATCGGTCGTCAGCTCCGGGAAGCACTGTACCAGTGCCTGGATGGTCGGGGCGATATACTGCTCCTTATCTGTCATGACAGAGCAGTCTAAGATGACATTGTAGACCGCAATGCTCGTCGCGAGCACAGTTCCCTTAGAGTCTACAATGTCACCTCTTTGATACGCAATCGTTTCGCTTCCGTAAGCCTGCTGGGACAGCACGATCTTTTCATACCGTTCTCCGCTGGTCTCCTCAATGTAGAGCAGACGTCCCATGAGTCCGATCAGAAGCAGCGCCACCATTCCGAACATGACAACCAGTTTTTTCTGCATCCGCCGCGGAAATTTTAACGGCGGCTTTTTCCTCTTTCTTTTCGCCATCTGCTCTCCCGTTATCTCTCTCTGGCCGGGATCTCGCCGTACTGATTCATGTAGTCGTCATTCCCGACCGAGTAGTATACGATCTGCGACTCCTTCGCATAGGACATGCCAAGCACCTGCATCGCATAATTGCGGATGCTGTCAAGATCCACGGTCATGCTGATACGCTTGTACGCCTCGTCGTTATCCGCTGTCAGATCCGCGATCTGGCTCTCCAGCCGCGAGATATTCTTGATACGCGCGGTCACATCCGACTGAAGCTGAATGGAAATGCCCGCAAACGCGCCGAACACAGCCACAGCCATCGTCAAAAATACGACGTAGCTCCGGCTCATGCGGAGGGCGCGCTCCTGATTTCTTCTTGCAATGCGCCGTCTTCTGTTCTGCTCCTGTTCCTGCTGTCTATCCGGCTGCCGTCTCTGCGGCTGCTCTCTTGTCTCCCGCTCCGGCCGCTCCTTCGGCACTGCCTGCATCCTGCGGACCGTGTTCCCCTCTACGTAGTACCCGTGCCTGCCCGCTCCGGCAGGCGTTCTTTGCGCTTCCTTGCCCATAAAAACTTCCTCTTTCCCCCATCCGTCCTATGCGCGCTCGAACACCCTCAGCTTTGCGCTCTTAGAACGGGTATTTTCTTTTAATTCCCTTTCCCCCGGCAGGATCGGCTTTCGCGTGACCACCCTGCCGCGGGAGACCTTTCCACACACACATACCGGAAAATCGCTCGGGCAGGTGCACGGCGACTCGTTCCGTCTGAAGCTTGTCTTGACAATGCGGTCCTCCAGGGAATGAAATGTGATAATACACAATCGTCCGCCCGGATTCAGCAGCTCTATCATCTCATCCAAATGGTTCCCCAGTATCTCCAGCTCGCGGTTCAGCTCAATGCGGAGCGCCTGAAACGTGCGCTTCGCCGGATGCCCGCCTGCCGCCTGTACCTTTTTCGGAATGGACTCCCGAATGATCTCCGTCAGCTCTCCCGCCGTCTCGATCGGCTTCCTCTCCCGCTCCCTGACGATATTCTTCGCGATGTTCCTTGCAAATTTATCCTCCCCGTAGTCTCGAATGACACGGTACAACTCCTGTTCGCTGTAATGATTGACGATATCGGCTGCCGTGCGCTCCTGGCGCACATCCATGCGCATGTCGAGCGGCGCGTCCGCCTCGCGATAGGTGAACCCGCGCTCCGCAGTGTCCAGCTGAAAGGAGGACACTCCCAGATCCAGCACAATGCCGTCCACTCCCGTGACGCCAAGTCCCGCCAGCACGGATCTCATGTGCTCATAATTGCTGCGCACGATCGTGACCCGGTCGCCAAATCCCGCCAGACGCTCGCCTGCCGCCGCAATGGCATCCGCATCCTGATCGATCCCGATCAGGCGTCCGCCCTCTCCCAGGCGTCCCGCAATGGCAAAGGCATGTCCGCCTCCGCCGAGCGTGCCATCCACATAAATGCCGTCCTGTCGGATCTTCAGATGCTCTATCGTCTCCTCCAGCATGACGGAGTAATGATAAAACTCCACTTTTCACCACTCCCTCCTGCAGACACCTAGATGCTAAAGCCAAGCTCTGCCATGTGCTCTGCGATCTCGTCCATCTCATCTTCCTCATAGGAGTTCTGCATCCAGCGCTCCTTGTCCCAGATCTCGACCCGGCTTAAGACTCCGACCAGAACGACATCCTTTTGCAGCGCCGCATACTCCCGCAGAACCGGCGGCAGCAGGATCCTCCCCTGCTTGTCTACCTCCGCCTCCGCCGCACCGGCGAAGAAAAAGCGGGAGAACTTTCTGGCGTCCTTCGATGTCATCGAAATGCCGCGGAACTTCTCCTCGATCCCGTGCCATTCCTCCGACGGGTAGGCGAACAGACATCCGTCCAGCCCCTTTGTCACAATAAAGGCGTTCCCCAGCTGTTCCCGAAACTTTGATGGAACGATCAGCCTTCCCTTTGTGTCCACTGTGTGATTGTATTCTCCCATAAACATAACACAAACACCTGCCTTCCGTGGTTTTCCACAAAGTTATCAACTTTTCCACCACTTTACACCATATTCTACCACTTTCCTCCACTTTTAGGATAATTTTACCCCACTTCCCATAAAAATGCAATATAAAAAGCGGGAAATTTTCTGTCCGGAAAATTTTCCCGCAAAAAAAGGAAGCGGTCCGCCTCCGCGAACCGCTCCCCGTCTCCGTATTCTGTTGTCCGATCAGGCAAGCGCACTCAGCTGCCCCGTCCGCTCCAGATACTCTTCGATCAGCTTGTCCAGCCTTACGCTCTTTTCGTAATAAGAGTTGGTTTCATCTCTCCGTAAAAATGCCTCGTTCAGTTCGTGTCTCGCTTCCTCGATCCTCTTCTGTGTTTCCATAATTTGTCTCATATGAGTCCTCCTTGAAGTCCAAGAGTCTTATGTTCATGACAGCCCTCCCTGTAAAAAGCGCTGCCGCCGGATCGTTTCTCTTCTCGATCCCGCAGTGTTATATTACTCCATAAAGGCAGAAAAATCAACGAAAACCGACCGTCAAGAATCCCCATGATTCGACATTTCCAGCCGGGGATCCGCCTATTCCGCGCGTTGCAGCGCCCGCACCTTTGTCATTCCACCCAAAACCTTCTGGTTGACCGACACAATGTGACGGATGTCATCCTCCACATCATGCCGGCGCCCCAGGTAATCCCGATGCTCCTGCTCGACAAAATCGCACAGCGCCTTCGCCGTCCGAAGCTTTTCCCAGCCGGCGCTGTGATATCCTGTTTCCCCGTTCCGCCGTTTTAAGTCGGTCCGCAAATCTCTTTTCAGCTTTTTCTCGTAGGCACAGTGTTCCTTCAGCCCTCCCGGATAGATCGTATTGTGCGGAAACGTAAAATAGTCCGCCAGATAGTGGCTGACCTGTCCCAGATCCACATAATATTTTCTTCCCACCCGCTCCCGGTTTTTCCTCCGCTCCCAAAGCCGCTCGATGAGCCTGCCAAACGCCGGGAACGTCTCGCCGATCTCATGCCGGCGATACAAAAAGGACGGCTTGATATCCGGCAGAATACTCCCGAGGTAAAAGGAGAACCGATGTTTGTGCAGTCCTTCGTCCTCCAGGTTTTCTACCATATATTTCGCCAGTGACAGGTGTGATTTTTTTCTCATGGCTCCTCCTCGCTCTGATGCGCTTTCCTCATTCATTGTACGCAAGAAGAGAGGTGAATACAAGTGAACTTTCTGTGAATATCTCCGACAGCTCCCGGGCGTTACCCCCGGTTGAAAAGAGCCGGGAAGAATCCGTCACGTCCTTCCCGGCTTTTCTACACGACCGCCTGCGCGGTTCCCGTGATTCATGCGCCGCAGCGAAAGCTTGCGCACTCTGTCTCCTGACAGTCGCACGCATTTCCCCCTGCAATGCCGATATGCTCCGCGCAGCACTTCCGTCCCTCGTTGAACACGCAGCCGCACGCCTCGCAGTTCACTTCAATGACCTTGGAGATACGCTTGTCGGCATTTCTCGCCGCGCCGCTCCTGCGCTCCCGAAAGCTTGCGCAGCAGGTCTCGTCGTTTCGTTTTGCATCGCTGCCCTCCACCTTGATCTCGCCCTTACAGCAGCAGCGGTCCTCGTTGTAGACACAGCCCGTCACAGAACAATCCAAAAATGTCATTCTCTCCACCTCTTTCCCCGTTTGTCGGTTTCACGGCATGGTTTCCTTCTGCCTCCATAGTATTCCTCCTGTACCGGATTTTATGCAAACGCCCTCTGTGGCGGAAAGTGGCGGAGCTTCCATTTTTTTCAAAAATCAGAACAGACCGGCTTCGCTTACCTGCGCTCCTCCTCCGGAAGCTCCCTGCGGATCTCCTTGGTGCGGATCTCCCTGCAGATATCCTCGATGAACCCGGCAAGCGGCTTGACACCCTCGTCTCCCGCGAACCGGCTGCGCACGGACACAGTGCGGTCCGCCTCCTCCTGCTGTCCGACAACCAGCATGTACGGCAGCTTGTCGAGACGCGCCTCGCGGATCTTAAATCCGATCTTCTCCGAGCGGTTGTCCGCCGTCGCGTCAATACCGTTCGCCTTGAGCTCCTTCACGACCTCCCCCGCATACGCCTCATACTTGTCGGAGATCGGCAGCACGCGCACCTGCTCCGGGCAGAGCCAGGTCGGGAACTTGCCCGCGTACTTCTCGATCAGCCATGCGAGCGTCCGCTCATAGCAGCCGAGCGAGGTGCGGTGGATGATATACGGACGCACCTTCTCCCCGTTCTGATCGATGTAGTACATGTCAAAATTCTCCGCGATCGCGCAGTCGAGCTGGATCGTGATCATCGTGTCCTCCTTGCCGTACACGTTTTTTGCCTGAATGTCGATCTTCGGTCCGTAGAACGCCGCCTCGCCGTCCGCCTCCACGAACGTCACCTTCTTTTCCGCCAGGACCCTGCGCAGCGCGTCCTGCGTCGTCTCCCAGTAGCTCTCATCGCCCAGATACTTTTCCCGGTTATTTGGATCCCACTTGGAAAGGCGGAACGTCACGTCCTCCGCCAGCCCCAGCGTATCGAGCACGTAGTAAGCGAGATCCAGGCAGCTCTTTAACTCCTCCTCCGCCTGGTCGGGACGGATCACGAGATGTCCCTCGGAGATCGTGAACTGGCGCACGCGGGTCAGCCCGTGCATCTCGCCGGAATCCTCCGCGCGGAATATCGTTGACGTCTCACTCATGCGGTACGGCAGGTCGCGGTAGGATTTCTGCGTGTTCTTGTACACATAATACTGGAACGGGCAGGTCATCGGGCGCAGGGCGAACACCTCCTTGTCCGTCTCCTCGTCCCCCAGCACGAACATGCCATCCTTGTAGTGATCCCAGTGGCCGGAGATCTTGTAGAGATCGGACTTTGCCATCAGCGGCGTCCTAGTGCGCACATAGCCCCACTCGTTATCCTCCAGATCCTCGATCCAGCGCTGCAGCTTCATGATCATCTTCGTGCCCTTCGGGGTAAAGAGCGGAAGCCCCTGCCCGATCACATCGACAGTCGTAAACAGTTCCATCTCGCGTCCCAGCCGGTTGTGGTCGCGGCGCTTTGCATCCTCCATGCGCTCCAGATGCGCCGCGAGGTCTTCCTTCTTATTATATGCGGTTCCGTAGATACGCTGCAGGCGCGCCTTGTCGGAATCTCCCCTCCAATACGCCATCGAGGAGGAGGTCAGCTTAAACGCCTTGATGCCCTTCGTGCTCATCAGGTGCGGTCCTGCGCACAGATCCACAAAGCCCCCCTGATCGTAGAAGGAGATCTCCGAACCCTCCGGGAGATCCTCGATCAGTTCCACCTTGTACGGCTCTCCCTTCTCCTGCATGAACGCGATCGCCTCTGTCCTCGGCAGGGTAAAGCGTGTGATCTCATGCCCCTCCTTGATGATCTTCTTCATCTCAGCCTCAATGGCATCCAGATCCTCCCTGGAAAACGGCTCTGCGTCAAAATCATAGTAAAATCCGTCGTCAATCGCCGGTCCGATCGTGATCTTTGCCTGCGGGAACAACCGCTGCACCGCCTCAGCCATCACATGGGACGCCGTGTGGCGGATGACGCGCAGCCCCTCCGGATCGTTCGCCGTCACAATGTTCAGCGCGCAGTCCTCCGCCAGCTCTGTGCGCAGATCGACGACCTTTCCGTCCACCTCGCCCGCACACGCCACGCGCGCCAGTCCCTCGCTGATATCCTTCGCGATCTCATAGACGCTTTTTGCCTCTGCATACTCCTTTACGGATCCGTCCTTCAATGTGATCTTCATATCTGTTCCTCCCTTTTCTTTTTCTATTTTCATAAATAAAAAATCCCCGACGCCGCAGCATCTCTGCCACAGCATCAGGGACGATCTGCAACGATCGTGGTTCCACCCAGCTTCATCCCGCCTTCGCGCTCTCTGCGCCCGCGGGACCTTCTTTCTGACGATAACGGAGTCACCGGACCGGATTGGGGTCGCTCAGAGGTGGTCACAGCCTGCTCCCGCAAGGACGCTCGCACCGCACTCCCAACGGGATCCCCCGCCGGAGTATGCGCCCCTCTCTGCTGCCTTCTGCGGACTGTTCTTCTCATCCACGCTTTGTCCTGATATCATTTTGGTCCGATCTTCAGACCTTATCTGCCGCAGCAAAACTTGTATTTTTTGCCGCTTCCGCAGGGACACGGGTCATTCCTGCCGACCTTCTTACCGACTACGACCGTGCCGGACTTCTTCTGCTCCAAATACATGCGCTTCCTGGTCTCGGCATCGTAGATCGCTTCCCACTGCGGCAGCTCATACAGCCAGTCCGCCTTCGCGTCTACCATATTCTTGTAGAGCTTTTCCTTATCGAACGCAAGACTGACATGCGTGTCCTCCTCCATCGTGTCGATCGGATTCGGCTCGATGAGGCTGTCGTTGATGCCGTCCAGAAACCCCGTCATATCCATCACGCTAAGCTCGAACCGGTCCGCAAGCTCCCGAACCGTCCCCGCGACCGCATCGTCCGGGTGCTCTAAGAGCTTCTCGTAAACGCCCTTCTCCAAGAGGAAATACCTCTGCCAGAACCTCTGCAGCTGTCCCTTGTCCGCCTTCTCGTTATAAGCGGTCTTTTTCCATTCATCTAATAATGCCATATCAAAACCTCGATTTTCTATCGTTTTCCACTACCACGCTATTATAGCAGACTTCTCTCCATATTTCAAACGTTTTTGGCGCTTGACGGAACGCCCCGTTTTCGCTACGATAACCATATCTACCGGAAAGGAGCTTTCCTATGAAAAAAATCAAACGAATCCTCGCCCTCCTGGGCGCCATCCTGCTGATCTTATTATATGCTGCGACCCTCGTCTGCGCCGTTTTTGCAGACGAACATTTTTCACAGCTGCTCGCCGCCTCTCTCTACGCGACCGTCGTCATCCCTGTGCTGCTCTGGGCGTATTCGTTCATTTACCGGCTACTGAAGGAGCATTTTCATCGCGGCGGATCCGACGAAGCTTCCTCAAAATCATGAATGCTCTCACGGCGCAAAGGTCACGCCATAGTCCGCCAGCGCCGCCTTCGCCTGCCCGGGATCCTCAAAGACGATCCCCTGCATGCCCTGTTCCTTTGCCGCAGCGATGTTCTCCGCGCTGTCGTCCAAAAAAACGCACTCGCCGGGCTTTAAGCAAAACCGCTCAAACAGCGTCTGATAGAACTCCGGCTCCGGCTTGACCTGCCGCACCTCATAAGAAAACAGCGCGCCGGATGCCTCCTCCGTGAAGGTCAGCTCCTTCCTTGTCCGCTCGTAGGTCCGTCTCGCATAGTTGGACAGGATATAGACCTGATAGCCCTCCGCGCGCAGGGCACGGATCCAGCCTGCCGCATAGGGGCGCTGCCGGATCGTCAGCTCGACCTGATCCCAGTACGCCGCGATCCCCTTTTCACAGGACGGCGCATTGGCGACCATCCGCTCGAGCAGCGCCTCGTCGCTGACCGCGCTCCGATCCACCTCCCGCCAGACGGGATCGCGCACGGTCGCATCCAACACGCGTTCAAATTCCTCCCGGTCGATCTTTAGCGCCGGTAATGCCAGGTAGGGATCCCAGTCGACCAGAACCCCTCCCACGTCAAAAATCACATTCTTTATCATGCGCCCTCTTCCGCCTTTCCACCTACCGGTCGCGGTAGATGATATCCTCCCTGCCCGGTCCGTTCGAGACCATCGTGATCGGATAGCCGATGCGTTCCTCGATAAACTCCACGTAGTTCCGGCAGTTCTCCGGCAGCTCGTCGTAGGTCCTGATGCCGCGGATGTCGCACTTCCAGCCCGGAAGCTTCTCGAGCACAGGCTTTGCCTTTTCCAGCTTTGCCGTCGTCGGAAATTCCGTCGTCACCTCCCCGTCGATCTCATAGCCGACACATACCGGGATCTCGTCGAGATAGCCGAGGACGTCCAACACGGTAAACGCCACGTCTGTTGTCCCCTGCAGGCGGCAGCCGTACCGGCTCGCCACGCAGTCAAACCATCCCATACGCCGCGGTCTTCCCGTCGTTGCCCCGTATTCCCCGCCGTCGCCGCCGCGCCTTCGCAGCTCATCCGCCTCGTCCCCGAAGATCTCACTGACGAACGCTCCCGCGCCTACCGCGGAGGAATACGCCTTGCAGACCGTCACGACCTGCCCGATCTCATAGGGCGGAATGCCGGCTCCGATCGCGCCGTACGCCGCCAGCGTGGAGGAGGATGTCACCATCGGATAGATGCCGTGATCCGGATCCTTTAGGGTTCCAAGCTGTCCCTCGAGCAGGATCGTCTTGCCGTCGCGTATCGCCTGCGCCAGATAGGCGGAGGTATCGCACACATACGGCGCCACCATGTCACGGTACCCGCGCAGTGTCTCCAGAAGCTCCTCCGTGTCGATCAGCGGCTTGTGGTACAGGTGCTCGAGCAGCACATTTTTGGTCTCCGCCACGCGCGCGACCTTCTCCGCCAGGCGTTCCTCCTCAAAGAGCTCGTTCACCTGAAAGCCGATCTTTGCGTATTTATCCGAATAAAACGGAGCAATGCCGGACTTTGTGGAACCAAACGACTTTCCCCCCAGGCGCTCCTCCTCATACTGGTCAAACAGGATGTGGTACGGCATCACGATCTGCGCCCGGTCAGAGACAAGGATCTTCGGCATCGGCACCTTCCGGTCCACGATCGACCGGATCTCCTGAAACAGCACCGGAATGTTGAGCGCCACGCCGTTTCCGATAATGTTCGTCGTATGACCGTAGAACACGCCGGACGGCAGGGTGTGCAGCGCAAATTTTCCATAATCGTTGACGATCGTGTGCCCTGCGTTCGCTCCTCCCTGGAAACGTACGATGATATCGGCCTCCTTCGCCAGCATATCTGTGATCTTGCCCTTTCCCTCATCGCCCCAGTTCGCTCCTACCACTGCTTTTACCATATGTGAAACCTCCTCATCATTCTTTTCTATGCCGCGCTTTCCCTACGCTTCCTCCAGCTCCGGCAGCTTCCTGGAGCATGCCACGGCAAGCGCCCCCGGTCCGATATGGCAGGAAACGCTCAAAGACAACGGATCCATGTGTACCTCCATATCCCCAAACGCCTCCCTGACCTCCTGTCGGAACGCCTCCGCCCCCTCACGGTCATAGGTGTAGGCGACCTCCAGATACATGTGCCTTCCCTCCGGATCGTGGAACCGGTTCTCAAAATCGTTCTTCATCGCTTCGATCATCAGGCCCTTCGCCTGCTTGACCGTGCGCGCCTTCGCAAACGCATCCAGCTTTTCCCCCTGGATCTGCAGGACGGGCTTGAGCTTCAGCAATGTGCCGAGCGCGGCTGCCGCTGGCGTGATGCGCCCTCCTTTTTTCAGGTAATACAGGGTGTCTACCATAATATAGATGGAGGATTCCATCTTGTCGCGCTCCAAGATCTCCCGGATCTCCGCCGCGCTCCTGCCCTGCGCCGCCAGCGCCATCGCGTCCAGCACGGACTGTCTCTGCGTCACGGAGATGCGCTGGTTGTTCACCACATGCACCCTTCCCTCATAATCCTGCGCCAGCATCATTGCCGTCTCGCAGGAGCCGCTGAGCCCGGACGACATCGGAATATGCACGATCTCGTCGTACTCCTGCAGCAACTCATCCCATGTATCTGTAACGCTTCCCACCGCAGGCATCGACGTGGAGATCTCCGTCTTGTCCGTGAGCATCCGGTAGAATTCCTCCTGCGTCAGGTCGATATCCTCATAATAGGTCTGACCGCCAATCAAAAACGGCATCGGCAAGATCGTCACGCCAAGCTCCTTCGCCTGAGACTGCGTGATGCCGCTGTTGCTGTCCGACACGACTGCCACTCTGTTCATACTGGTCGTACCCCCTGTCTGATCTCTGAAAATCGGTCTTTTCCCTGCACACCTCGCCTATTATAACACACTCCGTGGGAAGTTACCACAATAAAATGAGCGGCAGGTCGCCCCGCCGCCCGTTCGTTTTTCTATTCCGCGCCTTCCTCTTCCTTTTTTACCAGCCTGCGCATGCGCTCCGAGATCTCAAAGATCTCCCGCATGATATCGTTGAGCGCCTCGAGCGCCTCCATGCTGTTCTCGCTGATCGTAATGCTGCTCTCGGAGGACGCCGCCACCTCCTCGCTCGTCGCGGAGAGGTTCATGATATTGTCGTTGATCTTGACGTTCGCCTCCAGGATGCCCTCGACCTCGTTCGTCAGGCTGTTTAACGCCTCGTGCAGGACCTCCATCTTCTCCTCGATCAGATCGAACTTCTGCTGCGCCGTCTCGATCATCTCGTTCTGTCGCTCCGAGGATTCCGCCGAGCTCTTCATATTCGCCGACGCCTCCCCCACGTTGACCGTCAGCTTCTCAATGATATCCGTGATCTTTCCCGTCGACTCCTTCGTCTCCTCGGAGAGCTTGCGGATCTCATCCGCGACGACCGCGAAGCCCTTTCCCGCCTCCCCGGCGCGCGCCGCCTCGATGGAAGCGTTGAGCGCCAGCAGATTGGTCTGATCGGAAATGTTCAGGATCGTGCCCACAATGACCTCGACCTCCTGAATACGGCTGTTCAGCTCCTCGGTCGTCGTCCTGGTCGTGCGGTTGATCTCCGCCGTCCGCGTCGCCTGCTCCTTCAGCTCCAGGATCAGCTCCGCGCCCTCCCCGATCGCCGTCTTCGACGTCTCCGACGCCTCCCGGATCGCCTTTGTCTCGCGCTCCGCGTTCTCAAGGTTAGACTGGATGTCGTTGGTCTGCAGCGTCTGCTGCTCGATCGCCTCCGCGGTCAGCTTCACGCTGGACGCGATCTCCCTGACCGAATCGTTGCTGATCGTCATGCTGTCCGTCAGCTCGTCCGCGCGATCCCTCGCACTGTCGAACTTGCCCGCCAGCGTCTCCGACATCTCGATGATCTCATCCGCGACGCGCGCCGCCGCATCCATATGCCCTCTGATCTCGTCAGTGTCCTCCTGCGCGTGCTTCGCCAGGATATTGACCAGGATGCAGCTCACGACACAGTAGGCAACGACGAAGCAGACCTGGATCAGCGCCTCCGACTGGAGATCGGAGGACGCCGCCGTGATATAGTTCTTGACGCCCGCTGCCACGTTCAGCGCCACGGCGATCACAGCGCAGATCTTCGTGAAGCGCAGGTCCATATATAACAGGACCGCCATCATGATCAGAAATACGAACGCGTAGAAATAGATGCGCCGGTTCGTCAGGATGAGCACAGCATACGCGACGAACATGCACGCCGTACAGACCGTGTGGAACCTCTTGTCGCCCCGGAACCTGAAATACGCCGCGAGAAACACGGCGGTCACTGCCAGATGAATGACCGTGCGGATCGTCACCAGCGTCATGTCCGCCGTCGCATCCGCATACCCCAAAAGGGTCAGAAGATCAAAAAGACCGATGATGATCGCACCCAAGGTAAAGCTGATGCGGTTCTTTTCCCTGCTCTGTCTCTCTTTTAACTCCATAGCTTTCTTCTCCTCCGTATCTTCCCATGCTGTCTTTGCACCCTATGCCGTCACTTCGGCAAAACGACGATCCCGTCTCTCAGCATCCGAACGAATGCCGTATCGCGCACGATCCACGGATCCCGTTTCTCTCCCTGATTCCTTCTGCAGATCTCCTCCGGCGTCGCCCACTGCAGTCCATAGCCGCGCGCCAGCTCGCTGGGCGTCAGCTGCAGCTCCTCCTGTTCCCGCCCGATCGGACAATAATAAAACAGGGAATGACAGATGTATTTCTTGTCCGGCTCGAATATATCCCTGCGCATCTCGATCATCTCGCCGAGCTCCGCAACGCCGTCCTCGAGCACATGAAATCCTGTCTCTTCCCTGACTTCCCGCACCAATGCCTGTATATCGTTCTCTCCGGGCTCCCTGCCTCCGCCGGGGATCTTGAACTCCCCGTCCCTGCTGCACTGCATCGCCAGCTTGCCGTCCCGAAAGATGATGCCGCGGACCGAGTACTTCTCAAACACGCCGACGGTATTCTGATAGTCATTTGCGTCAAAGGTAGCAAGGATCTTCATAGGCAGTCCCTCTCTCCACGGTATTTACTGCTTTGTCCCGATTATATCATCTCCGCACGGTTTTCTCAATTCCTTTTTTCTGGCAGCGGCTTATTTCCC
>CANRBT010000012.1 GCA_947628935.1 uncultured Roseburia sp. | reverse complement strand
CCTATTCTATGTTTCCAAATTACCAGACATAGCATCCACTGTTTCTAATAACGTTTTAGCATAATCAAATGTATTCCGCTTTACTGCCTTTTGAGAAACAATTCCATCCATATATTCCACAATGTAAAGTTTGAGCCCCTTGCTCTTGGACAAGAGGCTTAAACTTTTCCACGGTCTATTTGTAATATTACACAGGCGAAGCCGGAAAAACGGGGGATTGCTCCCTACTTCTATTCATGAAAGAGGAACGTCTATGCAGAAAAATGATTTAACACTTGATCTTTATGCGTTTGAATTTCGGCTTTGCTATTTTGCTTGCTCACATCAGCCGCCGCTTCCCTGCGGGAATACGGGTTGCCGCGTTTGTGCTTGGAATATTTTTAAAACAACATTGTAAGGCGATACCTTTTGCGGTATGATGTTAGTGGTGAACATGGGAAAAGAAATGTATAATGGAGGTTATTATGGAAAAAAAGCCGGATCTTAAGTCCATGTCCTTTCAGGCAAGACTGCAATATATCTGGGAGTATTATAAGCTGCACATCGGCGCTGTCCTCATCGGCGCCGTTCTCATCGTCTCTGTCATCCATCAGGTCGCGACCTATCGCGAGCCCGTGCTGACCGTCATCATGGTGAACTGCAATGACCCCTACAACGCAGACGACAGCGGCTTTTCGGAATACCTTGCCGCCGCCGGGTATGACCCCGAAAAGGATTCGGTCAATCTGCAGGCGTCCCTGCAGTTTTCGGACAGCCAACTCGCCGTGTCGTACCAGGACGCGGAGGTGCTTGGCGCCATGATCGCCTCGGGGGAGACGGATCTTTTGTTTGGGACCGGCGATCTCATCCCCGCCTACGCCGAACAGGGCGCATTTTTAGATCTCTCCTCCGTCGTCCCCGCCGAGACGCTTGCCGCCTATGAAGGGCATCTGCTCTACGCCGCGGACGAAGCGACCGGCGCGTCCTATCCCTGCGCCGTTGAGTTGACCGGAAATTCCTGGCTTACAAGGAACAATTATTATGATACCTGTTACTTCGGCATTCTAAACAGTGCCCCGCACGCCGAAGCCGTCCGAACCTTTACAGCCTTTCTGCTGAACGAGTAACGAAGCGGAAAGGCTGTATTTTTTCTTATTTCAGTACCGCCACTGAGTACGGCGGAAGGAGCAGGGTCGTACCGTCCAGCGCGATCTGTTCCCCCGCGCCCGTCAACAGCGCGCCGCCAAGCTGCATACCGCTCTCCTCGCCCTCCGGCAGCGCAAGCCCGGACAGATCGACGGTCTGCTCCGACTCCGACAGATTGAATGCCAGCAGGACCTCCTCGCCCTCATAGCTCTTTCGAAGCACGCAGACCGCGTCGCCCGAAACGGAATCCTCCACAGTCACCGTTCCGTGGGAGATGGCAGGATAGGTGTTCCGTATGCCGATCGTCTGCTTGACAAACTGATAAATCGAATTTCCATCCTCCTGCTGCTCCGCAAGGCTGTCAAACTTCATCGAAACGTGATCCATGTCCACAGGACCGTCGCACATGCCCTGCGCCCCGGCATCCTTCGACCAGTACATCGGCGCGCGCTTGTTCTCATCCTTGCCGGAGCCCTTCATGCCAAGCTCCTCGCCGTAATACAAAAACGCGCTCCCCGTCATCAGAAGGTTCATCGCCTCAGCGATCTTGGTCTGCCGCTCACTGTTCTCCCCTGCATAGTAGCCCGCGCTCCGCCCCATGTCGTGGTTTGTATAAAACGGCGCGTCAATATAATTCGCATTGTAGGGAGCGATCGTCTCCTGCACACTCTCCAGCGCACGCCCGTAGGAAAGCGCCCCCGCCGTGCCCTTTACCGCATTCGCGATCGTTCCGGTCTGGTCTGCAAACGCAAAGTCAAAGCAGCTGTCGATCCCGCTTGCGTAGTATTTCGCGTAAGTCAGCATATCCGTCCAGACCTCCGCCACGATATAGGCGTCCGGCTTTTTCTCCCTGACCATATCGTCAAACCAGGAGAGCACCTCCACATTGGCGTCCGTGTTCCCGCTGTAATACTCCTTCGCGCCGTCCAGCCGGAACCCGTCCACTCCAAGCTCCAGCCAGAAATCCACGATGTCTGCAAATTCCTCCCGCACAGCCTCGCTGCCGAGGTTCAGATCCGGCATCTCGCTCCAGAACTGTGCCTCATAGTACCAATCCGTGCCGGGAAGCTCGCAGTAGCCGCTCTCCTTCTCACGGGAGAAGAAATAATAATCGACGTAAGGACACGCCTCGGGATCGGGGTCGGCTCCCTCCGAAAGCATGCGCAGATACTCCGCCGCCGTCTGAAACCAGGTATGCTGCGAGGAGGAGTGGTTCATCACAAGGTCGATGATGACATTCACGCCCCTGCCGTGGCACTCCTCCACAAACGTCTCAAAATCCGCGAGCGTCCCGTACTGCGGATCGATGTCACGGTAGTCCGTCACATCGTATTTGTGATATGTCGTGGACGGCATGACCGGCATCAGCCAGATGCCGTCACACCCCAGATCCGTATCTGTGGACGGATCTCCGTCATTGATATAATCCAGCTTTTCCGTCAACCCCGGCAGATCGCCGATGCCGTCCCCGTCGCTGTCATAAAAGCTATACACAAACACCTCATACCAGGTGCGATAATTGTCAGCCGCATTCACCCGCTCGCCCGTATTAACTGCCTGCATCGCCGCAAGAGCACTGACCTGTGTGCCCGCCTCCGCGCTTTCTGCGATTCCATTCCCGGTTCCCTCCTCCGTACCGGAAACGTTTTCCTCTGCACATGCCGTCTGGGTAAGCAGCAGCCCGGCAAGCAGCAGCGCCGCCCGTTTCTTTCTGTTTCTCATCGCCCTCTCCTCTCTTTCTCACAGCCTCTATCCCTATCATACAGGAAAGGGCGGAGACAGGCAAGCGGCTATTCCGGCTCTCTCTAATGCCAGCGTTCTTTTTCTGTAAAACATGCCGAAACGGATGTGCGAGCCGGGCGTTTCGCAACTCGCTCCCCCGCAAAGGCAAGCAGGACCAGCAGCTCATGCGCCAGCAGCGGCATGGAAGCGAGCACCAGCAGCCTGACCCACTCCAGCACGGACAACCGGCAGGTGCCAAACAGCCCGACCAGGGCGGGAAGCTCTGTGACGGCGAGCTGTAAGCCGATTCCTGCGGCAAACGCGGTCAGCATCAGCCGGTTTCCCAGATGGTTCATCCGAAACAGGGATGTCTCCACATCCCGCATCCCGATCGCATGAAAGAGCTGCGACATCCCCAGCACAGTAAACGCATAGGTCTGACAGCGGTTCAAAAGCTCCGGCACTCCCAGAAGCTCCCGTATGCTCGCCAAAGTCACAGCATGCCCCTCCGCAAGCAGGATGCCCACGGGAAGATGCAAAAACGCGATCATGCTGATTGCCGCAATGAGCATTCCGTAAAAAAAGGTGCAGCCCCATCCTCCTCCGGCAAACAGGCTCTCCTCTCTCCCTCGCGGCGGACGATCCATATAATCCCTGTGTTCCTCCACGTCCACGCCAAGCGCCAGCGCAGGCAGGGAATCCGTGATCAGGTTGATCCAGAGGATGTGGCTGGATTTCAACGGCGCCGCAAGCCCCATCGCGACTGCCGCAAGCATTGTGATGATCTCGCCGAAGTTGGAGGAGAGCAAAAAGAGCACCGCCTTGCGGATATTTTCATAGATGCTCCGCCCCTGCGCGATCGCCTTGGCGATCGTGGCAAAATTGTCGTCCGTCAATACGATATCCGCCGCGTTCCTGGCGACGTCTGTCCCGGCAAGCCCCATCGCGATCCCCACATCCGCAGATTTCAGGGAGGGCGCATCGTTGACGCCGTCTCCCGTCATGGCAGTCACCAGGCCCTGTTTTTTGTACGCTGCCACGATCCGTACCTTGTGCTCCGGCGACACATGGGCAAACACGCTCGTCCCCCGAATGCGCGCGCAGAGTTCCCTCTCCTCCATCTGCTCGATCTCTTCCCCGGAAATACACTCTGACGCGTCCCTCGCGATGCCAAGCTCCCTTGCGACCGCAAGCGCCGTGTCGGTCCGGTCTCCTGTGACCATCACAGTCTTCACGCCCGCGCCCCGGAATGCCTCCACCGCTTCCATCGCCTCCGGGCGCACGGGATCTGCCATTCCCGCAAACCCGAGAAAGGTGAGACCGTTCTCCTCCAGCTCCCGCGCCTCCTCGCGCATCCCCAGCGCGAGCACCCGAAGACCGCGCCCCGCCAGCTCCTGCAACGCTTTTTGAAGCTGCTTTCTCTGCGCCGGCGTCAGAGGCACATTTTTTCCGTCCAGCCGCACATACCTGCAGCGCTCCAGCACCTCGTCCGGCGATCCCTTTGTGTAGGAAAATCCGCTCCCGAGCTCCCGGTGCAGCGTGGACATCATTTTTCGCGCGGAATCAAACGCGATCTCCCCGACGCGCTGCATACTTCGCTCCAACTGCTCCCGCTCCAGCCCGTAACCCGCCGCAAGGTCAAGCAATGCCAGCTCCGTCGGGTCTCCCCTGCGCTGCCCCCCTGCAAGCGACGCGTCATTACACAGCGCGAAGCCGCACAAAAAGTCGCGATCTCTGGTTCCGTCCAGCGCATCCGCATCCCACATCCGCCCGTTCGTGTAACAGCGCGTGACCGTCATCCGATTCTGTGTGAGCGTCCCCGTCTTGTCCGAGCAGACGACGCTGACACAGCCCAGCGTCTCCACACTGGGAAGACGCTTTACGATCGTATTGACCCTCACCATACGCGAGACGGAAAGCGCCAGCACCATGGTGACAATCGCGGGCAGCCCCTCCGGGACCGCTGCCACAGCAAGCGAGATCGCCGTGATCAGCATCTCCCCGACATCTCTCCTCTGCAGTACCGCAAGCACAAACAGCAAAATACACAGAAAGATCGAAACCGTACTCAAAAATTTCCCGAGCTCCGCCAGCCGCTTTTGCAGAGGCGTCAGCTCCGTTTTTGCATCCTTTAACATCCGTGCGATCTTGCCGATCTCCGTGTCCATCCCGACTGCTGTCACGATCCCCTCGCCGCGCCCGTAGGTCACGTTCGTAGACATGTAGGCGCGGTTCTGATCCGTCAGATTTTTTGAGACCGGCACAGACTCCCCTGTCAGGGCAGATTCCTCGATCTTCAGGTTCACGACATCCGTCAGTGCAAGATCCGCCGGCACCTGACAGCCCGCCTCCAGGAGCACCACATCCCCGGGCAGCAGATCCGCCGCCGCGATCTGCCGTATCTGTCCGTCCTCCCGTATGTATGCATGCGGGCTTGTCAGCTCCTTCAGCGCATCCAGCGCGCGCTTTGCCCGCCCCTCCTGCACCATCCCGACCACGGCATTCAGCAGAACGACCGCCAATATGATCGCCGCGTCGCCGTATTCGCGCAGCAGCAGGGAAATGCCCGCCGCCGCAAACAGGATATAGATCAGCGGATCCCTCAACTGCAGCAAAAAGCAGGCAAATACCGATGCCTGCTTTTCCTCCTCCAGGACATTTCTGCCCCGTTCCCTCTCGTTTGTTCCGTACCGTTCCTCCATACGCCATCTCTCCCGTCCTATGAACTGGGCTGCGACCTGCACATCCCCTCCCGGACGGAGGGCTGTCCATCGTCGTCGCCTGTTCTATCTATATGAGGACAGGGCTGCGGGTATGACACCTTTACAATTTCACTTCCATCTCCCGTCTTTTCCCTATGCGGCGAACCGCTATTCCGCCTCGATCTCCTTGATGCTGACTTCGCTTCCGGTTTTCAGCCACGTCTCTGCGCTGCCGCAATAGGGACAGATCTTCCCGTGCGCCACTGTGGGATATTCCCGCTTGCAGCCATCGCACCAGGTCACTGCGGGGATCGTCTCCCATTTGAGCTTCGCATGCTCCATGATCGGTTCGCGCCTGACAGCCCAGTTCCAGCAGTCCTCCAGATAGTGCGGGACGACCGCTGAAACCTCCCCAACCTCGAGCGTCACGGATTCCACCCTCCGGACGTCGTTCTGCTCCGCAACCTCCTTGACATCCCGGATAATATAAAATACGATCCCAAGCTCATGCATTATTCTCTGCCCTTCCCGCGCTTGAGAAGGATATTTCCTCCCCGCTTCATCGCATACGGAAGGATCGCCTTCAGCTTATCCTCCGACCGCACCATGTTGCTGCACTCCGGATGATCCCTCTTTAAGTGGATGGCGTCGAACGCGCACTTGGTCGTACAGATCCCGCAGCCGATGCACTTGTTCGGATCCACTACGCTCGCTCCGCATCCCAGGCAGCGCGCCGTCTCCGTCCGCACCTGCTCCTCGGTCAGCGTGCCGTGCGCATCCGCAAATCCATGCGCATCCACGCCGAGCTTTGCGCCTGCCTCCTGACGGCTCGAGTTGTCGTAGCTGGACACCGAGATATTCTCCTTGTCAAGCTCAATGAACTGACGACGATTGCGTCCGATCGTCATATGTCCGTGCTGGACATACCGATGTAAGCTCTCCGCCGCCTCATGCCCCTGCGCGATCGCGTCGATCGCAAACTTCGGTCCCGTGAACACATCGCCGCCCACAAAGATATCCGGCTCCGCCGTCTGATAGGTGAGCTTATCTGCGACCGGTCCGTTACCTCTGCCGAGCTCGACCTTCGTCCCGCTCAGCAGATCTCCCCATACGATCTGCTGTCCGATAGCGAACACGACGTTCCGGCAGGGAACTGTGATCGTATCGTTCTCGTCATACTGCGGCGCAAAGCGATGTTCGGCATCGAACACGGACAGACAACGCTTGAACACGATGCCCGTGACCCTTCCGTCCTCGGTCAGGACCTCCTTGGGTCCCCATCCGCAGTTCACTGCCACGCCGTCCTCCTCCGCTTCCGCCACTTCCTCCGCGGACGCCGGCATGATATCGCGACCCTCCAGACAGAACATGGACACCTTGTCCGCTCCGCTGCGCGCGCTGCACCGCGCCGCGTCGATCGCCACGTTTCCGCCGCCGACCACGACCGTCTCTCCCGTCACATGCGCGCCGCCGACATTTGCGGTCTTTAAGAAGTCGATCGCCGTCGTAACGCCCTGCGCATCCTGTCCCGGAATGCCCGGCAGACGTCCCACGCTGCATCCGATCGCTATGTAAAACGCCTCATAGCCCTGCTCCCTGAGCTGAGCCAGAGTCACGTCCTTTCCGACCTCCACGCCGCAGCGGATCTCCACGCCCATCTCACGCATGATATCGATCTCCGCCTCAATGACGTTCTTCTCCAACTTATAGCTCGGAATGCCGTAGGTCAGCATACCGCCCGGCTTCTCATGCTTCTCGAACACGGTCGGATAATAGCCCATCTCCGCCAGATAATAGGCGCAGGACAGTCCCGCCGGACCTCCTCCGATGACCGCGATCTTCTGTTTCCAGCGTCCCCGGTTGCTCGCGACCACGATCGGCGGTACATAGCGGTGCTCCGCATTCAGATCCTGCTCCGCGATAAACTTTTTCACGGCGTCGATCGACACAGCACGGTCGATCGTTCCGCGCGTGCAGGCATCCTCGCACCGACGGTTACAGATACGCCCGCAGACTGCCGGGAACGGATTCTCCTTTTTGATCAGCGCGAGCGCCTCCTGATACTTGCCCTGGCTAGCCTTCTTCAGATATCCCTGCACTGCGATATGCGCCGGACATGCTGTCTTACAGGGCGCCGTTCCCGTGTCATAGCAGTTGATCCGGTTCTTGTCCCGGTAGTCCTCGTCCCATTTCTCCTTGCCCCAGGAATGATAATCCGGCAGTTCATGACGCGGATAGGCGATCTCTCCCCCGTCCTTCGTACAGAGCTTCTGTCCCAGCTTCACAGCGCCCGCCGGGCAGTACTCTACACAGCGTCCGCACGCCACGCAGGACTCCTTCTCGACCTCCGCCGTGTACGCGGAACGGCTCATGTTCGGCGTATTGAACAGCTGGCTGGTACGCAGCGCATTGCAGATCTTGACATTGCAGTTACAGATAGCGAAGATTTTACCCTCGCCGTCGATATTCGTCACCTGATGCACAAAGCCGTTATCCTCCGCGCGCTGCAGGATCTCCATCGCCTCTTCATAGGTAATATCGCGCCCGCGTCCCGTCTCACGGCAATAGTCCGCCATATCGCCGACGCTGATGCACCAGTCCTCATGATCGTCCGCGCAGCCCTCGTCGAGCATCTTGCGCCCGTAACGGCAGGAGCAGTAGGATGCGCCGATATGCCCCTCGTACCGCTTCAGCCAGTAGGAGATGTGCTCGATGTCCATCGTCTCATTCTCCATCGAGATCGCCTTCTCGACCGGAATGACATGCATGCCGATGCCCGCGCCTCCCGGCGGGACCATATGCGTCACCTTCTCCAGCGGCAGGAAGGTCATGCGCTCAAAGAACATCGCCATCTCCGGATGCTCCTGCATCAGCTGCGGATTCATGTTCGTATACTCCGCAGAACCCGGCACGAACAGCGGCACCCAGTAACGCCTCTCATGCGGCGCTCCCGGGATCGGACCGTTCTTGTCGTAATGGTCGCCGTAATCGTACTCCAGAATACCGATCCGCGCCATCTCATCCAAAAGCTCCTGGAACTTCTGCTCCCCCTCGCGCGGGATGCCGTTCATCTTTACAAGCTGCTCGAACGAATACATCTTCCGCGGTTTTTTCATGGAAAGACAGACATCCGCCATCTCATCCGTCAGAATACAGGCAAGCGCCCAGTACTCCGGATCCTCGCTCGTGACCTTCACTCCGATACGGTCCGTGATCATCTGACCCACGGCAAGGATCTTCTTGCGCGGATTCTTATCCCCCTTGTACTTTGGTACAAATTTTGTACTCATCTCTGGCATAGTAGTAACTTCTCCTTTCCCGTGATCCTATGCAGTAGACTCCCCGTGTCTGTCCAAGGCAGTATACCTAAAAGTTATATCTATTATAACATAAGGGCACGCCCCGGTCAACGAGACGGCGCGCGCCGCTCAGTTTTCCGGACCGTTCGCCGCCTTTTTATAAATCCCCTTCTCGCTTTTGACCAATCCTTCCTCACATAAGCGTTTCAGCCATTCCCTCATCTGTCCTTTTGCAACCCGAAACCGCTCTGCAGACTGATCGATGTCGAGTCCGCTTCCAAGGTGCGCCACAATGGAGTCTTTGACACGATCATAGAGATCGAACTGCTCCTCTTTCGTCTCACTCGCTTTTTCTTCAAGACCCATCCCCGTATCGAACAGGCTTCTCTGCTCATATGTATCACTGTCTTTTTTATGTGCGCCCATTCTTGTCACAACGTCTCCCAGCGTCTCTTCGGAAAGCTCATAGGGAATGGCGCCTTTTTCTATCAGCCTCCGGTTTCCGTCATAGCCGCTGTGATCCCATACGAAAACCTTCCCCCAGCCATTGCCAAGCGCTTCTACGGCACCCGCCCATGTTCCTCCTTTGTTGTAATCGGAGGACACCACAAACGTTCCGTAATAAGCAGAGGCATAAATGTATTTATTTCTGCTCATAGCCCTCCCCACGGAGAAACCTGCGTCCGGTTTTTCAGAAGACAGAAGGAGCAGCTTCTTGTCCAAAATATTTCTGATCACATCCCGCTTTTTTATCCGGGAGAGCAGAGAGTCGGTCACATAGATCACTGCGGCGCCGCCATTGTTCAAAACGGCTGTCTCCGATATGCTGTCAACGCCTCTTGCTCCCCCGGAAAAGAGAACGAGCCTTTCCTTAGCCGCTTTCTCTGCAAGCCTTCTGGCAAACAGCATTCCCGCCTCGTCGACATCCCGCGAACCTACGATCGCTATCCCGATCTTCTTTACCAGGGTAATATCACCCACGAAAAACAGCACGGGAGGCTTTTTCTTTTTTAATTGCCTTAACAACGGCGGGTATGTGTCATCAAACGGAGTGACGATCCCGATCCCTTTTTGATCCAGGTCATCGATTTCCAATGCCACGCTCCCCCCTCGCGAGATGAGCTTTTGGATGCGTTCCGCCTGTTCCCCGGAATACGAAAGCGCGCTCTCCCATTCCGCATTTCTGTCCAAAATCACCTTTGGCTCCAGCCCTTTTTCGGCGACTCTATCCAAAAACGAACCCCATTCCCCCAAAGACAGCGGCTTCACAGTGCTTTCCTGATTCATGCCCACGTAAGAACAGAGCAGAACCGCACACATTGCATTGTCTGATAACTTCATCAATCTTCTCCATTTCTGCTGGCACTGTCAGCCAGCGCAAAGGGAAATACCTCCCCGCTTCCCTCTTTCCGAAGCTTATAGCCACAGCAGGTAAAGGTCCATCTCGAATCGACCATATCATCTACGAGCAGGACATTGCCATCCCGGACTTCCCCTCTTGTCTCGAACGAATGAAACGCATTTTCCTGCTGCATATTATTGTTGTTAAGCTCTTTCTGAGGACGGGCGTCACATGTTTTCGCAAGCGCCTCCACATACGGAAGTCCCAGCCTGTCCGCCAGTCTCTTCGCAAAATCCTTTACAAGCTCGGGCCGCCTCAGGGAAGGAATGTTCGTCACCCACAGTATCTGGTTTTCCTGTACAAATGGTCTGAGACGTTCACAGGAGGCCTCCACAAGTTCATCGCCGAAGTGATTGTACTTATATTTTCCCATCGCCACTGCTTTGCCCCAGCCGCCATCTCCATAATGGCTCAATACGCGCCCTTCACTGCAGAGATATTCCTCCAAGATCTTATTTTTACCATCGATCCTTATGCCGGAAGGCCACATTTTTCGCGGTTCGATCACATCAAATTTCTCTTTGATGAATCTGGTTGCTTTCGTGATATCTTCTTCCGAAAGCTCCTGCGTGATCAGCGGATGCCCCACACAATTAGCGCATTTCCCGCATTTTGTAGCTGTCGGATCATCCAGGCATCTGGCAATATACTCCATATAACAGCCCTGATATCTGGTAAAATCATCCATCTGTTGAAGTTCAGTTCTTCTGATAGCTGTGATCCTGTTGCTTTTATCCAGATCGGGTTTCCAGGGTCTGGGGCTTTTATAGTATTTTTTACCTTCCTGGTAAATATCTCCGTTGATCTCTAAATATTTCACGCATTTCTTAATTCTTCCGCGTTTCATATTGAGCTGCTTTTCATAATCCCCCAGATTCATTCCTTTATCATTATTCCGTTCTGTTGCCTCAACCACCTCGTTCATCAGCTCTTCCGTGGGGAACGCAGAATCAATGAAATAATTATTGATCTCATCATCTTCGTCGCCGCACATTAAGATCGCATAGGCATGTTCGATATTGCGCCCCGCCCTGCCGATCTGCTGATAATATGACACAATATTGGCAGGCTTCTGAAAATGAATGACAAAGCTGATATCAGGCTTATCAATCCCCATTCCAAACGCCGTGGTCGCTACCAGCACTTTGATCTCATTGCGCATGAATCGATTGACAATTTCCTCCTTGCTGTCGCTGTTCACACCCGCATAATAGCATTCGCTGCATATGTCGTTGTGCCGAAGCCAGCTGTCGACAAACATGCAGTCATTGACCGTAAGACAGTAAATAATACCGGTCCCGGAAAGATGTTTGATGTTTTTTGCAAGCCATGCTATTCTCTCCGGTTTCGACGCAAGCCTGATCACCTGAATCGCCAGAGATTCCCGCGTCAATCCGCCACGGCTGATCTGAATATCATCGCCCAGCTGCGCCTTGATATCCTCTACAACGCGGTCATTTGCCGTTGCCGTAGTCGCCAGAACCGGAATGTTGCGGGGCAGGCTTTCAATCACATGGATGATCCTCCTGTAATCCGGTCGAAAATCATGTCCCCAATCCGAAATGCAATGAGCCTCATCTACAACAAAAAGACCTATTTTTTCTCCCAGCCGATTGAGTGCTTCCCTGAAATCTGCATTGCCCAACCGCTCCGGTGATATGATCAGAGCGTCCACCTCGTTATTTTTCAAGTCGTCCATGATCTTGGGCCATTCATCGGTATTCTCCGAATTAATCTTTTTTACACACAAATGCAATTTCTCTGCAGACTCTATCTGATTGTTCATCAAAGCCAGAAGCGGACTGATGATCAATGTAAAACCATTGCCACATTTTCTCAATATCCTGGTCGCCATAAAGTACACCAGGCTTTTTCCCCATCCTGTCCTTTGTACCACCAACGTCCTTTTTCCCTGGAGAACGCCCAGGATCGCCTCTTCCTGCCCGTCTCTGAACGTTGCTTCCCCACCGTAAGCATTTCTTAATTCCGCATACATTTCGCTTCTCAGCTCTTTCGGATTCATCTGTTTCTTCCACCCTTTCGTCCTGGTGTTTCCATGATATAAAACCGTGGCAGGATATCCCGTCACGGTCGCAATACATTCCTATGAAAATGGGCAGAGGTGGATTCGAACCACCGAAGCAATTTGCAGCAGATTTACAGTCTGTCCCCTTTGGCCACTCGGGAATCTGCCCATTGCTGAAATTATATCACAAAAGCGGTTTGCGCGCAAGGAATACCTGTCTGAACCGTTGAAAAAAAAGAAAGCCCTGCAATCAGGACTTCCTTTTAGGAGAAGGTATTTTTACTATGGGGTATAGCAAAAATTTATAAAATGTATTGGGGGTTTTACAGGTATTATAATACCACGTGCCACCCGATAAGTGTGCACAAATCTCACAATTTTTGCACTATCAATCTGTGCACTTTGCACATACGTTTCGCCGTCCCCTCGGTCATCCGCTCAAATCGTGCACAATTACCCCTCGAACAATGCCTCAAATTCCTGCTGTCCGATCTTTTCCTTTTCCAGAAGAAGCTCCGCACACGCATCCAGGACCCTGCGGTTCTCTGCGATGATCTCCCTCGCCTTCGTATAGCACTCGTCGATGATCCGCTTGATCTCCTGGTCGATGACCGTCGCCATCTGCTCGCCGTAGCCGCGCGCATGCGCCAGATCCCGTCCGATAAACACCTCGTCGTCATCGTTGTCGTAGGAGATCAGTCCGATATTCTCAGACATCCCGTACTTTGTCACCATCGCCTTTGCCATCTGCGTCGCCTGCTTGATGTCCTGCGACGCCCCCGTGGTGATATCGTCAAACACAAGCTCCTCCGCCACGCGCCCGCCGAGGGACACGATGATATCCTGCATCATTTTCCCTCTGGTGTTGAACATATCATCCCTCTCAGGCAGCGGCATCGTATAGCCTGCCGCGCCCGGTCCCGTCGGAATGATCGAGACGGAATACACAGGTCCCACATCCGGGAGCAGGTGAAACAGGATCGCATGCCCCGCCTCATGGAACGCCGTGATCCGCTTCTCCTTCTCGGAGATAATGCGGCTCTTCTTCTCGGCGCCGATGCCGACCTTGACGAATGATTTTCGGATGTCCGCCTGCTTGATGAACGCGCGGTTCTCGCGCGCGGCGACGATCGCCGCCTCATTCAGCAGATTCTCCAGATCCGCGCCGGTAAAGCCCGCCGTGGTCTGCGCGATCTGCTTGAGATCCACATCCTCCGCAAGCGGCTTATTCTTGGCGTGTACCGCGAGTATCTCCTCGCGTCCGCCCACATCCGGACGCCCCACGTGCACCTTGCGGTCAAAACGCCCCGGACGCATGATCGCCGGATCCAGGATATCCACACGGTTGGTCGCCGCCATTACGATGATGCCCTCGTTCACGCCGAACCCGTCCATCTCGACCAGCATCTGATTGAGCGTCTGCTCACGCTCGTCGTGACCGCCGCCCATTCCCGTACCGCGGCGTCTCGCCACAGCGTCGATCTCGTCGATGAACACGATACAGGGAGCGTTCTTTTTCGCCTCCTCAAACAGGTCCCTCACGCGCGACGCTCCAACGCCGACGAACATTTCCACAAAATCAGAACCGGAGATGCTGAAAAACGGCACCCCCGCCTCCCCCGCGATCGCCTTGGCGAGCAGAGTCTTTCCGGTTCCGGGCGGTCCCACAAGCAGGACGCCCTTGGGGATCCTTGCGCCAAGCTTCGTGTATTTTGCCGGAGCCTTGAGGAAATCGACGATCTCTGCCAGCTCCTCCTTCTCCTCCTTCAGCCCCGCAACATCCGCGAACAGAACGCGACGCGACGGGTCGTCTACCATCATGCGCGCCCTGCTCTTTCCGAAGTTCATCATCCTGTTCCCGCTGCCGCCGGCGTTTGCCGCGTTCTGCCCCGTCATGATGATATACAGGATGAATACCGCTGCAAAAATGATCAGATACGGAAGGATCGTCATGATCCAGCTCTCCTCCGGCGGATTCTCCACCACATACGAGGTGAACTGCTGCTCCCGCAAATATGCTTCGATCTCCCTCACATCATTGACGGCAAGCACCTGCATCGGAAGTCCCGAGTCCCGAAACGTGATATAGACGTTCCCGGTCGGCACGCCGCCCCGGTTCGGCACGATGCGGACCTGCACGATATCCTGATTCTCCAGCGCCGTCTCAAACTGCGCCCGCGTATAACTGTTCGCCGCGTTGCCCCCGCTCATCCAGTACCAGATGGCGACAACGGCGAGTATCAGCAAAAAATATATTCCAAAACCCCTGTAGCTGTTTCTTTTCGTATTCAATCCGTCTCTCCTTTATTCCTCTATATCTGCAAATCCAATATACGGAAGATTCCGATACTGCTGGTCGTAGTCGAGTCCATACCCCACCACGAACTGATCCGGTATCACGAATCCCACATAGTCCACAGGGACGTCCACGACCCTCCGGTCCGGCTTGTCCAACAGCGTACAGAGCCGCAGGCTCTTCGGATTTCTTGTCTTTAAATTTTCCAGCAGGTAACTAAGCGTCCTCCCGGAATCTATGATATCCTCGATCACCAGGACATTCTTGCCCTCGATACTGGTTCCCAGATCCTGCACGATGCGCACCACACCGCTCGAGCTGATCCCTGCTCCATAGCTGGACACAGACATGAACTCGACCTCCACAGGGCAGGTCATGCGCTTTGCCAACTCGCAGGTAAAGAATACGGAACCCTTCAAAATGCAGACCAGGCAGACCGGCTCATCCCCGTACACGGCACTGATCTCCGCGCCAAGCTCTTTGACCCTCTGCTCCACCTGCTCCTCCGTCAGATAGACGTTAATCCTCTTGATCTTCAAAACTGCCTCCTATCCTTTGTATCTCCAGCACCCTCCCTGTGTCTGCCTCCACTCTGTAATCCGCGCTGATGCGCCCTCCCTCGACCCAGAGAACGTGGGACCCCTCCGCCAGGAGCCAGAGTTCCCCCCGCCGCGCCGCCGGTATCTTTTCCTCGATCAGATATTCCCTGAGCTTTTTGGTGTGTCCCTGCCCGTCGATCGCAAGGTAATCGCCTGCGCTCCGTTTTCTCAGGCATAGACCATTTTTTATCTTATCATAATTCAGCCATTTCGTATACGTTTTTTGTGGAATTTGCTCCGTCTCGCCGGAAAATTTCCGCACGCGCAGGCAAAACCGTCCGTCCGGCACAGGGATCTCCACCCACAGCCCCTGTTCCGCCAGCCGAAGCTGCTCCTCCCCGATCACGACCGCCGAAAGCGCCTCGCTTCCCCGCTCCTTTGGATGAGACAGGCGAACGCCCTCATAGACCCGCTCCGCCAGGATCCCGCCCGGCAAAGACAGCCTGCGCCCCACCTGGCGCTCCGCCAGCCGCGTCACGTCCTCCACATGCCGGCAGGTGATATCCCGGCCGCTCCCCGCCACACGCGCGATCACACGATGCACCGTCCCCTGCACCAGCGCCGGATGATACCGCGCAAACAGCTCTCCCCGCAAAAGCCAGGATCCGTCCTCCACATCCTGCACGCAAACCTGCGGAGCGATCCTCTCGATCTCCCCGTCCAGATAATCGCAGAGGAGCGACAGCTGATCCGCCTCCTGACAGATATGCTGCACTGCCCGCGCGTTCACAGCCGTAAGCTGCGGAAGCGCCGCATGCCGGATGCGGTTGCGGCTGTATGTGAGATCATCATTCGTGCGGTCGCTGCGAAATGCCTGTCCGCGCGCCTCCAGATACGCCTCTATCTCCTCCCGCGTCACCGCGAGCATGGGGCGGATCACTTGGACGTCGTCCGCGATCCTCCGCTGCACAGGGATTCCGCACATGCCGCGGATCCCGCTTCCCCGCGCCATCTGGAACAGCACCGTCTCTGCGCGGTCGTTCGCATGATGCGCCAGCGCGACCTTCACGCGCGCCGCACCGCTGCGCTCTGCCTCCCTCCGGTAACACGCATAGCGGAGGCTGCGCGCCGCCTCCTCCAATCCGATCCCCCGCTCTAACGCACATCCGGGGGCATCCACATGATACACCTGGCAGGGAACGCCCTCCCGTGCGCACAGCTCCTGTACGAACGCGGCGTCCGAACGGCTCTCCTCCCCGCGGATGCCGTGCTCGACATGCACTGCCGCGAGCGTAAAGCCCAGACGCTCCCTGAGCGAACACAGCACGCAAAACATCGCAACGGAATCCGCACCGCCGGACACGCCCGCCAGCACATGATCCCCCGGCTGTATCAGCCCCTCCTGTTCGATCCACCTGCACACCTCTCCGGTCATCGCAATACCGTCCTCTTCCTTAAGTCCGCCGCCCTACGCCTTGTCCCAGATACACGCGGCGAGCACCGTCATATCATCCTGCGCCCTTCCGCCTGTGAACAGCATCACACGCTCCATAATGCGTTTTGCAAGGATGCCCGGATTATTTGTCCGGATGCTTTCAATGACCTCCCGCATCGTGTCCTCCGGCTTCGGGACATGTAGATATTCTAACACACCATCCGTCACCATGACAACAAAATCCCCATTGTCGAGCTGGATCTCGCGCGCCTCAATGTCGATCTGCGTCCTGGCGCCGACCGGTAAATTTTCCGAGGTAATGCACTCCACCTCTCCGTCATGCTTGATAAAGGTCGCGGCCGCTCCGATCTTATAGAGACTCGCCGCTCCGTTATAGAGGTTGATCTTGCAGAGATCCACGGTAGAGTACAGATCGTTTTCCCCCTTCATCACCATCGCCGAATTCATCATGCGGATCGCCGTTTCCACGGAGAATCCCGCCTCCAGAAACCGCTCGACCAGATCCAACACCATCTCGCTCTCCTTGCACGCCGCGCTGCCGGAGCCCATGCCGTCCGAAAGACCTAACAGCAGCTCTCCTCTCTCCAGCTCCAGGAACGAAAAATTATCACCGGAGATCTGCGCCTCGTCCTTTTTCACCCGGGCGATCCCCTGCACGCTCCGAAACACGGTATCTTCATACAGGACAAGCCGGATCGCTTCCTTTGAGATAAACGTGCGCGCATCCGTCGTCGTGCGCAGCTTTCGATTCAGGACATGCCCCGCCGCATTGAGAAAATCCTTTACCGAGATGCAGCCTCCCAGACGGCTCCGCACGACCGCCTCCACCTTCATCCGCCCGTCCGCCATCTCGATCAGGTGCAGCTCCTCCACAAGAATGCCCTGCTCCTTTGCACGGTACCGGATCTCCGCCATCGCATGTTTTTCCTTTGCATCGAGCACACGCTCCTCCCTGGCGCAATCCTGCATGATATACGCCATGGCGTCCAGCTGCTCCGCGATCACCTCGCGGTTTTCCAAAAGACGGTTGTACCACGCACGGTTCAGGCTGACACGCTCAAAGACCCGCACAGCCTCCTCCACCATATCCTTGCTCCTTGTGCAGTATTGCTGCAGCTGCAGCTTCGTCTCCTCCTCCGGCTCGCCGCCATGCCAGATGCTTGTGATCATCTGCGAGAGGATCCCATAGAGCGGCGTTGAATCCCGCTCCCAGCACACGGCGCAGGAATCGCATGAGGCGCACAGCCTCCCTGTCAGCTCATTCTGGATCCTTCCCAGCTCGTCCGCCGTATCGCTGCTTCGCGCCGCGCCCATCGTATGAAAGATCTGTGACAACCCCTGAAAGGATTCCGCATAATTTAACAGCCGTTCCTCCTTCCCGCGCTCCGCAGTCTCCTCCGCCGCAGGGCGCAGCTCCCATGTCAGCACGGCATGCAGCAGCCGATTGCACAGAACGACCGCGCCAAAAACGAACACCCCCTCAAGCTCCGCCGCATAGATCTTGGGCTGATCGCGCCACTCTAAAAGCCCTCCCGCAAAAGACAGGATCACAGTTGTGATGCCCGCCAAAATACCTGCCATAAACGACGGGCAGCTCTCGTTCGCCCACTCGATCAACCGGATAGCCCCCAGCACGACGAGCAGGACGACCGCATATTTCACCGCCGCTGACAATGGCATGAACAGCAGGATCCCTATGTACATGATTCCCAGCAGCGCCGATGCGCTCACCTGCTCCAGACAGAGCGCCGCAAAATAAGCCGGCACGAACGGATAACAGCCCATCACGTTGATGCCGCACATGGCTCCTCCCACCATGCAGAGTATCATTTGTCTTGCACCTGTTTTCTTCATCTCTCTTCCCTTCCTTCCGACGATGTTTTCTGCTTCCCACGGGAGCCTCCCCGTGGGCGAGTGCATTTGATTATAGGTGGACGCAGAAAAAATGTTTGTCAAAGGGTGGAGCAGATTTCAAAAACTTTTCGCCAAAATCTCTTTTTCCATGTCTTTTTCAGGGAATTTGAAGCGGTTCATCCATTTTAACAATGTAAAAACGCCGCAGGGCGGGGTCTGTTCCCCTTCCCTGCGGCGCGTCTGCCCTGTCTGTCTTAAGGCGTCTCCTTGAAGATGATCTCGTCTCCATAGGAAAGCCCCAGCTTGCTCCTTGCGATATCCTCCACGTACTCCGGCGTCTGCGTGTACGCCTCATACTGCTCAAGCTCCGCCTGACGCTCTATCTGCTCCTGCAGACGATCCTCAAGCTCCGTCTGCTGCCGGATGTACTCCTGATCCTTCTGATACAAATTCACGATCTGGACTGACATTGCCGCCACAAATGCGACCAGTATCAAACCGATGCATCGCTTTCCCGCCCTGTTGTCATTCTTTCTCCTTCTGACAGCAGCCATATCGGTCCCTCCTCTCTGCACTAGAGTTTACATAACCCTATTCTAACCGCTCTCACAAATTTTTTCAATTCTTTTCTGAAAAATTTTCCAAGTTTTTTTACAATTCTGAGAAACGGTCCCAATATGATGCGAAATATTCTGCGGAAAACATGCAGGACCGCCTGCAGCGCCAGAACGTTCACCCGGATGACCAGGCGGCTGAACAGCAGATAGTAGAGCATCATCCCCACCACGACGCCGCCCAGCGCGAACCCCCGTACCATGCCCTCGTTTTCCTGATAGAGCATGACAAACACAGCCCCTGTACAGATGAGCCAGTACAGAAAATCCTCCGCGCCGATCCATACCGTCCCGTGCGGGACAACGCGCCGAAAGATGCGCAAAAGGTCATAGAGCAAAAACAGTACTGCCCCCACCAGCACAGACGTCCCCAGTACCGCCGCCTCATGTATGATCGTCTCACTGACAGCCATCTATCGAAACAGCCTTCCAAACAGCGATTCCACTTGCTTTCCCGCACTCTTGACATCCGAATAGGCAAGAGAATCGATCCGTCCTTCGATGTCGATCTCGCCCTTCTCCAGGCTTAAACGGTTCACATGGAGATCATGCCCCTTGATCAGAAGCATCCCCAGCTCCGTCTCGAGCAGGATCTCAGACACATCAAAGGAAAGAACATCCACAACGCCGCTGAACGCGCCGTTTTCCCGATTCACGAGCAGGATCTTGTGCGATCTCACAGTGTTCGTATTCCTGTCATCCATAGAACGACCTCCCGCTAATTGCTAAAGCCGGGCAGGGGATCAGGCGCCTGCCACAGCTCTGTATTCTATCATACTATATTAGGAGGTGTCCCATTTTATACCAGATATTCAAATAAATCCTTCGCCTCTTCCTTTTTGGTGGTATCCTGCAGGTCGAGCACACGCACCTTCACCGTCTTTGTGCCGAACGCGATCTCAATGATATCGCCGACCTTCACATTCTGCGACGCCTTCGCCGGCTTTCCGTTCACAGACACGCGCCCCGCATCACACGCCTCGTTCGCGACTGTCCGCCGCTTGATCAGGCGGGAAACCTTTAAAAACTTGTCCAGTCTCATCTTCACCTCTCCCTTAACACAGAACACTTTTGGAATGACAGTAAAAAATGGGTCCCGTAAGCTTACGGAACCCATTCGTCTCATCTGATCTTATTTGATCTCATCCTTCAGGAGCTTGCCCGGCTTGAACTTCGGAGTCTTGGAAGCTGCGATCTTCATCTCCTTGCCTGTCTGCGGATTTCTTCCGGTTCTCGCAGCTCTCTCAGAAACCTCAAATGTACCAAAACCGACCAGCTGGATCTTCTCACCCTTCTTGAGCTCCTCTGTCACCACATCGGTAAATGCCTTCAAAGCCGCCTCTGCGTCCTTCTTGCTCAGCCCTGTCTTCTCAGCCATAGCCGCTACTAATTCTGCTTTCTTCATGTGAAATATTCCTCCTCTGGATATTCAAGATTAAATGGTTCTGCATGTCCGCAAAACACCTACTCCATATTTATACTTGTTTTTTCATCCTTTGTCAAGGAAAATCCCTATTTTTAGAGCATTTTATCAATCATAGCGAGCACAGCTTTCGACAGCGCCTCGGATTTTGCCGCCGCATCCTCCAAAGAACCGCCCTTGACTCCCAGATAGAACTTCACCTTCGGCTCCGTGCCGGACGGTCTGACGCACACCCACGCGCCGTCTGTCATCTCGTAGTAGAGCACGTTCGAGGACGGAAGCCCTGTCGGCTTCACAGCGTGGGACGCCGTGTCCGTGATCGTATCTTTCTTGTAATCGCGCACAGCCGTCACCTTGTAGCCGCCGATCTCCTCCGGCGCGTTCTCCCGCAACGTGTCCATGATCTCCTGGATCTTCGCCAGCCCCTCGATGCCCTTTAAGGTGATGGAGGTCACGTCATCCTTATAGTAACCGTACTTCTCATACATCGCAAGCATCGCATCCCAGAGCGTCATGCCCTTCGTCTTATAGTACGCCGCAGCCTCGCACAGCGTCATGGACGCGACCACAGCATCCTTATCGCGCGCGTAGGTTCCGGTCAGGCAGCCGTAACTCTCCTCCATGCCGAACAGATAGGTCCCCTTGCCCGTCTTCTCAAATTCGAGAATCTTCTGCCCGATGAACTTGAACCCGGTCAGCACCTCCACCAGCGCGATGCCATAGTGCTCCGCGATCGCATCCGCCATGTTTGTCGACACGATCGAGCGGATGAACGCCCCGTCCTCGGGAAGCCCGTAGAGCTCCTTCCTCTGCCCGATCACATAGTCGCCGATCAGACAGCCGGACATATTTCCGGTCAGGCTGTGGTACTCTCCCGTCGCGGAATCCTTCACATACACGCCGAGACGGTCGGCGTCAGGGTCGGTCGCAAGGATCAGGTCCGCATCCACCTTCCTGCCCAGCGCCAGCCCGAGCTCGAACGCCTCCGCAGCCTCCGGGTTCGGATAGCTGACCGTCGGGAACTCCCCGTCGGGAAGCTCCTGTTCCGGCACCACATACACATTCTGAAATCCGAGTTCCGCGAGCACGCGGCGCACCGGGATATTCCCCGTACCGTGCAGCGGGCTGTAAACGATCTTCATGTCAGCGCCGACCGCGTCGATGCAATCCTGATGCAGCACCAGCTTTTTCAGCTCCGCGATATACGGATCGTCGATGTCCGCACCGATCGTCTGATAAAGCCCTGCCGCCTTTGCATCCGCCAGGGACATCGTCCTGACCGCCGCATAGTCGGTCACTGCGCGGACCTCATCCATGATACCCTTGTCATGCGGCGGCGTGATCTGCGCGCCGTCCTCCCAATAGACCTTATATCCGTTATACTCCGGCGGATTATGGCTCGCCGTGATATTGATGCCCGCCGTACAGCCGAGCTTGCGCACCGCGTAGGAGAGCTCCGGCGTCGGGCGAAGCGACTCGAAGACATACGCCTTGATCCCGTTCGCCGCGAGGCAGAGCGCCGCCTCCTCGGCAAATTCCGGCGACATCCGGCGGGAATCGTAAGCGATCGCCACGCCCTTTGCCTTTGCGTCCACCTTCGCGATATAATTTGCAAGCCCCTGCGTCGCCTTGCGCACCGTGTAGATGTTCATGCGGTTCGTGCCTGCGCCGATGATCCCCCGAAGCCCTGCCGTGCCAAATTCCAGATCCATGTAAAAGCGCTCCTCGATCTCCTTCTCATCCCCGGCAATGCCCGCAAGCTCCGCGTGAGTCGCCTCATCAAAATACGGATTGTTCAGCCAGCTCTCGTAATTCTCCCTATACCCCATTTTCGCATCCCTCCTGATCTGCTCGATGATATTGATATGTAATGTATAGTTCTATCTTATCTTTACATAGCGGATTTTTCAAGTGCTATTCTCCGTTTATTCGTCCTCGTCATCCACCAGGTCGCCGATCACGTCCAGGATCGTCGACAGGTAATCCGACCGCGAGGTCCCGCTCTCATCCAAAAGCCCTGAGACGATCGCGTTCAGCTCCGCCTGTCCTGTCACGTCGTCCGTGACCGAGGCGGTCGTCCCTGCGGAGCTCCCCCCTCCTGCCAGGCTGCCCGCGAGCGATCCCGGCTCCGGCGTGGTCGTTCCGGTCCCCGACGCCGCCTCCGAAGACCCCGTCGTCCCGGATGTCCCTGTCTGACCGTTTGTCGCCACCGAATCATCCTCCCCCGTCAGGCTGATGATGATCGTCGCCGTCGGGGAATTGACATACAGGCGCTTGCTGAGCACGTCATAGCCGGATGCGGACACACTCAGCACATGAGCGCCATACTGCAGCGAAACCGCCTGGCTGTAGTCGATCACATTGCCGTCGACCCGCAGCACAGCCCCCACGACGTCGACCGCAAAAAGGATGCTTCCGTATTTCGGTCCCTCGCCCTTTAGCGTGTCCAGATCGAGCACAGTCCTCTCCCCGCGCCGGATCTCGACCTCCGTGCTTCCGCCATAGCCGTTGTTCGCAACCGCCACAGTATAGGTCCCCTCCGGCACCTCCATCGACATGTCCTTTGTCACCTCTTCACAGATATCGCTGCCGACCTGGATATAGCTTCCCTCGAACACCCCCGTGTTCTCAAGCGCGAGCTCCCCGTGCCCTGTCGTCACGGACACGGAGAGCAGCTCCTTGTCAATCCCCACGATGCGCAGGGTGTCTATCCCCGCCGTCAGGTCCGCAAGCCTCTCCCTCTCGCCGTCCGCGTGCACAAACAGCGCCTCATCAAAGGTATACGCGTTGTCCGCGATCCAGAACACCCCGTGCTCCTCGTCGATCGAGTAGCGCGTGACATCCGGGTACTCCCACACCTGCGGGGACAGCTGCGCCTCCAAAAGCTTCCCCTGCGTGTCCTTATCCCCGACGCGGATGACGCGCCCCGGCTCAAAGGAAACCACAGCCGCGCGGTTGCCGTACTTGTCCAAAAAACGGGTGAGGGACGAATAATTGTACATATACTGCTTTCCCGTCGCGATCTGCTCCAAGATCAGGCATTGTCCCTGCATGTCGTGATTCGTGATCAGGAACTGGTCCCTGCCAAGCTCCTTTGCCTCCTGCGGCTCGTCCGACTCCGTATCGTCCGCCCCGGCGGCATC
>CANRBT010000011.1 GCA_947628935.1 uncultured Roseburia sp. | reverse complement strand
CCCTCCGATGTCCCCATCGGAAAGAACTTATACATCATAGCAGATATCCATTTCAATTTCAAGACATTCCTCAAAAAATACGTAAATTCCCAGAAACTCCCTGCTTTAATAATTTTCCGCCTTCAGCTGGAAATACGCCTGCGGGTGCTCGCACACGGGGCAGACCTCCGGCGCTTCCCTGCCGATCACGATATGACCGCAGTTGGAGCACTGCCAGATGCAGTCGCCGTCGCGCGAAAAGACCAGACCGCCCTCTATATTCGCCAGAAGCTTCCGATAGCGCTCCTCGTGCTCCTTCTCGATCTTTCCGACCTCCTCGAACAAGACCGCGATGTGCTCAAAGCCTTCCTCCCGCGCTTCCTTTGCGAACTGCGCATACATGTCCGTCCACTCGTAATGCTCCCCGTCCGCCGCATCCTTTAAATTGGTCACTGTGTCCGGCACAGCCCCGTCGTGGAGCAGCTTAAACCAGATTTTTGCATGCTCCTTCTCATTCGCCGCCGTCTCCTCAAAAATGTTCGCGATCTGGACGTAGCCGTCCTTTTTCGCCTTGGACGCATAGTAGGAATACTTGTTGCGCGCCTGGGACTCGCCGGCAAACGCCGCCATCAGATTTGCTTCCGTCCTGCTTCCCTTTAATTCCATCTTCCTATCCCCTTCCGTATTTGTTTGGTCTGCTGCATTTTTACAGTATAACATACCTCGGGCAGAAAATCCACCTATTCCCAACATCCGCCGACCGCCTGCCTCATACGCGAGAGCGCCTCCCCCTGCTCTTTTTTCTCACAGGGCAGAAGCGCCGCGGCGACCTCCATCGCCGTTTCCGACAGCGGGCTTTCCCTCAGGAATGCGATATCCTCCGCAGACAGGCTGCCGGCGTGGCAGCGCGCCGCGATTTCGTTCAGCCTTCCGAACAGCCTCATCAGCTCTGCAAACCGGCGCTCGGCATCCAGCACGCTCGTCCCGGTCTTCTCGAGCTCCTTCCCCGCCGTCGCGATGACCTGCATGGAGAGACGCAGCTCCCCCGTGAGATCGGACGCCTCCATCAGCACATCCGGCCGCTCCCTTCTCCTCTGTAAAAAATACCGCTTTGCGCCTTCCACGTCACGCCTTGCAAAATATGCCGCGAGCGCTTCCTTCAACTCCCTCGTCTCTGCCTTCTCCCCCAGCATCCCCACCTTGCACTCGCAGACGGAAAGCCCCTGCACAGTCACCCAGACCAGCAGCAAAAATTCGGAGAGAAATCCGAACACCCTCTTGTGGTACGCGTCCTCCCCTGTCTCCAGATCGATGCGTTCTTCGACCAGCGAAAAGATCGCAAACAGCCACTCGCAGTATTGGTCGAACCGTTCCTTTGCCGTGACGAGCATGTTTCCAAAGTAGGTCTCGTTGGCGTGGACCAGACGGTAAAAAGCGTCCGCATATGCCGGATAAAGCTCGCGGATGGCTTCCCCCGTGGCATCCAGCGCCCTGCGGTTGTGATTCGCCGAAAATCCGACATAGTAGGAATTGTTCAGCTGCACGCGCCTGGTCGTGACAAGGTCATATCGTCCCAAGAGCCGCTCGTATTCCGCGCCTGTCAGGATCAGTCCCCGCTCGTTGAGCAGATATCTGCGGTAATGGCAGGTCCCCACGGCATCCACGTCGCGACAGTTTTTCCAGATCCAATACAGACCCGTCAGTTCGCTGTAATAGCGGTTCTTCGCGGAGATATTCTCCCCTGTGTCGTCCCCCGGATAGCCCAGATCCTCCGCCGCCGCACGCCCGACATGCAGCGGCGCATACAGAGGATCCGGCGGAACGTCAAATTTTTTGTGCGTCAGCGTATAGATCCGCAGCTTCATTCCGTCCACTCCCGCACGAGCGCGATCTCCCGCCGATAGCCCGCATCGTCGTTCGGCGTCTCCAGGATGAACGGACGCCCCGCGAGCAGGGGATGTACCGCCACCCGGCGCATCGCCTCGAGCCCGATGCAGCCCTCGCCGATGCAGGCGTGGCGATCCTTATGCGAGCCGCACGGGTTCATGCTGTCATTGAAGTGTACGGCTTTCAGACGATCCAATCCAATGACCCGGTCGAACTCCTCCAGCACGCCGTCCAAATCCCCCGCAATGTCGTAGCCCGCATCCCACACATGGCAGGTGTCAAAGCAGACGCCGAGCTTTTCCCCCAGCCTCACGCGGTCCAAAATCTCGCGCAGCTCCTCAAACCTGCCGCCGACCTCGCTGCCCTTTCCCGCCATCGTCTCCAGCAGCACTGTGGTATGCTGCTCCTCTGTCAGCACCCGGTTCAACGCGTCTGCGATCAGGGCAACGCCCTCCTTTGTTCCCTGCCCCACATGGGAGCCCGGATGAAAATTGTAATACTGCCCCGGCGTATGCTCCATCCGAACCAGATCGTCCGCGATCATATCGAGCGAAAAACGGCGCACATCCTCCTTCGCCGCGCAGAGGTTCATCGTGTATGGGGCATGTGCCACAAGCGTTCCAAAGCCCTCCCGTTCCAGGAGCGCCATCAGCTCCGCCGCGTCCTCCGGTATCAACTCCTTTGCCTTCCCGCCCCGGGGATTTCTTGTAAAAAAGGCGAACGTATTCGCTCCGAGCGCAGCCGCCGCCCTCCCCATCGCCGCGTAGCCCTTTGACGCCGATAAATGATTTCCGATATACATCACTGTCCTCATCCTATTCCTGCTTGTTCTTTTCCACGAGCACTCCGTCACGGTAGGCGAGCAGCAGCGCCTCCAGATCCTGAATGGACGCCTTCAGCTCCCGCCCCATATCCGTGTCCGCCACAGTCTTTCGTTTCACCACATGCTCCACCAGGATCGTGTGGGACGCGATATCGCTTCCGTCCTGCACAGCCTTTTCCACAGATTCAAACGGCTCGTGCGCCGCCAGCACCAGCCCGTAGGAATTGTAGATCAGCGTATAGCCGGCGATCCCCGTCTTCGGCTGGTATGCCTTTGAGAAACCGCCGTCGATGATCAAAAGCTTTCCGTTGCACTTGACGGGGGATTCCCCGCGCTTTGCCTCGACCGGAATATGTCCGTTGACGATGTGCGACTCCGCGCCGTCCAGACCGAACTCCTCCAGAATGCGGTTCACGATCTCCTCATTCTCGAGCAGGCGGTAATACGGGTTCTTCGGCTCCTCGTGCGTCGACTTGTCCGCCACAAAATAGCGCTCGAACGTCGTCATCTTCGCCTTTCCAAACACAGGGGAATTCTGATTTTCCCAGATGAACCAGAGAATATCCTGTCCCTTTCTCTTTTCCTCCGGGTCGATCGCGTAGTAGCCCTTGCGCGCATAGTTTTCCAGCACATCGTAGAGCGCCTTCCCCGCATACTGCTTTCCATAGATCTCCACGCTCGTAAAGCTGCCGTCCTCGTTCATCGGCACACAGCCGTGGTAGAGAAGGTTGCCGTTGTGCACCTTGTAAAGGCTTCCCTGGGTAAAGAGGAACCGCACATGCCGCTGCAGCTTCTCGCAGTTCTGAAACGCCAGCGTGATGCGCTCCATCACATCCGCCTCCTCCTGTGTGAGCGCATAGGGATCCGCCCAGTCGATCGTCGGGAAACGGACATCCTTCATCGGATAACTGACCCCTTCGATACAGACCGTTCCCTTCTCGATATCGATCTTGTCCAACAGCAGCCTGCCCTCCATATGGAACTCCGGGTGGCGCCGGATGAGCTGTCCCTCCAGCTTGAACTGGATGACCGTGATCGCCTTGTGCATCTTTTCGTCGAGCATGGCGTCCCGCACATCGTACTCGTCCTCCCGGAAATCCACCTTAAAGCAGGTACAGGGATCCTTGTCATAGCTGCTCATCGCAAGTCTCGCCAGAGGCACCAGATTGATCCCATAGGCATCCTCCAGCAGGTTCAGATTCCCATACTTTGCCGAGATGCGGATCACATTGCAGATACACGCCTGGCTGCCCGCCGCAGCGCCCATCCAGTACACGTCATGATTGCCCCACTGGATATCCACGGAATGGTGCTTCATCAGCGTGTCCATGACAAGGTTGGGATAAGGTCCCCGGTCAAAAATATCTCCGACCACATGCAGATGATCCACGACCAGCCGCCGGATCAGGTTGCAGAATGCGACGACAAGCTCCGGCGCCCTGCCCGTGTGGATCACGGAATGGATGATCTCATTATAATATGCCTCCTGATCGGACACGTCCGGGCGTCCCGTCAGAAGCTCCTCGATCACGTAGGCGAAATCGCGCGGCAGGGCTTTGCGCACCTTCGACCGCGTATACTTGGAGGAGGCGCTTTTACAGATATGGATCAGGCGGTACAGCGTGACCTTGTACCAGTCCTCTATGTTGTCTTCCACGCGCAGCACCTGCTCGAGCTTCTGTTCCGGATAGTAGATGAGCGTTGCGATCGCTTTCTTTTCCCCTGCGCTGATCGCATTTCCGAACTCCTCCTCGATCTTGCGCTTGATCGCGCCGGAGCCGTTGCGGATCACGTGCTGGAACTGATCGTACTCCCCGTGAATGTCTGTGATAAAATGCTCCGTCCCCTTGGGCAGGCTTAAGATCGCCTGCAGATTGATGATCTCCGTAGCCGCGGCGGCGACCGTCGGATACTGGTTGGATAAGCTCTTTAAATACCGCAGATCTGTCTGTTCCATCTCTCTCCTCTCCCGGGCTTTTTCTATTTGACCTGCATGGACGCATCTATGACATCCTGCATACCGTAAAGCCCCGCCGGTTTGCCCGCCAGAAATTTCGCCGCCTGCACAGCTCCCTTGGCAAACACGCTGCGGGAATACGCCGTGTGTTCCAGAGTGAGGACCTCGTCAAGTCCTGCAAAGATCACCTCGTGCTGTCCCACGATCGTCCCGCCGCGCACTGCGGAGATCCCGATCTCTTTCGGGTCGCGCCGTTCCCTGCGCCCGCTGCGGTCATACTGATAGGTGTAAGCTCCCCCGAGCACACCGTTCATCGCATCCGCCAGCGCAAGCGCCGTGCCGCTGGGCGCATCCAGCTTTTGGTTGTGGTGCTTTTCCACGATCTCCATATCGTACCCCGCCGGCGCCAGGATCGCCGCCGCCTGCCGCAGCAGCCCCATCAGAAGATTGATCCCGAGAGACATGTTCGCGGAGCGGAGGATGGCCGTCTGCTCCGCGGTCTTTTTCACCCTCGCCAGCTGCTCCTCCGACAGCCCTGTCGTGCAGAGCACGATCGGGATCTGCTTGTCCGCGCCATATACGAGAAGATCATCCACAGCCTTCGCGTTGGAAAAATCTATGATGACATCCGCCTTTACGTCACAGACAGAGATGTTGGGGAACACGGGATATCCGTTCGCGTCCCCGTCACAGATATCGACCCCCGCCACAAGCTCCAGCGCTGCATCCTCCCGGCAGATTTCCGTGATGACCCGTCCCATTTTCCCGTTGCACCCATGCAAAATCGCTCTTATCATATTATCCTTCCGTCCTTTCTGTCATAAAAGGAGCCGCGGAAAAGCGGACGTCTCTCGCTTTTCCCAGCCCCTTGCTCTCTCCTTCCGTGATCAGGCCAATGCAATGCCATAGCCGCGCATCGCCTCTGCGAGCTTCTTTTTGTTCGCCTCCGTCATCTCGGTCAGCGGCGAGCGCAGCGGTCCTGCCTCCCGCCCCATCAGATTGAGCGCAGCCTTGACCGGGATCGGGTTGACCTCGCAGAAGAGCTGCTCGATCAACGGCTGCCCCTTCAACTGCAGCTCCATGGCTCTCGCCGTATTCCCCGCTGCAAACGCGGCGCACATCTCATGCACATCCCGCGGCGCAATATTGGACCACACGGAGATCACGCCGATCGCTCCGATCGCCATCAGCGGAACGACGATGCCGTCCTCTCCGGAGTACAGATCGATCTTTCCGTCGGTCAGATACATCGTCTTTGCCGCCTGCGCAACGTTTCCGGTCGCCTCCTTGATGCCGACGATATTCTCGACATCGCGGTACAGCGCCGCCGCCGTCTCCGGCAGGATATTGCAGCCCGTCCGCCCCGGCACATTGTACATGATGACCGGCAGCTTCACAGCCTTCGCGATCTGCGTATAGTAATCGATCAGTCCGCCCTGCGTCGCTTTATTATAGTAGGGCGTCACAGCGAGCAATCCGTCGACGCCTGCCCGCTCCGCCTCCTCGGACAGATGCACAGCCTCTCTCGTGCAGTTCGAACCGGTCCCTGCCACCACGGGAACGCGGTGTTTTGCAAATTCCACTGCCGCCCGGATGACCCTTTCATGCTCCTCCGTAGTGAGCGTGGAACTCTCCCCTGTCGTCCCTGCGATGATGATACAGTCCGTGCCCTCCGCGATCTGCCATTCGATCAGCTCCTCGAGCTTTTCATAATTGACTTCTTCATTTTCCTTCATCGGCGTGACGATCGCCACACCGGCTCCTTGAAAAACAAACATTGAAACCCCTCCTGATTCTACTATACGCATATGGCGTATTTCCGTGCGTCACGTTCCCGCGACCCTTCCCTATGTAAAAAAACCGGCTCCATGAGCCGGTCTGATTCCTTGCCGCGCAACCTCGATCACGTACCATACATTTCTTTTACCATAGCACGATGGGGTTCGATTGTCAATGCATATTATCCCTCTTCCAGAAAATCCACCTTGCTGACGGACACCTCGTAGGCGACGCGTTTCTCCGTCTCGGTCTCCGAAAGCTTCTTCACATATTCCCGGCTCTGGATCCTGCCCCAGACCTGCACGTGCCCTCCGACTTCGAATCCGGAGGCAAAACGCGCGTTCCTCCCCCAGCAGATGCAGGGTATGTAATCCGACTTCCCGTAAGAGCGGTTCACAGCGATGAGCAGATCCGCGATCTCCCGTCCCAGCGGCGTCTTCCGGTAGATCGGTTCCTTACAGATGTAGCCGTCCAGAAAGATCTGGTTGCTCTTGATATCCTCCTGTACCTCCTCGACAAATTCCAGCTCCCTTACAAATACGGAGAGCACCAGACGGTTCTTCTTTTCCTCGTGCCGGTTGAAGGAGCGGAACTGCCCTGTCACGTAAATGTTCTGTCCCGTATAGTCCACGCTCACGTCGATCAGGCGCTCGGAGACCATAAGCGGTATGTAGTCCAGATAGTTGCTCAGCCGGTTGACCGCCACATCCACCATATAAAAGCCTTCCCCGTACACCTCATGACTGAACCGGAACTCAGACACGATCTCTCCCACAATGGACACCTGGTTGTTCTCAAAAATTTTATCTGCCATGAATCTTTCTCCCTTCCTCTCGGCCGCACGCTTATTTTTTGTATTGTTACTGGTTCCGTTTCGTCGGTACGACCTGCCTGACATACTATTTTTACCATGCCGCCCGCACGGATTTTCATGGAACGTGTCGATAAGAAAGGCCTTTCCCCTGGCATGTTTTGTCGATTTTCCGGCACCCCCTCCGGGATTCCGGAAGAAACCCTTGCGCAATTCGGGAAATATGATAAAATAGATTGGTTAGTTTTTTGGAATGCTCTTACAGATTGGAAAGGAATTGGTGATACTATGAAAATGAAGCGTGAGGATGTCCGTAATATTGCGATCATCGCTCATGTCGACCACGGCAAGACGACCCTGGTGGACGAACTCTTAAAGCAGAGCGGCGTGTTCCGTGAGAACCAGGAGGTGCAGGAGCGCGTCATGGATTCCAACGATATCGAGCGGGAGCGCGGTATCACGATCCTCTCCAAAAATACGGCGATCACCTATAAAGACGTCAAGATCAATGTCATCGACACCCCCGGACATGCGGATTTCGGCGGCGAGGTGGAACGCGTCCTCAAGATGGTCAACGGCGTGATCCTGGTCGTGGATGCCTTCGAGGGTGTCATGCCGCAGACCAAGTTCGTTCTGATGAAGGCGCTCGAGCTCGCACTCCCCGTCGTCGTCTGCGTGAACAAGGTCGACCGACCGGAGGCGCGCCCGAACGAGGTCGTCGACGAGGTCTTAGAGCTGTTCATGGATCTCGACGCCTCCGACGAGCAGCTCGACTGCCCGTTCCTCTTCGCCTCCGCGCGGGACGGCTACGCGGTGCGCGAGATCGGGGAGCTCATCAACAACCGCAAGGATATGACGCCTCTCTTTGAGACGATCATCGACTACATCCCGGCGCCCGAGGGCGATCCCGACGCAAATACCCAGGTACTCATCAGCACGATCGACTACAACGAATATGTGGGGCGCATCGGCATCGGCAAGGTGGACAACGGCTGCCTGCGGGTCAACCAGGACGCCGTCGTCGTCAACCATCACGAGCCGGACAAGCTGCAGAAGGTACGCATCAGCAAGCTCTATGAGTTTGACGGGCTCGACAAGGTGGATGTGGCGGAGGCGGGCGTCGGCTCCATCGTGGCGATCTCCGGCATCGCGGACATCCACATCGGAGATACGATCTGCGCCCCGGAGGATCCGGTCGCGATCCCGTTCCAGAAGATCTCCGAGCCGACGCTTTCCATGAATTTCATGGTCAACGACAGCCCGCTCGCCGGTCAGGAGGGGAAATACGTCACCTCGCGCCACATCCGCGACCGCCTGTTCCGCGAGCTGAACACGGATGTTTCCCTGCGCGTCGAGGAGACCGACAGCCCCGATTCCTACAAGGTGTCCGGGCGCGGCGAGCTGCATCTGTCCGTGCTGATCGAGAATATGCGCCGCGAGGGGTATGAGTTCGCCGTCAGCAAGGCGGAGGTGCTCTACCGCACGGACGAGAACGGCAAAAGGCTGGAGCCTATGGAGCTCGCCTACGTCGACGTGCCGGACGAATTTACGGGCGTCGTCATCGAAAAGCTCAGCCAGCGCAAGGGCGAGATGCAGAACATGAAGCAGCTCACAGGCGGCTATACGCGCCTGGAGTTTTTGATCCCGTCCCGCGGTCTGATCGGCTACCGCGGCGAATTTCTGACGGACACGAAGGGCAACGGCATCATCAACACGATCTTCAACGGCTACGCGCCCTTCAAGGGAGAGATCTCCTACCGCAAGCTCGGCTCCCTGATCGCATTCGAGTCGGGCGAGTCCGTGACCTACGGTCTGTTCTCCGCACAGGACCGCGGCACGCTCTTTATCGGTCCCGGCGAGAAGGTCTATGCCGGTATGGTCATCGGCTCCTGCTCCCGGGCGGAGGACATCGAGCTGAACGTCTGCAAGAAGAAGCATCTGACAAACACGCGCTCCTCCTCCGCGGACGAAGCGCTGACGCTGGTGCCGCCGCGGATCCTGAGCCTGGAACAGGCGTTGGATTTCATCGACGTCGACGAGCTGTTGGAGGTCACGCCGGAGAGCCTGCGCATCCGCAAGCGGATCCTCGACCCGACGCTGCGCAAGCGCGCCAACATGAAAAAGTAACGCTTCCCTGCAAAGGGAAACGCTCCCTGCTTTCACTGGCTCCGGTACATCCGCCGGAGCCGTCGACGGGGGACTCCTCCGTCTGCTCTCTCATATCGAGGTCCCGCTTCCACTCCTTTGTGCCCTCAACCTTATGCACTGCAGAACGGTTCTGATAGAGAAAACGCGTCAGAGCGTAACAATCGATCCAGATCTCATTGTTCCCTTCTTTTTGCGATTCGTCAAAAATAAGCTGTACGCCAAAGTGCAGGTGTACCTGGTCGATATTGTTGACATTTTCCGTCGTGCTGTAGCCGGTATGCCCCATATATCCGATGACCTCGCCCGCCGTCACGGTGTCCCCCACCTTCAGATTTTCCTGATAAGGGTAGTTCTGGCGAAGATGCGCATAGTAGTAATAGCGTTTTCTGTCGAAGCTGCGAATGCCGATACGCCAGCCGCCATATTGGTTCCAGCCCAGCGCCTCGACGGTTCCCGATTCGACGGCTATGATCGGCGTGCCCACCTGTCCCATCATATCATGTCCCAGATGCTGCCGCTGATAGCCATAGCTGCGCGATACCCCGAAATCGTCATAATCACTGTACGGAAATCCCTTTGCGATCGGCAGGAACGCTTTGAGCCCGTATTTTTTCACATACGCCCCGCCCGCTGTCTCCTGTATCTCATACTCCCCCACAAAACCGCCAAGCACGGCAGAGTACGCCTCCAGATAATAGGGATAATATTTCAGGTCCCCGGCCGCTTCCTCCATGGTCGTTCCGCCCGCAAGGATCCGTTCCGCAATGGTTCGGATATCCTCGACGGCGCTCACGCCGAAGCTGCCTCCTCTTTGCGCTGCAACGTATGCAAGCAGCTCGATCCAGTTCAGATGGTTTTGCGTCCCATACGTCTCTATATCATACTCATATGCCTTGCACATCGCCTCATAGGACACGTTGAAATCGACCCATTTGATATAGCCGTCGGCCGTCGCCTCCACAACCCTGCCCGCCGTCTGCCCCTGCTCGTAAAAAAAGATCACGCCCACGGCCAGAAGCAGCGACAGCTCCACCAGGATCCCCGCTATCAGACGGCTCCTCCTCTTCTTTCTTCTTCCCGCAAATCCGAAATATGTATCGTCCCGCATCGCCCGCCATACTGCCACGTTTTTTTCCATTATATGAGCGATCCGACAGACACATGCCGACGCGTGATATTTCTGTTTCTATTTTACACGCCTTGGTGTATACTGTAGCTTGGGTAGATCAACAGACCACAAAAGGAGAAAACAGGCTTATGAGCAAAATCGGAATCATCGGCGCTATGGAACTGGAGGTGGAATCCCTCAAATCGGAACTTACCGGCGTGCACATCCGGCAAAAGGCGGGCATGGATTTTTATGAAGGGACATTGAACGGCGCATCCGTCGTCGTCGTGCGCTGCGGCATCGGGAAGGTGAACGCTGCCCTGTGCGTACAGCTTCTCTCCGACCTGTTCCAGGTGACGCACATCATCAACACGGGCGTGGCAGGCTCCCTGAACGCATCGCTCGACATCGGAGATCTTCTGATCTCCACAGACGCCCTGCATCACGATATGGATGTCACGATCTTCGGCTATCAGCCCGGAGAGGTGCCTCAGATGGGTCGTCTGGCATTTGCGGCGGACCGAAAGCTGATCGATCTGGCAGTGTCCGCATGCGCAAGGGTCAACCCGGACATCCACGCTGTGACAGGCAGAGTGGTCAGCGGAGACCAGTTCATCTCGGACAAAGAGACCAAGGAGCGGCTGATCTCGCAGTTCTCCGGCGACTGCACGGAGATGGAAGGCGCAGCGATCGCTCACGGCGCTTATCTGAACGGTCTGCCCTTTGTGATCATACGCGCGATCTCCGATAAGGCGGACAACAGCGCGGAGATGGATTACCCCTCCTTTGAGGCTGCGGCGGCAAAGCACTCTGCCGCACTGGTAAAAGAAATGGTTCGGAGCATCTAGCCCCGAACCGTTTTTTCTTCCGCTTCTCCTCCTCAAAACGTGATCCCGGCAAACTCCAGGACCATTCCCCAGAACACGCCCAATCCGTAAAGCGCCCCGACGATCCCGATGTTTTGCCTCACATCGCGGTTCAACCGGAACAGCACAAGGATCCCAACTCCCGCATTGACAAGGAGCCCGGACATCATAGCCCCCGCACCCAGGATCCCGTCCAGATAGAGCTCCGTCAGCACGACCGAGGATGCGCAGTTGGGGATCAGACCCACGAGCGCAGCGATAAGCTCTCCCACAACCGGTATGTTCGAGAACAGTCCGGCAAGCGCATGCTCTCCGATCAGCGCGATCAGTACATTCAGCAGCAGCGACAACAGAAAAATATAGAGAAAGATCCGCAGCGTGTGCTTGATGGCCGAGAGCACGATACCGTCCTCACAGTGACAATGCTCCTCCTCGCAGATGACATGAATGTCCATCTCCTTTTCCCGACGCTTCAGAAGCCGCACATAGACAAACTGCGCGACCATGCCCGACACGATCGCGATCGACACTTTTGCCGCCAGGATCTTTACGATCATCCCCACAGGCGCCGCCTCCGAGATCAGGATCGGCAGCATCTCGTCGGATGTCGAGAGATAGATCGCAAGAAGCGTACCCACAGTGATCACACGTCCCGCATAAAGGCTGGACGCTGCGGCAGAAAATCCACACTGCGGCACAAGTCCGAGCGCTCCGCCCCACACTGGTCCAAACGCTCCCGCTGCCCGTATTTTTTTCTGTACCTTCTCCCCTGTGTGATGCTCCAACGTCTCCATCATCAGATATGTCAAAAACAAAAACGGCAGCAGACGAACCCCGTCCCACACGGTATCCAGCAGCAAATCCAGCATCATGTCCTACCTCTTCCACAGAAACCAAGTCTTATTCTTCCAGGACCAATCCATCCAGATATCCCTGACTCAGATACATGTCCCGGATCTTCTGATTCAATTCCTCCTGCGCGTAGTACTCCCCTCCAAAATGGATCCCGTCATGGAACTGTTCCTCCGGATAATAGACGATCTCATCAAAGTAATCCGGGAACAGCTCGTCCAGTCCCCTGTCCGCAAAATCCTTCTGAAGCCCCCGCGCCTGGTCATGACGGTAATCCACCTCCGCGAGCGGATCCGGGAGCAGATGCAGCGTCGTCCCATACGCCTCGCAGAGATCCCGGATCCTGACCAGATACTCCGCCGCAAGATCCGAAAGTAAGATCTCGCCCGTAAACGGGACCTGCTGTTCATGCTCCTTGATATAACTCATATACAGCTTGCGGTTGACGGATGAATTTGCGATCATCATGACGACCGGTCTCTGCACAAAAAGCGTTCCGAAACGATCCCTGACCTCCGAGAGCGTTTTTTCGTCCAGGTTTTGCAGCAGCCGTTCCCGCGAGAACGGGATCATGACGTAAGCGTATCCATAGGTCACGTCGATATCCGCCTGCAGCGCATCCAGACCTACGATGACATACACATCCGTCACTCCCTCGTGAAGCTTCAAAAACTCCTGCACCAGCAGGTATTGACCGGCAAGGGTCAGCGCCCGGTTATTCCCGACGATACAGTAATCGTCGTTGATCTCCTGCAGATTATTGAACATCTGGTTGCAGACACTGTCGCCCACGATCAGCTTCGTGTAATCGCCCTCGCTTCGGATCCTGTCAAAATACAACGCCACCTCATCCTGCGAGCCCGCGTAGTAATCCGAGCTCTCCGTCAGGTACGCGAACCAGCCGCGGAACGGCGGGACGAGCGACAGAACGTCCAGCACTGCCAGAAGCACAAAAAACATACATAAAAACAGCACCGTTTTTCCCGCAAAACGCTTCATCGTTCCCTCCTAAAACTGAAAATAGATAAACTCCGCCGCAGGCCGTCCGTAATTCTGGATCAGCAGCACCACAAACGCTGTCATGACCGCCATATAGATCGCCCATCGCACAGCGATATGCCTCCGCGCGCACCAGCGGCGCAGGCTGACCTTCCGTTCGTGCAGCAGATCCACGGCAAACAGTACGGCGATCGACAAAAAAAGCTGAAAAACTCCCAATCCGCTGAGTCCCAGGCAGAAAAAGCTGCCGTTAAAAAACGGTTCCAAAAACACATGGTTCACGATCACCTGACGGATCATCGCAAGCGCCTGTCCCATTCCGTCTGCGCGGAAAAACAGCCACGCAAAATCCGCCAGCACAAAGGTGACAGCGATCTGACCGAAATGCAACAGCCTGCTCTCCTCACGGATGTGCAGTCTTCCACGGAGCCGCGCACGGATCCCTGCCGTCATACGTCCGATCACCTGATAGCACCCGTTGAGCCCGCCCCACACGACATAATGCCAGCTCGCGCCGTGCCAGAGCCCGCTTAGGAGGAACGTTACCAAAAGATTCCCATAGGTCCTGAATTTCCCCCGGCGGTTGCCCCCGAGAGGAATATAGACGTAATCGCGGAACCAGGTGGACAGGCTGATATGCCAGCGTGCCCAAAATTCCTTGATGCTCCTCGAAAAATACGGCTGCCGGAAGTTGTCCATCAGGCGGATGCCGAGCACCTGCGCCGCGCCGATGGCAATGTGGCTGTACCCGCCGAAATCACAGTAGATCTGTATTGCGAACAGCACGGTCCCCGCCACCAGCAGTCCCGCCGGATACGCCGCGTAGCCGTCATAGATCTGATCGACCAGAACCGCTGCGCGGTCCGCGATCCACATCTTCTCAAAATATCCCCAGAGCATCAACAGCAGCCCGTTTTTTGCCGAATCGTAGTCGAACTCCCGCGGCTCCTCGAGCTGGCGCAGCAGATTCCGGCTGCGCTCGATCGGTCCCGCCACCAGCTGCGGGAAAAAGGACACGAAAAGCGCATACCGGATGAAGTTGCGCTCTGCCGGGGTATCGCCCCGATACACGTCCACCACATAGCCGAGCGCCTGGAACGTGTAAAACGAAATGCCGACCGGCAGCACGAGCCCCAGCGTGTCCGGCAGCCGCAGCGGATTGCCCGCCGCGGAGAGCACACGGTTGATGTTTCCGACAGCAAACTGAAGATACTTAAACGTGAACAGCACGCCAAGGCTCACAAGGACGCACACGACCATCGGAAGCCTCGCCTTGCCGCTGCCCCGTTTTCCCCCGATCAGACGACCGCTCACATAGCTGACCAGCGTGATCCCAAGGATCAGGAGCGCATACGCCGCGTTCCAGTTCATATAAAAATAATAGCTGGCACACAGCAGCCACGGCTGTCTGAGCTTTTTGGGCATGAGAAAGTAAAGACCCACGACCACGGGAAAAAATACGATAAAATGCTTCGAGTTAAATAACATCTTTCTGTCCCCGCGATCCTACAGTTTCCGGATGCGCTCCAGCGCGGCAACCGTATTTTCATAGCTGCCAAACGCCGTCAGCCGGAAATATCCCTCTCCGCTCGGTCCAAAGCCGGACCCCGGCGTGCCGACCACGTTCGCCTGCTCGAGCAGATAGTCAAAGAACTCCCAGGACGTCATGCCCTTCGGCGTCTTTAACCAGATATAGGGAGCGTTCACCCCGCCGAACACCGTGTAGCCGGCGTCCTCCAGTCCCTCCCTGATCGCAGCCGCATTCCGCATGTAATACGCGACCTGCTCCTTTAACTGAGCCTTCCCCTCGGCAGAGTACACCGCCTCGCCCGCACGCTGCACGATATACGGCGCGCCGTTGAACTTGGTGCCGTGCCGCCTCGCCCACATCGCGTTCAGCGACACCTCGCCGCACTTTAACTCCTTCGGGACAACGGTATAACCCAGACGCACACCCGTAAATCCCGCGTTTTTGGAAAAGCTCTTCAACTCGATCGCGCAGGTCTTCGCTCCCTCGCACTCATAGATCGAATGCGCCACATGATCCTCCGAAATATAAGCCTCATACGCGGCATCGTAAATGATGACCGCCCCCGCCTTATTTGCATAGTCGACCCAGGACTGCAGCTGCTCCTTCGTGATGGTGGTCCCCGTCGGGTTGTTCGGCAGACACAGGTAGATCACGTCCGGCGTCTCCTTCGGGAATTCCGGCACAAAGCCGTTCTCCATCGTGCACGGCATGTAGATGACGTCGCTCCACATCTCCTTTTGGGCGTCATAGGTACCGGTCCGCCCTGCCATCACATTGGAATCCACATAGACCGGATAAACCGGATCGCACACGGCAATGCGGTTATCCAGCGAAAAAATTTCCTGAATATTGCCGGAATCGCTCTTTGCTCCGTCCGACACAAAGATCTCGTCCGTTGCGATCTCACAGCCTCTTGCCCGATAGTCGTTCTCCACAATGGCGCTGCGCAGAAATTCATAGCCCAGATCCGGCGCGTAGCCGCGGAACGTCTCCGCATTGCCCATCTCATCCACAGCACGATGCAGCGCCTGAATGATCGCGGGCGCCAGCGGCTGCGTCACGTCGCCGATCCCCAGCCGGATGATCTGCCTGTCCGGATTTGCCTGCGCATATGCGTTCACCTTTTTCCCGATCGTGCTGAACAGATAGCTGCCGGGCAGCTTTTGATAATTGTCGTTTACCTGAAACATATCCCTTTCCTCTCTTTCTGCACTCATGCCTCTTATTGTATCATTCCTCCCCTCCGCGCGCAAGCACGGCTTGCGGCAGAGCCGCTCATTCCTTCACCAGGTACAGATCGTCCCAGGCGCCCCAGCCGCCGGGACCGGAAGATACAAAGACGCCGATCGTCGCCTCCGTGCCATCCTCCGCGATCACAAGCCCCGTCACCTCCGGATTGCTCCAGTTCTGCCAGCCGGTCATCTCTGTCTCCGCGGTCCTCGTGTCATCCCCCACGCGCACATAAAGTTGGAATACCGCATCGTCTCCCGCATCTCCTCCCTGCAGATATGCACCTGCGCGATAGGTCCCCGCATCCAGCACAACCGTCTGCTCCGCCGTGTAGGAAAACGCATCCTCCGCCCAGAAGTGCAGGCAGTACGCTCCGCTCCGCACATTGTTCGGCTCCTCGCGGATGCCCGCACAATCCCCCGGGGCATCCAGCCTCCACATGGAGACATCCGCATCCTCGAACCCCGGATTGAGAAGCAGATTCCCTTCCACATCCTCCGCGGCCGCATCCTCCGCAGCCGCATCCTCCCCGGGCTCATACGCGACCGGCTCCGCCGTCGTACCCGTGTACACATAGCGGAACACGCGCAGGCTCTCCAGCGGATGCCCGGAGAAATCGAACAATGCCTGGTTGTCAACCGCCGACCCGCCGTACCACTGCCCGGCATCGTCCGGATCATACTCCTTTGCATAGGATGCCGCCCAGCCGGAGCCGTCCTTCTCCCATGCGGCGGCATTCCGCTCATAAACCGCCTGTGCATCCTTCGCACTCTCCTCGTATACCTGGACCGGGATCCACGCAGGCTCCCAATAGAACACGCCGATCCCCTTGTCTCCTACCGCATGCACGGCGGCGATCACATCGCGCAGCTCCATCGCCTGTCCCTGCTCCGAGATCGGATATGGCAGATTTCTGTCATTGCTCCCCTCCGCGACCGTATTGCCATGCCCGTCCCCGTCGGAAAGCGTGGACGCCCAGGAGGTCTCCGCGACCATCACCTGTTTTCCGTATGTCTCCGCCACCTGTGAGAGAACTGTGGTCAGATGTTCCGTGGTGCCGTGCCAGTACGGATAATAGGAGGATGCGAACACGTCATAATCCACCTCATGAGCCGCCAGCTGCGCCGCATAATCCGCATAGCGTCCCTCTGTCTCCGGATTTGCAAAATGCAGCGCCACCTTTATTTCCCGATCCTTCTCTGCCGCTGCGCTGCGCACCGCCCCGCTCCCGGCGGAAAACAGCCGGCACATCGCGTCCCAGTCCGACTCCCCGCAGAATTTCCCGTTCGTCTCGTTCCCGATCTGCACCATCCCGACATCGACGCCCGCATCCAGCAGCGCCGTAAGGCTTTCCTCGGTATATTCCGAAAGCGCCTTCGCCTTCTCCTCCACAGAAAGTCCCTCCCATGCCTTCGGCGCCTGCTGCTTCGCCGGATCCGCCCAGAAATCGGAATAGTGAAAATCGATCATCACCCGCATGCCCGCCTGCGTCGCCCAGACGCCTGCCCGCACCGCCTTTTCCAGATCGCAGTTCCCGCCGCCATAGCCATGTCCCTCTGCATCATAGGGATCGTTCCACACGCGCAGCCGCACATAATTGACGCCCTGATCCGCCAGAAGGTCAAAAAATCCCTGATCGTCCAGCTCATTCCCCTCATAGTCGTAAAAACGGACACCGCTCTCCCGCTCTGCCACATAGGAGGAAACGTCCGCTCCGAACAGGAAATCCTCCGGCAATCCCTCCACCCGCTCCACATACAGCTCCGATTCCGCAGGAGCGAGCCCTGCGCCGTCCGTCCCCTGCGTCTGCGCTTCCTGTGTCTGCGTCTCCGGCGTCGCCTGCATCGCCTCCTCCGTCCCTTCCGGCACGCGCTCCCCTTCACTGCCGCCGCAGCCTGCTGCGCTAAGCAGCAGGAGCGCACCAGCCAGCGTAAGTCCCATACAACCTCTTGTTTTCCCTTTCATGTCTTCTCCTTTCCCGCGCTCTGACGTTCCTCATGCACCCATTTTACCACACACACGGCTTTTCCTCCAAGCCTGTATTCAGTCCGATATCCCCTGCGCTCTGCGAATCTTCTGTTGCCATAAAAAAGACCATGCGCGGGTATGGCATCCCGCGCATGGTCAAATATTTGATCCTGTCAGCTGAGCAAGCTTAAAATCATTTGGGCAGTCTCTGTCAGCCCGGTCCCGTTATCCATGCTCCGTTTTTGCAGGTAATGATGTGCCTCTGCTTCTGAGAGATCGTTGCGCTCCATCAAAAGTGCCTTCGCCTTCGCGATCAGCTCCTGCTCCTCCCCGCTGCGTTCCGTCGGCTTTGACTTTTGTTTTTTCCTGCGGCGCATCTGCGTGTATTCCATCATTTCGACCGTCTGCAGGAGCTCGTTGCACTTAAGCGGAGTCGCCAGACACACCAGATTCTTCACATCACGCCCCGCGCAGTTCGACGGAGACGCCACGAGCAGCATTTCAAATCCCGGGGGCAGATACTCATATAACTCTGTGTACATCATGTCCACAAAGCGATAGCCGCAGACGACAATGCCTCCCCCCAGCTCATTGGCGCTTTGCAGCGCCTGCGCTCCGGTCGTACAGACCGCATCCACATGATGTCCGTTCTGCATCAGCAGCTTTTTAATGCTGCGGGCACTGTCTTCTTTGGGAAATGCGACAATCAGATTTGTCATTCTGTCTCCCATGGTTGTTATATCTTATACAGATACTGCTCGATTTCCCAATTTGTCACCTGCTCCCGGTAGACTGCCCATTCCGCCAGCTTTGCTTCCCTGTATTTTTCCGATATGTGCCTGCCCAGCACCTCCTTGATATAGGAATCCTTTTCCAGCTCTCTCAGCGCCTCGCCAAGGTCAGCCGGAAGTACCTCGATGCCAAGCGCATGCTTTTGCGACAACCGCATCTCAAACACATTCTCCGTCACCGCTTCCGGCGGCTCGATCTGATTGCGGATGCCATCCAGTCCCGCCTCCAGACAGACCGCGAGCGTCAGATACGGATTTGCCGCAGGATCCGGGCACCGCAGCTCCACGCGCGTCGCCTCCCCCCTCGATGCGGGGATCCGGATCAGCGGACTGCGGTTGGTCGCGGACCACGCGATATAGATGGGCGCCTCGTAGCCCGGCACCAGCCGCTTGTAGGAGTTGACCAGAGGGTTGGTGATGGCTGCCATGCCTTTCATATGCCGTATCAGACCGCCGATGAACCAGCGCGCCTCGCGGCTGAGCCCCATCTCCCCGTTGGGATCCTCAAAGATATTTTTCCCGTCCCTGGACAGCGACATATTCACATGCATGCCCGAGCCGTTGACACCATACCTGGGCTTTGGCATAAAGCTTGCAAACAGACCATGCCGCTTGGCGATCGTCTTGACTGCGAGCTTAAATGTCATGATATTATCCGCGGTCTGCAGCGCCTCTGCATAGCGGAAATCGATCTCATGCTGCGCCTGTGCGACCTCATGGTGCGACGCCTCGATCTCGTACCCCATGTCCTCCAGCGTCAGCACCATGTCTCTCCTCGCATTCTCCCCAAAATCGATGGGACCAAGGTCAAAATAGCCTGCCCTCTCGCTGCTCTCGGTCGTCGGTCTTCCCTCCTCGTCCTGATTGAACAAAAAGAACTCGCACTCCGGTCCCACATCGAACCGATATCCCATCGCCGCAGCGTCCTCGACCGCCCGCTTTAACACATGGCGCGGATCCCCCTCGAACGGCTTTTTTTCCGCGGTATAGACATCGCAGATGATGCGCGCCACCTTTCCCTGCTGCGGTCTCCAGGGAAAGATCACGAACGTGTCCGGATCCGGATAAAGATACATATCCGATTCCTCGATCCGGACAAACCCCTCGATGGAGGAACCGTCGAACATACACTCATTCTCCAGCGCCTTCCCCAGCTGACTGGATGTGATCGCCACATTTTTCAACGTCCCGAACATATCCGTGAACTGAAGCCGGATAAACTCTACGTCCTCCTCCTCCACGATACGGACAATGTCCTGCTTGGTATACTTGCTCATAGTTTTATCACTCCTTTCCGGCTTTTCTTTGCCGCTCATTGTTCTCCCCTGACATACGCCAGGACCTTGTCAAATTCCATCGTTCCTCCAAAAAGATCCAGCGCACTTCCGATCGTGACATGCAGCCGGTCTCTTCCAAGCTGCCGGAGCAGCTTTAGATCATCAAAGCTCGCGACTCCGCCCGCATAGGTGACGGGTATCTTCCCCCATGCGCCGAGCAGCGCGGCAAGCTCCCGCTCAATGCCGTTCGCCTTTCCCTCCACATCCACAGCATGGACCAGAAATTCATCACAGCTGCCGCTGAGCCTCTCCAGCAGTTCCTCACAGACCCGCTCCTCCGTCATCCTCTGCCAGCGGTCCGTCACAATATAATAGCCGTCCTGCCGCTTTCTGCAGCTTAGGTCCAGCACCAGTCTCTCCCTTCCCACAGCTGCCCTGAACTCATCCAGACGATCGTAGCGGATCCTTCCGTCCGAAAACACATAGGAGGTGACGATCACATGACTCGCTCCCGCCTCCAGAAACTCCTTCGCATTTTCCGCCGTGATCCCGCCGCCCACCTGCAATCCGCCGGGGTACTCCCGCAGCGCCGCAAGAGCCTGCGCCTTCGTCTCCGCATAATGGGGGCTGTCTTTCGCGTTTAAGACTATAACATGCCCGCCGCGGATTCCCGCTTCCTTATATAAATGCGCAAAAAACGCTGCATCCTGTCCGGCGACGAAATTCTCCTTCGCCGAATCATCTGCATCGACAAGGCTTCCTCCTACGATCTGTTTGACCCTTCCATTGTGAATATCAATGCATGGGCGAAATTCCACGCTCTCATCCCTCCCTGTTTGAACCTTCCTGTAAAAAAACAGGCAACGCTGCCCCACATCCCGCGGCTTCGTTGCCTGTTGCAATCATACCACATCTCTGCGGATTTGTGAACAACTATTTTTCATCAAATCGCTCCCGGAACACGTTGACATAGACTGCTTTTTTTGCTATGATACAGAAATTAATATAGTTTTTCACGATGTCCTGCAAGAAGAAAGCGAGGTAGAGAAAATGGGAACAATAATCGGGGAAGGAATTACCTTTGATGATGTGCTCTTAGTTCCGCAGTACTCGGAGGTCACTCCGAACATGATCCAGCTTACGACACACCTGACAAAAAAGATCGTCCTGAATATTCCTATGATGAGCGCTGCCATGGATACTGTGACCGAACACCGCATGGCGATCGCCATGGCAAGACAGGGCGGCATCGGCATCATCCACAAGAACATGTCCATCCAGGCGCAGGCGGAAGAAGTGGACAAGGTCAAACGTTCCGAGAATGGCGTGATCACGGATCCCTTTTCCCTGTCCCCGTCACACACCCTGCAGGACGCGGAGGATCTGATGCGGAAATTCCGCATTTCCGGCGTTCCGATCTGCGAAGGCGGAAAGCTGGTCGGTATCATTACCAACCGCGACCTCAAATTTGAAACCGACTTTTCCAAAAAGATCAGCGAGAGCATGACCTCGGAAGGGCTGATCACAGCCGAGGAGGGCATCACCCTGGAAGAGGCAAAAAAGGTTCTCGCAAAAGCCCGTAAGGAAAAGCTTCCCATCGTGGACAAGGACTTCCACTTAAAGGGGCTCATCACGATCAAGGACATCGAAAAACAGATCAAGTACCCTCTCTCTGCAAAGGACGAGCTCGGACGGCTGCTCTGCGGCGCAGGCGTGGGCATTACCGCTAACATGATGGAACGCATCGACGCACTTGTCAGGGCACACGTAGACGTCATCGTCGTGGATTCCGCACACGGACACTCCAAGAACATTCTGGACGCCGTGCGCAGGATCAAATCCGCCTACCCGGATCTTCAGGTCATCGCCGGCAATGTGGCGACCGGCGATGCGACAAGGGATCTGATCGAAGCCGGCGCGGACGCCGTCAAGGTTGGCATCGGTCCCGGTTCCATCTGCACGACCCGCGTCGTGGCAGGCATCGGCGTCCCTCAGATCACGGCGATCATGGACTGCTATCAGGTGGCAAAGGAATATGATATTCCGATCATCGCGGACGGCGGCATCAAATATTCGGGAGATATGACAAAGGCTCTCGCCGCAGGGGCAAATGTCTGTATGATGGGAAGCATCTTCGCCGGCTGCGACGAGGCGCCGGGAACCTTCGAGCTGTATCAGGGCAGAAAATACAAAGTATACCGCGGCATGGGGTCCCTCGCTGCCATGGAAAACGGAAGCAAGGACCGCTATTTCCAGGAAGGCGCCAAGAAGCTGGTCCCGGAGGGCGTCGAAGGCCGTGTCGCTTACAAGGGTACCGTGGAGGACACGGTATTCCAGCTTGTGGGCGGCATCCGCTCCGGGATGGGCTACTGTGGCTGCCCGACCATCGAAGATCTAAAGACCAGGAGCAAATTTGTCAAGATTTCCGCTGCCGCGCTGCGGGAAAGCCATCCGCATGACATCCACATCACAAAAGAGGCTCCAAACTACAGTATTGACGAGTAGGGGATTCTCCGATATAATAACGATGTCATTGTGTAATGATCCGGCACTCTTTTGTGAGTGCCGGAAACTGATTGACCCAAGGATCGCCTGCACAACCGTCTGGCATCCGGTATTTTTTATTGAGGTGAACTCTTTTGGACTCAGGAGACATATTTCAGATCATTTTTTTAGTTCTTTTGCTTCTATTGTCTGCTTTCTTTTCCTCCGCGGAGACTGCTCTTACTACCGTAAACCGGATCCGCATGCGCACGCTGGCGGAAGCCGGTAACAAACGCGCCGCACGCGTGATCGCGATCACGGACGACTCCGGCAAGATGCTTTCCGCTATTTTGATCGGCAACAACATTGTAAACCTGTATGCCGCTTCTCTCTCTACCCAGTTGGCCATCCACATATGGGGCAACGTGGGCGCCGGTATCGCAACGGGTGTCCTGACGGTTCTGATCCTGATCTTCGGCGAGATCTCTCCCAAAACGCTTGCGACCATTTATGCGGAAAAGATCTCTCTTCTGTACTCTGCACCGATCGAGCTGCTGATGAAGCTGCTGACTCCCGTCATTTTTTTGATCAACAAGCTGTCCTTAGGCTTTCTGCTGCTGCTCCGCATTGATCCCAATGCCGCCGATCAGGTGCTGACGGAGGAGGAGCTGCGCACGATCGTAGACGTCGGAAAGGAATCCGGCGTCATCGAGTCGGAAGAACACGAGATGATCAACAATCTTTTTGACTTTGGGGACGCGCAGGCAAAGGAGGTCATGGTGCCGCGCATCGATATGACCTTTGCGGATGTCAACAGTTCCTACGACGAGCTGCTTCAGATCTTTCGCGAAGACAAATATACACGCCTTCCGGTTTATGAAGATACCACAGACAATGTCATCGGCATCCTGAACGTCAAAGATCTGCTGCTCTGCCAGGACCGCGAGCAGTTCTCCGTTCGCGACATCATGCGCCAGCCATACTTCACCTATGAACACAAGAAGATCGCAGACCTTTTGATCGACCTTCGCAAATCCTCCATCTCACTTGCCATTGTGCTTGACGAATACGGCGCGACGGCAGGACTGATCACGCTGGAGGATCTTTTGGAAGAGATCGTCGGCGAGATTCGCGATGAATACGATACGGACGAGGAAGATCCTATCGTTCAGATCAGTGAACGCGAGTACGCAGTGCTTGGCTCCACCAACCTGGACGATCTCTGTGAAAAGCTGGATCTCAACTTTATCTCCGAGGATTATGATACCATCGGCGGCTACCTGATCGGTCTGCTCGACCATCTTCCGGAAAAGAACGAGATCATCATCACGGACGATGATGTTCTGCTGCGTGTGGATCAGATGGATAAGAACCGCATTGAAAAAATCTACATCAAAAAACCGGAGGCAAAGACCGATCCGCAGGAGGAATCGACCGATTAATGCCACACCCACTCCGCATAATAGCTGCGGTCTTCCTCGACAGGCTGTGAAAAATCTGCCACATATCCGTAGGCGTCGACCCAGCAGACAAACTCCGCTCCCTCGGCTTTTGGCGCCGCCGGCGTCAAAGGCTGCGCGCCTTCCTGCACGGTATAGCT
>CANRBT010000010.1 GCA_947628935.1 uncultured Roseburia sp. | reverse complement strand
CATACCTCAGCGCTCCTTTCTCTGCAAGGGTTTAAAACAGTCCGGTAATGGTGCCGTTGTCGTCCACGTCGATGCGATATGCAGCCGGATCCCTGGGAAGTCCCGGCATCGTCATGATCGCGCCTGTGACCGCTACCACAAACTCTGCGCCTGCGGAGACGTAAACCTCACGCACGTTGACTTTGAAACCGCTCGGACGCCCGAGCTTCGTCTGGTCGTCGGACAGGGAATACTGTGTCTTCGCCATGCAGACAGGAAAACGGGACATGCCGAGCGCCTGGATGCGCTCCAGCTCTTTTTTTGCGGAAGGGGTGTACGTCACGCCGTCCGCGCCGTAGATTTCCCGCGCGACCGTCTCGATCTTTTCCTCCAGGCTAAGATCGTCCGCGTAGATCGGCGCGAAATGGCTCTCCCTGTTCTCAAGCGTCTCGAGCACCTTCTCCGCCAGCGCGATCCCGCCTTCGCCGCCCTTTTCCCACACCTCGGACAGCGCAAATTCACAGCCGCGCTCCCTGCAGAACTGCTCCACATAGCTCGTCTCGGCCTTAGTGTCGGTCACAAACGAATTCAGCGTCACAATGACCGGGACGCCATACTTTTGGAGATTTTCCATGTGCTTCTCCAGATTGACGATACCGCGCTTTAACGCGGCGAGATCCTCTTTGCCCAGATCCCCTTTCGCAACGCCGCCATTGTACTTGAGGGCGCGCACAGTTGCGACGAGCACGACCGCATCGGGGGACAGCTCTGCCTTGCGGCATTTGATATCAAAAAATTTTTCGGCGCCGAGGTCTGCTCCAAAGCCTGCCTCCGTCACCACATAATCCGCCAGCTTCAGCGCAGCCCTGGTGGCGCGGACACTGTTGCAGCCGTGCGCAATATTCGCGAACGGACCGCCATGGACGATCGCGGGCGTATGCTCCAGCGTCTGGATCAGATTGGGCTTTAGCGCGTCCTTTAACAGCGCAGCCATCGCGCCGGTCGCGTGCAGATCGCCTGCCGTCACAGGTTTCCCGTCAAAAGTATATGCCACGATGATGTTCGAGAGACGGCGCTTTAAGTCGTGCATATCCTCTGCAAGGCAAAAGATCGCCATCACCTCCGACGCCACGGAGATCACAAAATGGTCCTCGCGCACCATGCCGTCGAGCTTATTTCCAAGACCGACGACCACATTGCGCAGCACACGGTCGTTCATGTCCATACAGCGCTTCCAGATCACCTGCCTCGGGTCGATGCCAAGCTCGTTCCCCTGCTGGATATGATTGTCCAGCAGCGCGGCGAGCAGATTGTTTGCGGAGGTGATCGCATGGAAATCTCCCGTAAAATGCAGATTTAAGTCCTCCATCGGAACGACCTGGGCGTACCCGCCGCCGGCGGCGCCTCCCTTGATGCCAAAGCAGGGACCAAGGGACGGCTCGCGCAGAGCGAGAACAGCCCTCTTGCCAAGCTTGCCAAACGCTTCTCCGAGACCGATGCTCGTGGTCGTCTTCCCCTCCCCCGCAGGCGTCGGATTGATCGCTGTGACCAGGATCAGTTTCCCGTCCGGACGGTCCTTTATCCGCTCCAGCAGCTCGTCGGACAGCTTTGCCTTATATTTCCCATAAAGCTCCAGATCATCCTCCGCAATGTCCAGCTCTGCGGCCACTTCCCGAATGGGAAGCAGCTTTGCCTCCTGTGCGATCTCAATATCACTTTTCACGTCCTTCATCCTCCTTCGCTTTATAGATATTCTTCCTCATACTGGGCAAACTGCTCGGGCGTCATCAGCACCCGCCGGGGCTTGGTGCCTTCCTCGGGGCCGACGATCCCTGCCTCCTCCAGCTGATCCATGATCCTTGCGGCACGGTTGAAGCCGACCTTAAAATAGCGCTGAAGCATGCCGATGGAGCCCTTTTCCTTCTCCATCAAAAGCCTCGCCGCATCCGCAAAATAGGGATCCCTTCCGTCGCCGGTGCCTCCGCTTCCGTCAATGACCACGGCGGCATCCGCAGTCTCCGCAAGGTTCATCTTCTCCTCGATGTCAGCGTTGTAGCTGCCCGGACCGTTCTGCTCCTTGAGGAAGGAGACGACATCCGACACCTCCTTGTCGGAGACAAAGGCGCCCTGTACGCGCAGCGGCTTCGGGATGCCCTGCGGGTGGAACAGCATATCGCCCTTTCCCAGGAGCTTCTCGGCGCCGACTACGTCGAGGATCGTCCGCGAATCGATGCCGGAGGTCACGGCAAACGCAATACGGCTCGGCATATTTGCCTTGATCAGTCCCGTAATGACATTGACGGACGGACGCTGGGTCGCAATGATCAGATGGATCCCGCAGGCTCTCGCGAGCTGTGCGAGACGGCAGATGGATTCCTCCACCTCCCCTGCCGCGACCATCATGAGGTCTGCGAGCTCATCCACGATAATGACGATCTGCGGCAGCCGTTCCGGCTTCGGATCGCCCTCGATCGTCGGGAGCGCGTCGATTTTTGCGTTATATCCCTTCAGATCCCGCACGCCGACCTCCGCAAACCGCTTATAGCGCTCATCCATCTCCGTCACGGCCCAGTGCAGCGCGCCCGCCGCCTTTTTGGGGTCGGTCACAACCGGGATCAGCAGATGCGGGATCCCGTTGTAAACGCTGAGCTCCACGACCTTCGGATCGACCATGATCAGCTTGACGTCTCTCGGATCCGCTTTATACAGAATGCTCATGACGATCGTATTGATGCAGACGGATTTTCCGGAGCCTGTGGCTCCGGCGATCAGCAGATGCGGCATCTTCGCGATATCCGTCACCATCACCTTCCCTGCAATGTCCTTGCCGACGCAGAAGGAAATGTTAGACGGATGCCCCTGAAATTCCTCCGATTCGATCAGCTCACGGAAGGTCACCATGACATTCTCCCGGTTCGGGACCTCGATACCGATCGCGGCCTTGCCCGGGATCGGCGCTTCGATACGGATATCCGTCGCCGCCAGGTTCAGCTTGATGTCGTCGGCAAGGTTGACGATCTTGCTTACCTTCACGCCCATCTCCGGCTGGAGCTCATAGCGTGTGACCGCCGGTCCGCAGCTGATGTCCGTGATCGTGACGTTCACGCCAAAGTTCTTTAAGGTCTGCTGGAGCTTTGTGGCGACCTCCTGCAGATGCTTCCTGGAATCGCCGGCTTTCTTTTGCCCCTGCGTCAGCAGAGATACCGGCGGAAAGACATATTGCCGACTGGGCGGCTGCTCAACCGCCGGAAGCTCCTCTTCCATAAGATCTGCGTCCTCTCCGGCATCCGGAAGCTTTGTCGGAGCCGCAGGCGCTTCCTGCTCCGGTTCATACAATGGCGCAGGTTCCGGTTCCTGTTCCGCTTCCTGTTCCGGTTCCGGGACGGCGGAAAAACGGATCTGCATAGCTTCCGGTTCCGGGACTGCAAACGGCGAGGGCTGCTCTGCCGCAGGCTCTCCGGCAGTCAATGTGACATGCGTCTCCTCCGTGATCTCCGGGAGATCCGGATCAACATCCGCGTGGAGCTCACTGATCTCGTCGGAGCGCTCCTGCGGCGTTTCCGGCAAAATGCGCGTATCGATCGCGACGCCTTCCACCTTGCGGTCCATGCGGCGCAGTTCCCGTTCTTCCCTGCGCTGCTCCGCCCGCTCTCTGTGGCGTTCGTTGCTCACCTTTGCAGACTCGTAGACCTTTTTCCCGCCTTTTTGCATACCGCGCAGCGCGGAACGCTCTGTGATCAGCACCAGAAGGATGATGAGCACGATGACATCAATGACATACGCCCCGATCAGCCCGAAGCTTTGGCTGGCGAGCCACGACAACAGCCCGCCGATCAGCCCGCCCCCGACCTTATGCTCATAGCTGTATCGATAGGCGTCCGCTATGGGAAGCGGCTCGCTGCCATGCGCGATCAGCTCCAGCAGCATGCAGAGAAACGCCACGAACAGGACCATCGCAACGATCTTGATGACCGCAATGCGGTTTCCATGATTGGATATGGCAAAGAACACGCTCACAAGGAGCACGACCGGGAACAGGTAGGCAAGCAGACCAAGCACGCCGAAAAAGAAGCGGCTGACCGCATTCCCGATCACGCCTCCCACCCCAAAGTTACTGATGAACAGAAGGATCGACACTGCGAGCACGAGCCATAATATGATCTCGCTGGTGAAATCCTCCCCTGTCTTTTCCGCGGCATCCCCCTTGCGGTCCGAGCTGCCCTTGCGGTTCGTCTGCGCCTTCCGTCTGCCGGATTGCTGTTTCTTTTTTGTAGCTGCCAAAATATTACCTCCCGGTTTCCGTGTCACGCCATGTAAAAATATCCGCCGATGGATAACAGCCCGACCAGCAGACAGTACACGGCAAACACGATCAATTTTTTCTTTCGAACGATCAGGACCATCAGCTTGATGCTGATATACCCGACTGCGGCTGCGACCAGCATCCCGACTATGTAGCAGACGATTTCTGCGGGAGAAACCGCCATATAGGAAAGATCTGCCAGCTCCAGAGCCAATGCTCCCAGAATAGCCGGTATCGACATCAAAAACGAATATTTGACGGCAAAGCTTCTCTGACACCCGCAGGCAAGACATGCCGTCACGGTCGTACCGGAACGCGAGATGCCCGGTAGCGTTGCGATCCCCTGCGCGATGCCGATAAAAAAAGCGCTGGTGTACGAGACGCTTTTCGGAAGCCTGCCTCCCTCGGGGAGATGGTCCGCCACAAGGAGCAGCGCCGCCGTCACCACAAGACAGATCCCCGGCACGATCAGGATCTCCGAGGCGAGCGCTGCGACATGCCGCCCAAAGATCCCGATAATCCCGGTCGGAACGGTCGACACGAGGAGCAGCATCGCGAATTTCCGATAGCCGTTGCTCACGGGATGAAGATAAGGCTCACCCGCGTGTTGTACCCTGTTCCTGAAAAAAATACCGATGTTCACAAGGCAGTCCCTCAGCACGCCGCCCGCTCCTGCCATCAGCCTTCCGAGGTCCCGATAGTATACGGCGCAGATCGCGAACAGTGTACCGACATGCAGCAGGACAGGGAACAACATGCCCGTGTCCGTCTCCACGCCGAAGAGTAATTGAAAAAGCGCCAGATGTCCGGAGCTGCTGACAGGCAAAAACTCGGTCAGTCCCTGGAGCAGTCCCATCAAAACCGCCTGCAATAACGACATAGCCGCCTCCTTATCTTTTGATACATACTTTTCTTATCATAACATATTTGAAACGGATTGTCATTAAAAGGTTTTTTTATTTGGCTTTATCCGGCTTTGTCCCGGTTGATCATCTCGTGAAGCTTCAGAAATGCCGCGTCAATGCCGCCGACTGCATCGATGAGACCCTCCTCCACAGCCTCCTCGCCGACCAGGATCGTTCCCAGATCCTTCGTCAGCATGCCCGTATTCATCATCATCTGCTCCAGGCGCTCCTCCTTCGCCCTGGAATGGCTCGCGATGAACTTTAAGATGCGGTCCTGCATCTGCTTGAAGTAATCGTAGGTCGGCTGCGCGCCGATGACCGTTCCGTTCAGCCGTACGGGATGGATCACCATGGTGCCCGACGGCACGATAAAGGAATAATCCGTCGAGACAGCGAGGGGAATACCGATGGAGTGGCTTCCTCCCAGGACCAGCGACACAGTCGGTTTGCTGATGGACGCGACAAGCTCCGCGATGGCGAGTCCGCTCTCCACGTCGCCGCCCACGGTATTTAAGAGCAGAAGGATCCCCTCCGTGTCCTGATTGTCCTCGATCTCCGCCAGCTTTGGCAGCACATGCTCATATTTTGTCGTCTTTGTCGTAGCCGGCAGGCAGTCGTGCCCCTCGATCTCGCCGATGATCGTCAGCAGGGAAATGCGGTGGTTCGCCCGGTTGTTGTTCAGCTCGATCTGCCCGAATTCCTTGACTTCCTCCCGTTTTTCCTGACGTTCTTCGCTCTTTGGCTCCTCGTTCTTTTTCCGGTCTTCGTTTTCTGCCATCTGTTTGCTCCCTCCCATGGACACATGATAAAAAAGAGGATGTGTCATCACACATCCTCTTGTTAGTATGCACACGGGAGTTCTTTTTATGCGCGGCTTATTCCCCCAGCAGATAGCGGTAAAGCCCCTCGTAACGCCCCTTGGACTGGTACCAGGAGTAATCGCACGCCATGCCGCGGTCGACCATCTGGTTCCACTGCCGCTTGCGGTCAAAGAACACATGCTTGGAATAATTGATCACGCTAAGCATCTCGTCGCCGTTGTAATTTGCAAAGGAGAATCCCGTTCCTGTGTTCTCGTATTCGTTGAACGGCTGCACGGTATCTTTTAATCCGCCGGTCTCGCGGACGATCGGCACGGTCCCGTAGCGGAACGAGATCAGCTGGGTCAGACCGCACGGCTCGAACCGGGACGGCATCAGGAACGCGTCCGCCGACGCGTAAAGCTTGTGTGCAAGATCGTCCGAATAGCAGATGTTCGCCGACACGCGGTCGCCGTACTTCCACGCGTAATGGCGGAACATGTTCTCGTACTGCGGGTCGCCGGTCCCGATGACGACAAGCTGCGTAAACTCATCCACAATGCGGTCGATCGCATAGTTGATCAGGTCTAACCCCTTCTGATCCGTCAGGCGGGAGATCAGTCCGATCATATACTTGCGCTTGTCTACGGTGAGCCCCAACTCCTCCTGGAGCTTCTCCTTGTTCAGAGCCTTCTTCTTGCGGAAGGATTCCGCATCGTAATTCACATAGATCTTCGGATCCGTCTGCGGGTTGTACAGGTTGTAATCGATCCCGTTGACGATGCCCTGCATATCAAAATGGCGTGCGGACAGCAATCCGTTGAGCCCCTCCCCATAGTATTCGGTCTGGATCTCGTTTGCGTAGGTGTCACTCACAGTCGTGATATAATCCGCGTACACCAGACCGCCCTTTAACATGTTGGCATCCTTCTTGAACTCCAGCTTATCCGGCGTGAACAGATCCGCGGAGAAGCCGGTCAGTCCGCGCATCGTCTTGACATCCCAGACGCCCTGGAACTTCAGGTTGTGGATCGTCATGATCGTCTTCATGCCCCAGTAGAAGGAATCCGCCTGGAACTCGTTGCGCAGATAGACCGGGATCAGACCGGTCTGCCAGTCGTGGCAGTGGATCAGATCCGGGCGGAAATTGATCTGCTTTAGGATCGACAGGACCGCCTTGTCAAAAAAGACGAACTTCTCAATGTCATAACGGATATCCCCATACGGCGTCATGCCGCTGAAATATTCCTGATTGTCGATAAAATAGTAGGTGATGCCGTCCATGACGTACTTGAGCACGCCGACGTATTTGTTCGTGATATAGCTCCCCGCGCTCATGTAAAAGTGCGTCACATACTCGAACTGGTTCCGAAAATGCTCGGGAATACAGCTGTAATTCGGAATGACGACGCGCACGTCCCACTCCTCCTTATAGAACTCCTTCGGGAGCGCCCCGCACACATCCGCAAGACCGCCTGTCTTAATGAACGGAACGCATTCCGATGCCGCAAAAAGTATTCTCTTCATGAAAATTCCTCCTGTAAAGCATTTTTTTCGTATCTAACCGCTCCTTTTGCTTCTAAAGCTTATCATATACTATTTTTAGCAACAATGCCACATCTTTTCTTTCTATTCGTCCCAGTTGTGATAGACCTCCTGCACATCGTCGTCCGCGTCCAAAAGATCCAGGATGCGACCGATATTGGTCAGATCCTCCTCCGAGGTAAGCTCCACATAATTCTGCGGCAGCATCGTGACGGAAGCCTCTGCCATCGCGATCTTCTGCTCTTCCAACGCCGTATGTACAGCCTCAAAATCCTCCGGCGCCGTCAGCACCTCGTAGCAGTCCTCCTCCTCGGAAAAATCCTCCGCTCCCGCGTCCAGCGCGAGCATCATCAGATCATCCGCATCCATGGAGCAATCCTCTTTGGCGATGATGATCTGTCCCTTCTCGTCGAACATATAGGAAACACAGCCCTGCGTGCCGATGCTTCCGTGTCCCTTGGTGAAGGCGTTGCGCACATTCGCTGCGGTGCGGTTCTTGTTGTCCGTCAGGCATTTCACGATAATGGCGGTACCGCTCGGTCCGTACCCCTCATAGGTGCAGAATTCATAGGCGACCGCATTTCCGTCGCCGGCAGCCTTTTTGATCCCGCGGTCAATGGTATCGTTTGGCATGTTGTTCGCCTTCGCCTTCGCAATGACCTGCGCCAGCTTGAAGTTGTTCGCCGGGTCCGGACCGCCCTCCTTTACGGCGACTGCGATCTCACGCCCGATGATCGTAAAGATCTTGCCCTTTGCCGCGTCGTTCTTCTCTTTCTTATGCTTAATGTTGGCAAATTTTGAATGTCCTGACATACTTTTTTCCTCTCTTTTTGCGTGTAATCCGTTTTATTCTAACATCTATTGCACATTCTGGCAAGCCTCGTCCTCCGCACGTTCGGAAACGCCGGAAGCCCCCTCCTGCAGAGCCTCCTCCTCGGGAAGCCGCGTCACCCGAACCTGCCGGATGCTCTTGTTCTCCACGGAGAGGATCTCGAACAGATAGCCGAACGCCGTTGTGGAAAACACCTCTCCGTCCACCGGGATCTTATCCGTCAGCGAGATCAAAAAACCGTTTAACGTCTCAAATTCATCGTCCTTCTCCGGAATATCGAGCGCCTTTAACACCTCCTCATAAGGCGCCATGCCGTTCATCAGGAAGCTGCCGTCCCACTGCCGCTTGATGCTCTGCTCCTCCTCGTCATGCTCGTCCTCGATATTTCCGACGATCTCCTCGAGAATATCCTCCATCGCGACGATCCCGGAATTTTGCCCGTATTCGTCGACCACGATCACCATGTGGGTCTTCTTTGCCTGCATCTGGGCGAACAGCGCGTCGATGCGCCGCGTCTCGGGAATGAAGTCCACCTCACGGACCAGCCCCTCGATCTCCCGGATCGGTCTCTCGTAGAGGGATTCGTCCAGGCAGAGCTCCAAAACCTCCTTGATATGAAGCACGCCGATGATGTTGTCCATGTCGTCCAGATAGACCGGAAACCGGGAGTAGCTGCTCTCCTGAATGGATTCCAGCGTCTGCCGGAACGTCTTTGTCCCGTCCAGGGCGACGATGTTCTTGCGGTTCGTCATAATATCCTTGGCGTCCTTGTCGCAGAACTCAAAGATATTGTGGATCATCTCCGCCTCCGTCGCCAGAAGGACGCCCTGCTCATGTCCCTCCTTCACCATGGAGATGATCTCCTCCTCCGTCACGTCATCCGTGTCCGCAAGCGGATCCACGCCGAATCCCCTTGCAAAAAGATTTGAGACGGCGTCTGCGAGCGCGGTCATCGGAAGGAAAAAGCATTCCACGGCGCGCATCGGGCGCACCAGAAGCTTCGCCCACCTCTCCGGCTTTCCGGAAGCCGCCTTCTCCGGCGTATAGATGCCGAAGATCAGCACGAGCAGCAGCAGGATCGCAAAGATGACAATATCTGCGATCACAGACAGCCAGGGGAGCCGTTGCTCCTCCGGCAGCACGGACCAGAGGAGCCGCTTCCAGACGGGGAGCTCTGCGATACCGATCAGCATATGTACTGCCAGCATGATAAGCTGGCATACGTGGGTATAGCGCGCGGTCCGGTTCATATAGCGCGCGAGAAGCTTCGCCTCGCGCTCCGCCCCGGCGGTCATTTTATCCACGGCGGTCTCGCCGAGGTTCTGCATTGCGGCGAAAAAACCGGAAACAATAAAATCCGACAGGATCAGTATCAAAAAAATAACGATGCCCATACTGGGACTGACGCCATCCTCCATGGAACGTGATATCCTTTCTTTGGTGCTATGATTTAGGAATCATATCATTTTCGTCTTTATAAGTCAAGCTTTCGCGTTATGTATATAACTCCAGGCTTATCTCGAGTGCTTTGTCGATCTTCACAAGGATCTGCCGGTCCAGATGACATACCTTATCCTTCAGCCGCTTCTTGTCGATCGTGCGAAGCTGCTCCAGCAGCACGACCGAATCCTTGACAAGATCATATTTTCTGCTGTCAAGCTCCACGTGCGTCGGCAGCTTTGCCTTGTTCATCTGCGATGTGATGGCAGCGCAGATCACGGTCGGACTGTGACGGTTCCCGATGTCGTTCTGAATGATGAGCACCGGGCGTACGCCTCCCTGCTCCGAGCCTACCACAGGCCGCAGATCTGCATAAAATATATCTCCGCGTCGAATTACCATACTCCTTCACCCCATGTTTCCTTTTTAAGGATAGTATTGCCGGTTTTCACGGGTGTATACGATATATTTTACTCAGAAAAATGATCTTTGGTTCCGATGATCTTTCCCTTGCTCCGATAGACGCGCGGAATGCGTTTTCCGAGGTCACAGGCGAACTCATAGTTGAACCGTCCGGAACGCGCGCCTACCTCCTCCATGGTGATCTTCTCGTCTCCGTCCCGACCGATCAGCACGACCCGGTCCCCGCATCTGACATCCGGGATGTCCGTCACATCCACCATGAACTGGTCCATGCAGACCCTCCCGCGAATGGGCGCACGCCGTCCGTGGATCAGCACGTCCCCCCTGTTGGAAAGTCCCCTCGCATATCCGTCCGCGTAGCCCACGGGGATCGTCGCGATCATGCGCGGCTCGGCGGTCGTGTAGGTTCCTCCGTAGCTGATCTCCCTGCCGGCGGGAAGCTCCTTGACGTACGCTACATGTGTGACAAGGGAAAGAGCCGGCTGCAGGTCCACGCGCCCGTGATCAACCTCCTCGGAGGGCCATAGACCGTAGATCGTGATGCCGGCGCGCACCAGATCCATGTTCGCTTCCGGCAGATCCACAATGCCAGCGCTGTTCGAGCAGTGCCGGATCGGGATCGAAAGTCCGCGCTCCCTCAACATTTCCAACATCTGCACGAACAAGGCGAGCTGCTGATGCGTCCTGGTCTTATCCGCCTCGTCCGCCCTCGCAAAATGGGTGAAGATCCCCTCCGCCCGGATGCGTGGCAGACGTGAGAGCTCTGTGATCTCGTCCGCGGCTCCTGCATCTGCCTGGTACCCGATGCGGCTCATTCCCGTATCGACCGCAAAATGAACGGGACAATCCATCTGCAGACGCACGGCGACCTGTGACAGCTCATCCGCCATCTCGCGTGTGAACACAGTCGGACGGATGCCGGCGCGTATCATATCCTCATATTGATCCGGGAACACATACCCCAAGATCAGGATCGGCTTGTCGATCCCGTGGTTCCGCAGGATCAGCCCTTCCTCGACGGTCGCGACCGCGTAGCCGAACACATAGGAAAGCCCGTCGATCGCCTCGGCGATCTCCACAGCGCCATGCCCATAGCCGTCCGCCTTGATGACCGCCATGATCTTTGTCCCCGCGGAAATATTCCTGTGCATCGCCTCCATGTTATGTAAAACGGCATCCAGATCGATCTCTGCATGCACCCTGCTATATCTGTTCATATCACAATCCCCATTCCGACTGCTCCTCCCACAGGGAAAGAGCTCTTTGCAGTCCGTCCGTCAGATCCGATGCCATCAGGCTCCTCTCTCCCGTGTGTTCTTTTGCGATATCTCCCGCAAGTCCATGCAGAAAAACGCCGCATGGCGCAGCCTTCCCCGGCGGCATTCCCTGCGCCGTCAGGCTTCCGATCACCCCGCTTAACACATCCCCGCTTCCTGCGGTCGCCATGCCGGCATTCCCCGACGGATTCCAGTATGTCCGCTCCCGCGGAACTGCCGTCACGGTTCCGGCATCCTTCAACACACAGATCACATTGTATTTTGCCGCAAATGCCTCCGCCGACTCCAGGATATGATCCCCGAGACGTGAGATCGGCAAGCCGGTCAGGCGGCTCATCTCCCCCAGATGAGGCGTGACGATCCAAGCTCCCTGCGGCGCATTTGACAGCGTGGTATCTTTCGCAAGCAGATTGAGCGCATCCGCGTCGAAAATCACGGGAACGGATGCCTGCTTTGACACGGTCTGCACAATGATCCTCGCATTGTCCGTGACGCCGAGTCCCGGACCGCAGACGATCGCATCCGCCCATCGGATCGCATCCGACAGCGCAGCGCCGTCCTTACCCATATCGGAATAGGTGTCAAGCACAGCCTCGGGAATCCTTGTCTGTAAAACGACCCGATTCTCCTCTGCTGTGAAAACGCGCACCAGACCGCACCCGCACACATAGGCAGCCCTTGCGCAGAGACAGGCTGCCCCTGCCATCCCCCTGCTTCCGGCAATGATGAGAAGCTTTCCGCAGGAGCCCTTGTTTGCACGCATTGCCCTTTTCGGAAGCCATGCCAGATCCCTGTACTCGAGCGCGGCGGCTCCGGGAGGATCTCCCATAAAGCTGTGCGGATCGATCCCGATATGCTTCACACAGAGCCTGCCGGCGTACTCCCTTCCCGGCCAGAGTACATTTCCCAGCTTTGCAAAGGCAAATGCGATCGTGAGATCCGCCCGGAACGCCCTGCCGAGCACGCTCCCGTCGTCCGCGGAGATCCCGGAGGCGATGTCCAGCGCAACCTTGACCCCGGAAAGCGCGTTCATCTGTTCGATCAGCCTGGCATAATGTCCCTCTACCTCCCGCGACAAGCCCACTCCAAAGAGCGCATCCACAACGACCGTATAGGTCCGTTCCGGGATCTCGGCGAGGATCTTCCCGCCGTAAGCCCTGAAAATGTTCTGCTGCAGGCGGTTCTCTTCCGTCAGCTTTTCCTCGCAAAGCTCGGCAGCCACCACATCCACATCGATCCCCTCGGATAGCAGGAGACGCGCGACCGCATAGCCGTCCCCGCCGTTGTTCCCGCTCCCGCAGACCACGAGGACATGCGAAAGCCGCAGCCGTTGTTCCCGCAGCGCCTCCACAGCGGCAAGCGCCGCCCGCTCCATCAGGACTGCGGAGGGAATCCCCAGACACTCCGTCGTGTTCCTGTCATATCGTTTCATCTCACGGCTGTTCACCAGATACTGCATCTGCGCTCCCCTATTCCCCGGACGGACGCTCCTCCCGGTCCTCTTCCTCCTCGAACTGAATGTCATACAGATCGATGATCTGCGGTCCGAAAACATCATGCATATATGCATAGATCTCACGGCTGTTCGCCTCGCAGCTCTGCTTTCGGATGATCTTTTTCTTTAATTCCACTCGAACAGATGCAATCCACTCGGAGATCTCGTTCGCCTCACGCTCGTTCACGCGCATTTTCTCATAGCCATATTCCATGGTAGAAAGCATGAGCTGTTCGTTTTTATCCCGAATGAGACGCGGCAGCTCCAGGAGCCGGTCGGCACATGTCTCGATCTTCTCATTGACCTCCTCGATCAACCGCCGGTCCTCTCCAAGCCTTTTGCTCTCCAGGGAGCGTTCTTTCTCCTCGCTTGCCCCGTCCATATTCTGGACGATGTTCCCCATGAGGGTCGCTTTCAGCTTGCGCAGATCCTTCAGATCCTGATTGCATCTGCCCTGTTCCGCCAAAAGCTCGCCGAGCTCCTGTTCCGTCTGTTGCAACGCCTCCGGTTTTCCGTGGACCGCGAACAGGCGGTGCCATTTCTCGTCCAAAAGCAGGACGGGAAGCTGCTTATCCGACAGCGCAGCGCGAAATATCGCCTCGTCTTTCAATCACAGCACCTCTCTCATTCCGTTTGCCCTTTTGCACGCTTCTGTTTGACGATGTTGTAGGAAAGCTGCATGAGACTGTCCGACAGATGAACGTTTTCCACCACGACATCGTGATCGATCAGCTTGAGATCCACATGTGCAAAATTCCAGATGGCATGGATCCCGAGTCCCACGAGCCGGTTGGCGATCGCGTCCGCCCGCTCCTTCGGCAGAGTGAGCGCCGCGATATCCACCTGATGATCGGCGCAGAAGCGTTCCAGCTCGTCGAGCATATGGATGCGGATGCCCCGCACGGTCATCCCGTCCAATGCCGGATTCACATCGAAAAGCCCGATAATGACAAAACCATGCTTCTCAAATTTCATATAGTTCGCGAGCGCCTGACCGAGATTTCCTGCGCCCATCACAATAATGTTATGTCTTTCGTTCAGTCCCAGTACCTTGCCGATCTCTTCATGCAGATACTTTACATTATATCCGTATCCCTGTTGTCCAAAGCCGCCAAAATTGTTCAGATCCTGACGGATCTGCGATGCTGTGACATCCATCCTGCGGCTCAATTCATTGGAAGAGATGCGTTCCACTCCTGCATCCAAGAGCTCGCCCAGGTAGCGATAGTAACGCGGCATTCTTCGGATGACCGCCTGGGAGATTTCTTTTTCCTGCACGAAATGACCACCTTTCTCTGTTTGCTTATCTTTTTTATTATAGATGGAAACGATATATCTGTCAATGTTCCGCGCGGGCTCATCCCTCCAGCTCCAGGGAAAGCGCTTCCCACGCTTCATAGCACTCCTCGAGCTTCGCGCGGCATTCCTCCTGCTGTCCTGACAATTCCCCCAGCCTCGCCGAATTCGTGGCGACCTCCGGCTTCGCACACTCGGCGTCGATCGCTGCAATCTGCGCCTCCAGCTCTGCGATCTGCGCTTCCATGCGGTTCCTGTCGTTTTCCAGCTTGCGGATGCGCGCCTGCCTCGCCTTCTGCTGCTGCCAGTCCTGCTTTGCCAAAGGTTCCTGCTCCGCGCCCGCGCGCCCGGATGCGGGGATTGCTTCCGCCGCCGCAGAAGCGGTCCTCTGCGCCTCGCGTTTTTCCAGATAATAGTCGTAATTTCCAAGATAGGAAACCAGCGTCTGCCCTGTGAGCTCTAAGATCCGCGTTGCCGTCCGGTTGATAAAATAGCGGTCATGCGAGACGAACAGCACAGTTCCCGTATAGCGTACCAGCGCCGCCTCCAATATCTCCTTGGAGTTGATGTCCAGATGGTTCGTCGGCTCGTCCAGGATCAGAAAATTGGCGTCGGAAAGCATCAGCTTTGCGAGCGAGACGCGTCCGCGCTCCCCGCCGCTCAGATCCCCGATGCGCTTGAACACATCGTCGTCCGTAAAAAGAAACGCCGCCAGCACATTCCTGATCCTGGTGTTGTTTAACTGTGGATAAGCGTCCGCGATCTCCTCAAAAATCGTCTTCTCCGCGTGGAGAAGCTGATGCTCCTGATCGTAATATCCGACATGGACATTGGCGCCCAGCGCGATGCTGCCGCTGTCTGCAGCGGCAAGACCGTTGATGATCTTTAACAGCGTTGTCTTGCCTGTCCCGTTGCTGCCGATCAATGCCACGCGCTCCCCGCGGCGCACCTCGAAGGAGAGGTCCGAAAACAATTTCTGATCCCCGAACGCTTTCGCCAGAGACCGGACGGAAAGCACATCGTTGCCGCTTAAGACATCCGGCTCCAGGACGATATGGAGCTCCGCGCTCTCCTCCGCCGGCTTTTCCATCCGATCAACCTTCTCCAGCATCCGCTCCCGGCTCTCCGCGCGTTTGACCGACTTCTCCCGGTTGAAGGATTTCAGCTTTGCGATGACCTCCTCCTGATGCCTGATCTCGCGCTGCTGGTTGTAATAGCGCCTGAGCTGCTCCTCGCGCAGCCTTTCCTTCTTTTGGGCAAAGTCTGTGTAATTTCCCTGATATACATAGGATCTGTGCCGGAAAATCTCCACGACCTTTGTGACCACCCTGTCAAGAAAATACCGATCGTGTGCTACAAGGAGCACGGCGCCCTTGTAGCCGCTCAGGAACCCCTCCAGCCACTGGATCGAATCCATGTCCAGATGATTGGTCGGCTCGTCCAAAAGCAGCACATCCGGTCTTCTGACGAGCAGCTTGCCAAGCGACACGCGCGTCTTCTGACCGCCGGAGAGCTCGCGCATGCGTTTCCCGAATTCCTCCTCCGAAAAGCCCAATCCCTTTAATACCCCCGACACCTCGCTCCGATAAGCGCCGCCGCCCATCCGCTCGAACGCATCGTTGCATCTGTGGTACTCCTCCAGAAGCTCCTCCAGCTGCCTGCCGCTCTTTTGGCTCATTTCCGTCTCCATGCCTTTGAGACGCTCCTCGATCCGGAGGACCTCCTCGCGCGCACTAAGGACTTCCTCGTAGATCGTCGCATCGTGCGAGATGTCCTGGTACTGCGCAAGGTAGCCGATCGTCGCGTCCTTCGCCAGCACGACCTGCCCTTCGTCCGCCGTCTCCTCCTGCATAATGATTTTAAGCAGCGTAGACTTGCCGGCGCCGTTGACGCCGACAATCGCTGCTTTCTCGTTTGCCTCGATATGGAACTGTATGTCCTTTAATACCTCGTCCGTCCCGAAGGACTTGGAGATATTCTGACAGGATAATATCATGATTATAACATTCCTTCCAGCGTTGTACGGATCGCCTTGATAAACGCCTCGCTGCTCAATGCGACCGGATGCGGGTTCGTGGTGATCAGCGCGAGGTCCTTTGTCATTTTCCCGTCCTCGATGGTCCGGATGCAGGCGCGCTCCAGCTTGTCGGCAAACTCCGTCAGAGCCGGGATGCCATCCAGCTCGCCGCGCTTGCGCAGCGCCCCTGTCCATGCAAAAATCGTTGCCACGGAATTGGTCGAGGTCTCCTCCCCTTTCAGGTGCTTGTAATAATGGCGCTGTACGGTTCCGTGCGCCGCCTCGTATTCGTATTTCCCGTCCGGAGATACCAGCACGGACGTCATCATCGCAAGGGACCCGAAGGCGCTGGAGACCATATCGCTCATCACATCCCCGTCGTAGTTCTTGCACGCCCAGATGTAGCCTCCCTCCGACTTCATGACGCGCGCCACAGCGTCGTCGATCAGCGTGTAGAAATATTCGATGCCCGCCTTGTCAAATTTCTCCTTGTATTCCGCATCAAAGATCTCCTGGAAGATATCCTTGAAGGTGTGATCGTATTTCTTGGAGATCGTGTCCTTCGTCGCGAACCAGAGCGTCTGCTTTGTGTCGAGGGCATAGTTAAAGCAGCTCCTCGCAAAGCTCTCGATGGATCCGCAGAGATTGTGCTGCCCCTGCACGACGCCTGCGCCGGTAAATTCGTGGATCAGCTCCCGCGTCTCGGTCCCGTCTGCAGCCGTGTAGACAAGCTCGCATTTCCCGGCGCCCGGGATCTTCATCTCACTCGCCTTATAGACATCCCCATAGGCATGACGTGCGATCGTGATCGGCTTTTTCCAGTTCCTGACGCACGGCTCGATCCCCTTCACCACGATCGGCGCGCGGAACACTGTGCCGTCCAGCATCGCGCGGATCGTACCGTTCGGGCTCTTCCACATCTCCTTTAAGTCGTACTCGCTCATGCGTGCCGCATTGGGCGTGATGGTCGCGCACTTGACGGCGACGCCGTATTTTTTTGTCGCATTCGCCGAATCGACCGTGACCTGGTCCTCCGTCTCATTGCGGTGCGCAAGCCCGAGGTCGTAATACTCGGTCTTTAAATCGATGAACGGGAGCAGCAGCTCATCTTTGATGATCTGCCAGAGGATGCGCGTCATCTCATCTCCGTCCATCTCAACCAGGGGGGTCGTCATTTTGATCTTTTCCATTTTTCTGTGCTCCTTTCCGTGCGTGTCTCACTGTCTACCATAAATTTTCCCATCCGATGTGGTCCATATTTCGGATCGTGTTCATAATATGCTCGTTCGCAAGCTTCTCCGCCTCGTCCGCGTCGTGAAGCTTCAGCGCCTCGACAATGCGGCGGTGTTCTGCGTTGGACTGCTCCGCCCGCTCCCCGCCGCTCAGGGTGATTTTCCTTGTGCGCTGCGCATAGTGGTGAAAATCCAGCAGGACGTGACGCAGCTCCTTGCTGCCGGACGCCGTATAAAGAATTTCGTGGAACCGGCTGTCAAGCTCCACCACCTGTTCGTAATTTTGCTTCGCCGTGTGAAAATCCGAGAGATACAGATTCTCCTCCAGCTCATCCAGCTGCTCCTTGGTGATGCAGGCGGCCGCCCACCGTGCGCAGAGCCCTTCCAGCCGGGAACGGATCTCGTAAATATCGCGGATGTCCTTCTGCGTAATGCCGATGACATAGGCTCCCTTGTTAGGGATGATATTGACCAGCCCCTCCAGCTCCAGCTGGCGGAGCGCCTCCCGCACAGGCGTCCGGCTGACGCCCAGCTCCTCCCCGATCGTCTTTTCCTTTAATTCCTCGTCCGGCTTGTACTGTCCCGCCAGAATGGCCTCCCGCAGCGCATGAAATACACGCGCGCTTAACGAATAGTGATCCTCACTCATCTCTCGCCTCCGTGACCCGCTTTCTCTGGAACGGCTCGATCTGGTTTGCGGCGCAGTAGCTGTCGATCTCCTCGACCAGCTCCACATCCGTGAGGACCGTCACCCTCCCGTCCGCGTACTGGGCGTCCACCCACTCCTTTAGGTGACGGACCAGAGCAGAGTTTTTGTCCACCCACTGCTCCTTCGGCAGCCGGTAGTAGGTGTTCATCCAGTGTGCAATGCCTGCCAGCCCGGAGGTGTTGGAGACGGACACCAGGGGCGGACGGTTCAGGAATTTGTCCGTGTCAAAAATATTGTAGATCTCCTCGTTTTTGAGCAGTCCGTCCGCATGGATCCCCGCACGCGTCACGTTGAAATTGCTGCCGACAAACGGCGTGCGGCTCGGCTGGACATAGCCAAGCTCACGCTCAAAATACTCCGCCAGCTCCGTGATGACCGTCGTTTCCATCCCGTCCAGCGTCCCCTTCAGCTGCGCGTACTCGAACACCATCGCCTCAAGCGGCGTGTTCCCCGTGCGCTCCCCAATGCCGAACAGGGAGCAGTTGACGCCGCACGCCCCGTACAGCCATGCTGTTGTCGAATTGTTGACCGCCTTGTAAAAATCATTGTGTCCGTGCCACTCGATCAGCTCGGACGGGACGCCGGCGTGGGTCGTCAGCCCGTAGATGATGCCGGGAACGCTCCGCGGAATGACCGCACCCGGGAAATTGACGCCGTACCCCATCGTGTCGCAGGCGCGGATCTTGATCGGGATCTTGTACTCGTCCATCAGCTTCATCAGCTCCAGGCAGAACGGGATCACGAAGCCGTAGATATCCGAACGGGTGATATCCTCCAAATGGCAGCGCGGGCTGATCCCCGTCTCCAGGCATTCCCGCACCACGCTCAGGTACAGGTTCATGACCTCGCGTCTCGTCATCTTCATCTTATAGAAAATATGATAGTCCGAACAGCTCACCAGAATGCCGGTCTCCCGCAGACCGATCTCCTTGACAAGCTCAAAATCCTGCTTGCTCGCACGGATCCAGCTCGTCACCTCCGGGAACTGGTACCCGCGCTCCAGGCATTTGTAGACGGCGTCCCTGTCCTTCTTGCTGTACAGGAAAAACTCGCTCTGCCGGATCAGTCCGTTCGGTCCGCCCAGACGGTGCAGATAATCGTAGATCGTCACGATCTGCTCCGTCGTGTACGGCTCCCTCGACTGCTGTCCGTCCCGGAACGTCGTGTCCGTGATCCAGATCTGCTCCGGCATGTTGTGCGGCACGATGCGGTCGTTGAACGCGATCTTGGGGATCTCGTTGTAAGGGAACAGATTGTGGAACACATTCGGCTCGGCGACATCTGCAAGCTGATAGAAATGCTCCTCCAGCTGCAGCAGATTTGTCTTCTGGTTCATGACGACTTCTCTCATACCGTCCTCCTTTTCTATGCCCTGCGATGCATTGCCAAAAAAACGGTTCCTGCGGCAGATGGCTGCAACAGAAACCGTTTCACTTTGTATAATTGCATACAATTATACCGCCGTAGTATCGTTATACCTGATTCGGCTGGATTTGTCAAGGAATATATTATTATACTTGTTATAACTGAGCGTTATGTTTTTCGTTTCTCGGAAGCGCAATATTCAAGATCTTCTCCTTCTCCCTGGGAATCACAGCCGTCTTGCAGCCGACCGCTTCCACTCCAAGCTCCGTCGCACGGATCAGGGCATTCCGCATCGCTTCATTTCGGACCCTGAAATCCGTTCCCTCCATCTCATAGCGCACACGCAGGATATATGCCTTATCCACGCTCTCGATCACCACAGTGATATGCCAGTTTCTCATCAGATCCTTGCAGACGCCTGTGATGATCCGCAGCAGGAAGGTCATCTCTTTCATCGCTTCCGGCAGGATCTCCTCCCTCGTCCGCTTATGGATCAAAAAGGTGCAGTCATGCGCCGGGTCATGCGCGAACGCCGTCATCATCCGCGCCGTCGCCTCGTAGTCGCCCTCGCCCTCGATCACGTGCTCCACATACTCCTCGATCATCCACTGATACCAGCGCTTGAGGCGGTCGCGGATCTTGTCCGTCAGCATCCCGTCCAGCGCAAGGTTGCTGTCAAGCAGATCCGTCAGGACATGCACGGCGCGCTTATGTTCCGAGACGATATTCCGCCAGTTCTCCCGCAGTCCCCGATACTCCTCCTGCGTGGCGTCCTGTCCCTGCTCCGCCTCCTTGTTCGCCAGTGCGATGCGTTCCATGGTCCGCTTGTACCGGATCGCCGCCTGGATGGGCGTGATCAGATCATCCGCCACCCGGCAGGGCTTGATGATGATCTTAAAGGTGCGGCATTCGTTCATGAAGGCGATCGTCTCATTGATCCGTCCGCCATCGGTCATCACGACCCGCACGGTATCCGGAGACATCATCTCGACCGTCGAAAAAAGCTCCGTGCCTGTCATCACAGACAGCATATGCATGTCGCCGACAAACACGTCCACGTCCTTCTCCTCCAGCACGTCCAACGCCCGCTCCACGGACTCTGTCAGCTCATAGGAAAAATCCGTGTCTGTGCTTTCCAAAATCGCGCGGATGCGTGCGGCGTTGACCTCCTCCGGCTCCAGAATCAGTACCAGTCCCATAATCCCCCTCCGTTCCAGTTGTGCCACGTCCTTTTTTTATCATATCAAATAAACATGCCTGCCACAATCTTTTTCCAAAATTTTCGTCACACTTTTCTTTTTCCCTCATAAGATACACTGTAAAAAAAATTGGAGGATGTAACATGAGTGATTTAGCTGCAACGAACTGTGGGTGCAACGACGGAGGATGCAATTCCCTGATCTGGCTCATTATTCTGCTTGCTCTGCTGAGCGGAAACAACGGCATCGGTCTTTCCAACGGCAATGGCTGCTGTGACAACAGCTGCCTGTGGCTGATCCTGCTGCTCTGCTGCTGCGGCGGTAACGGAAACGGCTTCTTCTAAGACGCAAGGGTCGGGTTCTCTCTTCGGGAGCCCGACCCCTTTTGCTCATCTGCGACGTTCCTGTCTGTGCTGCTCCTTTTCCTCCTCACGGAGCCTTCTCAATTTTTCCGCTGTTTTGCACTCGGGAGGCGCCCCTTTTTTCTCTATGCAGTCCTCGTCTATCTCATATACGCTGTTATCATCTATGATCAACATGGTACGCTCCATTCCGTGTGACCCTTCACACCATTTTCTCCTGCCTATATCATATGCCGATCGTGTCATAAAGCCTCCGGCGCTGACATAGAATGAAAGAAAAAAAGGTGATGAGATGGACGGAATGCCGATGACCTCCTTTGACTCCATGACACAGACAAGACAGCTGCAAATGTTAAAAACTGTTCTGCCCTATATGAAAGAGACACCAAAACGACAATTTGCCATATTAATAAAATATATGGAACTGCAGAACACCATACAGGTGTTCTCCCAGGAAGATAAGGTGCTCTCCATGTGCTCTGTGGACGAGGAAAGCAACAACATGCTCGCGATGCTGAACGACCTGCGCGGTCTGTGCAATGAGCGCGAACAGGAGACGCTGGATATGCTCATGAACATGTTCTCCATGATGGAGACGTATGAGACGATCTTTCACTGAACGTTCCATGGAAAGGAGCCAGATGGCGTACGAATTTTTGAATGACAACCCCCTGTTTGCCGAAATGTCCCCGGAAAAGCGGGAATTCCTGATGCGGTTCGCCAATTCCAGGAAGCCCTCCGGCATGCAGGAGATGATGCCCTTCCTCCTCTCGGCGATGAACTCTGCACGGAGGGAACAGATCCGGTTCTCCCCGTCCGAGGCGGACCTTCTGATCGGTCTGCTCAAGCAGAATATGTCCCCGGAAGAAGCCAAGAAAGCGGACAAAATATTGCAGCTCATAAACAATCACGGATGACCCGCCACGGGGCATCCGTGATTGTTTGCAGGGGAGCGTTTTGATCCGGCAGCGGTCATCGAATGGACGCCGCCTCAAGCTCCAATATCTTATCCAGCGGGGATGTGCTTCTCCCGTTCCCGTCCGTACCCTCAAAATATTTGCGGCTTGCGGATTCAAATACGACAAAGATCTGTCCGTCCGCAATGGCGATCTCCTCGGCGCAGGGAGGCATCTCCACGCTGACGAACGGATCGTTCGGCTGAGCGGAAAGCCGCGACAGGGAAGCATACGCCATCAGATAAGACGAGCTGTTCCGCCCGTAGGAGGTGCTCAGATACACAGTCCCGTCGCTGTCAAATGCAATGCCCTGGACCTTGCTGGGAATATTGTAGCTTTGACCCGCCTCTAACCTGTCCCTTTCGGCGTCATACCGGTAGGAATACATGCAGGAATCAAACCGCTTTGTGTGGGTCGCCACCCATAGGCGCCCTCCGTAGCATGTGACACAGGACGGCGTATTTTCGATCCGGTACTCATCCGTCCACGCCGTCACATCGACCAGACTGCCCGATGCACTGTCTGCGATCTCACAGAGATACTCATAGGAAATGCGCTCCAATGTCGAGGAGCTGGAATGGCAGATCCAGATGTTCGCTCCGTCAAAGGCGATACCGCCCAAATGGCTGTTCTCCTTCATCCCAAGCGTCACCAGATACGCGCCGCTCTCCCGGTCGAACACCATCAGAGAGCCCAGATTCTCACGCTCCTCCGCATAGGAAGTCATCAGAATATACTCCGGCGTAAAGCAAAGCCCCTGCAGGCACTGTCCCTCGCTGGTGATCAGGTTATTCCGATAATCCCGCTCTCTCGTGGAAGGCATGCCGGGGATCTCCACGTTGTCAAGAAAGGTATAGGAGCATTCGCGAAGCGCCCGATATCCCTCCCTCTCCAGACCCAACGGGGTCCCATAGGAATACATCTCAACGTTATAGTGATTGTCGATCTGCCTGGTCCATTTTGCAAACAGCAGCATATTCTCTGCATATCGCGTGTCGATCTGCGTCACCTTCTGCGTATAACCGCTGTCCGTGTACCACCCTGCAAAATTATAGCCCTCGCGCACAGGAATCTCCAGTGTGAACGGCAATCCGGTCCGCGCAAGCGCCTCGGGGTTCTCGCTGCTGTTGTTCCCGCCGTTCAGCTCGTACGCCAGATGGATCCTTCCGTCATCCAGGCTGCCGCAATACGGATCGATCGCGCCGTCCGTGTGCACGACGAACCCTGTCCCTGCCGGACACCGCTGCAGCGTTCTCGCATGCGCGAGCTGCGGGTCGCACAAAAGGAGGCATATGACACAGACAACTGCAAACATACCATTCCGCATTTCCATGTCAACGCCCCCTTTCGCCGCTTCAGTCCCTGCCGGATCTCATCGATCGTCTATTCCTCACTGTTCTCAAGCTTGGATGCCCTCGCCGCAACTTCCTTCTCCTGAATGTCGGACGGAGCCTGCTCGTAGCGTGCAAACTCGTAGGAAAACGTGCCGCTGCCTCCTGTCATCGAGCGCAGATCCGTATTGTAGCCATACAGCTCCATGGTCGGAATGTCCGCCACGATCTCCTGATAGCCGTTGTCTGCCGGATTCATGCCGAGCACCCGTCCGCGGCGCTTGTTCAGATCGCCCATGATATCTCCCGTGTACTTGTCGGGGATCAGGACCCTGAGCGAGGAGATCGGCTCCAACAGCACAGGGGAAGCCTCCATAAAGCCTTTTTTGAACGCCTGTACCGTCGCGACCTTGAAAGCCATCTCCGAGGAGTCTACCGGATGATAGGAACCGTCGTAGAGCACCGCCTTGACGCCGACGACCGGGTATGCGGCCATCGGTCCCTTCTGGACCGCCTCCTGCACTCCCTTTTCCACAGCGGGGAAATAATTCTTCGGCACAGCGCCTCCGACGACACACTGCTCGAACACATACGGCGTATCGAGGTCGCCGGACGGTTCAAAGGTCATCTTGACATGTCCGTACTGTCCATGTCCTCCCGATTGCTTTTTATACTTGTATTCCACATCCGCCTTCTTGCGGAGGGTCTCCCGGAACGCCACCTTGGGACGGCTGAGCTCGACCTCCACCTTATAGCGCTCCGCCAGCTTGCTGACGACGACCTCCAGATGCTGGTCCCCCATGCCGTAGAGCAGGGTCTGTCCGTTCTCGCTGTCATTGACCGCTTTCAGGGTGAGATCCTCGGACATCAGCTTCTGTAACGCCTGCGAGATCTTATCCTCATCGCCCTTTTTCTTTGCCTTATAGCGCTGGCAGGTATAGGGTGTGGAGATGGAGGTCCTGATATACAGGATCGGGTTTGCTTTTGTCGACAGGGAATCTGTGGTCGCCGCATCCGTCAGCTTTGCGAGCGCTCCGATATCCCCGGCATGCAGCTCCTTGACCTCCTCCGGCTTGTTGCCGCGGATGCAGTAGAGCTTGCCAATCTTCTCCTCGACCTCCTTGTGATAGTTCAGCAGGATATCGTCTGTCTTAAGCACACCGGAATTGACCTTGATGAGGGAATATTTCCCGATGAACGGGTCGGCGATCGTCTTCCAGATATACGCGGATTTCGGCTTTGCAAAATCGTAATCGGCGTTGTACACCTCGTTCGTCTTTGCGTTGATGCCCGCACAGGTGCGCTTTTCCGGGCTCGGCAGATACTTGACGATATCGACGAGCAGCGTGTACTGACCGCGTGCTAAAATGTTGGACCCCATCAGCACAGGAACGATGCTTCCGTCCGCGACATTGACGCGAAGCGCCTGACGGATCTCATCCTCCGAGAACTCCTCGCCGTTAAAATAGCGCTCCATGAACTCCTCGCTGGTCTCCGCGACAGCCTCCATCAGAGCCTCCCGGCAGAGCTCCAGATTCTCCCTCGAGTAGTCGGGAACGTCCGCTTTCTCGACCTCTCCGTTGTCCTTCCAGCGCTTTGCGCGCTGCTGCAGCACGTTCACATATCCGACAAACTGTCCGTTCTCGCGGATCGGCAGATGGAACGGCGCGATGCGCTTGCCATAGAGCTCCTGCAGCCCCGCGACCACCTCGCGGTAGCTCGCCTCGTCGATATCCATATCCGTCACGAACACCATGCGCGGCAGCTTGCAGCGTTCGCAGAGCTCCCACGCCTTCTTCGTGCCGACCTCGATGCCCGCCTTGCCGGAGACCACGATGATCGCCGCATCCGCCGCGCTCACTGCCTCCTCCATCTCGCCGACAAAATCAAAATAGCCCGGCGCATCCAGAATGTTGATCTTCGTATCTTCCCAGAGGATCGGCACCACGGAGGTGTTGACGGAAAAATGGCGCTTCGTCTCCTCCCTGTCGTAGTCGCTGATGGTGTTTCCGTCCTCCACCTTTCCCATGCGCGATGTCATGCCTGCCAGATAAGCCATCGCCTCTACCAGACTCGTCTTTCCGCTGCCGCCGTGTCCGAGCAGAGCCACATTGCGAATCTTGTCCGTCGTGTAAACATTCATAGCAAAAATCCTCCCTGTTCTGTGATAGTTTCGTGCATGGTATTATTTTACTAAATTTTCCTTTTTTTTACAATGTATTTATCTATTATCACTAACCATATTTAGAATACCACGGTTTTATTTATATATTATGTATGCGTTCTGAACAAATTATGGATTTTGTTTTTGAATGTTTACACAAAATTTACATTTTCGCAACATCCGGACGGTTGTCCCTCCGCGGCGGACGCGACGGACCGATGCGGAAACCGGAGGGTTCTGTTGACTTTTTGATGGAAAATGTCTATGATGGGTTCAGATATGATATTTATAGATGGGGGTCATGACATGCAGTTACGGAAGATTGGATTTATCGGATTGGGACTGATCGGCGGCTCGATCGCCAAGCGGCTGCACCTGCTCTACCATGATCTGACGATCATCGCTGCCGCCGGGCACCGCTCCACAGTGGAAAAGGCATATGCCCAGGGATTGATCGCAAACGAAGCCCCCTGCTCCCTGGACGATTTTTCTGACTGCGACTATATTTTTCTGTGCACGCCCGTGCAGCAGAATATCGACTATCTGAGGAAATTAAA
>CANRBT010000009.1 GCA_947628935.1 uncultured Roseburia sp. | reverse complement strand
TCAGGGAAAGGGTAGGTGAGGTCATGGGAGGACAGGTGATCGAGACGGAGGCGGACCGGCTTTTGGAGAGAGGTCGCCGGGAAGGCTTGAGAGAAGGTCGCAGAGAGGGGCATGAGGAAGGTCTCGCAGCAGGTCGCCGGGAAGGCTTGAGAGAGGGAGAAAAGAAGGGACATGAAGCGGGTCGTCGGGAAGGTCTGCTGGACGCGAGAAGGGAATTTATCCGGAAGCTCCTCGCCGACCATATGCCGGAGGCGCAGATCCTTCAGTATACGGGATGTACGAGAGAAGATGTAGAGAAGGTCAGAGGAGAGATCTCGAAAGCTCTCTAAATAACAGTAAGGTGCAGTCCTGAAAAACTGCACCTTACCGTTTCGTCTGGAATTACGTTCTTATCCCATCACGACTTCCACATGGAGCTCCTTCTTTCCGGCAGCCAGGGCAACCGGGATCAGATTTCCGTCGATCGCGTTCCCGTCGACGGTCACGCTTGCGACACCCTTTTCCACATGCGCGTCGTTCTTCACTGTGATATGGTAGGAGACGCCGCGGAAATCACGCTTTGCCGTGAAGCCCTCCAGCGAGGACGGAATGCACGGATCGATGAGCAGTCCGTCGTAATCCGGGCGGATGCCCAGGATGTACTGGGACACATCCAGGAACGTCCACGCTGCCGTTCCCGTCAGCCAGCTGTTCTTCGCTTCTCCGAAGTTCGGCGCGTCCTTTCCGGCGATCATCTGCGAGTAAACATACGGCTCCGTGCGATGGATCTCGCTGATATCCTCGATGTAAGCCGGGCAGGTTCTGGTATATACCTGCCATGCGCGGTTGCCGCGTCCCACGACGGTCTCGGCGATCGAGATCCAGGGATTGTTGTGGCAGAAGATACCGGCGTTCTCCTTATATCCCGGCGGATAGGAAGAGATCTCGCCCAGTTCTACATGGTATTTGTGGTAAGGCGGCTGCAGCAGCACGATACCGTATTTGGTGTCGAGGTATTTCTCGACGGATTCCATCGCTTTCAGGCAGTTGCCCTCCGCAAGACCGATCTCCGCCATGACGCAGAAGCCCTGCGGCTCGATGAAGATCTTGCCGTCCTCGCACTCGTGCGAGCCGACCTTGTTCTTGTAGTGGTCGTAAGCGCGGAGGAACCACTCGCCGTCCCAGCCGGCTGTGAGGACAGTCTGCTCCATGTCCGCGATCGCCTTTTCGGCAAAGGCAGCCTCCTCCTCCATGCCGCGGTGTCTGCAGATCGCAGCGTAATCCTTACCGTATTTGACGAACATGCCGGCGATGAATACGGACTCGGCGTTCGGCCCCTCGGACGGACCAAAGGTCTGGAAGGATTCTCCCGGTTCTGTGGAGAAGCAGTTCAGATTGAGGCAGTCGTTCCAGTCCGCGCGCCCGATAAGCGGAAGCCCGTGCGGACCGAGATGATTGATCGTGTAGTGGAAGGAGCGCTTCAGGTGCTCCATGAAATCGGTTGCCTTGCTCTCGTCGTTATCGTACGGCGTTCTTTCATCCAGAATGGAGAAGTCGCCGGTTTCCTTGATGTAGGCAGCGGTGCCGGCGATCAGCCAGAGCGGATCGTCGTTGAAGCCGCTTCCGATGTCGGAGTTGCCCTTCTTGGTCAGGGGCTGATACTGATGATAAGCGCTTCCGTCCTCAAACTGCGTGGAGGCGATATCCAGGATCCTCTGCCTTGCACGGTCCGGGATCAGGTGTACGAAGCCCAGAAGATCCTGACAGGAATCACGGAAGCCCATGCCGCGTCCGATGCCGGATTCAAAATAGGAAGCGGAACGGCTCATGTTGAAGGTCACCATGCACTGGTACTGGTGCCAGATATTCACCATGCGGTCCAGCTTTTCCTCGGAGGAGGAGACTGTGAAGTGGTTCAGCAGCTCGTCCCAGTAAGCCTTTAACGCGGCAAGTGCGGCGTCCGCCTTGTCTGCGCTGTCATAGCGGGAGAGAAGCGCTTCGGCAGGAGCGCGGTTGATCACGCCGTCCTCCGGGCGGCCGACCCACTTCTGCTCCTCGGGGTTCTCGATGTACGCGAGTACGAACACGAAGGTCTTCGACTCGCCGGGCGCCAGCTTCACCTTCAGGTGATGGGAGCCGACCGGAGCCCATCCGCTGGCGACGGAATTTTTGGAAACGCCGGACAGGACGACTGCCGGGGCGGAGTTCTCGCCGTATGCTCCGAGGAACGAATCGCGGTCCGTGTCAAAGCCGTCCACGGGCGCGTTGACTGCGTAGACCGCATAGTGGTTGCGGCGCTCGCGGTACTCGGTCTTGTGGTAGATCGCGGAGCCGTGGATCTCGACCTCGCCTGTGGAGAAGTTGCGCTGGAAGTTCGTCATGTCATCCATGGCATTCCACAGGCAGAACTCTACATAGGAAAAGACGGAGAAATCCTTGTCGCTGTTCCCATTGTTGGTGAGGGTCAGCTTGTTGACCTCACAGGAGTCGCCGACCGGGACAAAGGCGGTCAGCTCAGCCTCCAGCTGGTTTTTCGAGCCCTTAAATACGGAATACCCCATACCGTGTCGGCACTCGTAGCTGTCGAGCTCGGTCTTCGTGGGCATCCAGCCCGGGTTCCAGACCTGATTTCCCTCCTTAATATAATAGTAATGTCCGTTGCTGTCGTAGGGGACATTGTTATAGCGATATCTGGTCAGACGAAGAAGCTTAGCATCCTTATAGAAGCTGTAGCCTCCGCAGGTATTGGAGATCAAGGAGAAAAAATTCTCGCTCCCGAGATAGTTGATCCAGGGAAGCGGGGTTTTTGGGGATGTGATGACATACTCTCTGGCGCCATCGTCAAAATGACCAAACTGCATAGTAAAAACCTCCATATTCATAATAGTGACGAAAACGTTTAAGACGGCGCTCTTTCCTCTATGAGCATACCATTTTATCCCTATAAAATCAACAATTAATTCATTTAAGTTGAAAGAAAAGAAATGGAGAAAACAGGGGAAAATGGCACGATATAGGAAAAAATAGCGAAAACGAGTAAGTAAACCGAAGGTGCTGTGAAAAAGAAGCAGTCTTCATGTGTACAAAAATGACAAAAAACATGTGATAAAAATGTGAAATGTGATGAAAAGATAAAAAGGTATTGAGATTTGTCATAAAATGAATTACAATAAAAACACGAAAACGATTAAGAAACGGACTTGCAAAAACATCACACACGGAGAGCGGACGGCGAACGGAGGGCACAATGGTTTCATTAAAGACGATCGCGCGGGAATGCGGTGTGTCTGTGGCGACGGTAAGCAAGTCGCTCAATGATCAGAAGGATATCAGCGAGGCGACGAAGCAGAGGGTGCGTCAGACGGCACAGGCGTTAGGCTACCTGCCGAATGCGGCTGCGCGGGCACTTAAGACGAACCATTCCTACAGCCTGGCAGTTCTGTTCGAGGAGGACGCAGGGAAAGGTCTGACGCACGAATATTTTTCGATGGTCCTGACCGGGTTCATGCAGCAGGCGGAGAGACAGGGATATGACATTACGTTCCTGAACCACTGTGTCGAAAGCTCCCGGATGTCCTATTATGAATATGCCCGTTACCGGAACTTCGAGGGAGTCGTGATCGTCTGCGCCGATTATCGCAAGCAGGGCGTGACGGATCTGATGAACAGCGATCTGCCGGTCGTGACGATCGATTATGTGCATCACAACTGCACGGCGGTCTGCTCCAACAACATCAAGGGCATGGAGGATCTGGTCCGTTACATTCACGGACAGGGGCATCGCCGGATCGCTTACATCCACGGACAGATGATCTCCTATGTCACGAAGGACCGGCTGGCAAGCTTTTGCCGGACGATGGAGGAGCTGGGGCTTGAGGTTTCGGACGCTTACATACGGACGGCGGACTACCTTGAGATCGAGGAGGCGGCGAGACAGACGGAGGAGCTGCTGGCGCTGCCGGAACCGCCGACCTGCATCATCTATCCGGATGACACAGCGCTGATCGGCGGCAGGAATGTCATCATGGAACGGGGATTGCGGATCCCGGAAGATATCTCCGTGGCAGGCTATGACGGGACGAGGGTCTCGCAGCTGTTCCACCCCGCGATCACGACGATCCGCCAGAGCGCGAACGAGGTCGGAGCGCAGGCGGCGAAGAGGCTGATCGACCTTATTCAGAAACCGCGAACAACTCTCGTTGAGAGAGTCGTTATAGAAGGAAGCTTAGTACCGGGACAGTCCGTGGGGCGTCCCTCCGAAGGAAGGATGTCCCGTGCCGCGGCACGCGGGAGGAAACGGGAAGGCTTCCCCACAAAACAATCAGGCAAAAAGCCTGAAAATTAAGAGGAGGGTTTTCTATGAAGAAGAAAATCGTTAGCACAATGTTATGCCTGACGATGCTGGCTTCCATGGCAGCAGGCTGCGGCAACGATGCCACAACAGATGCAGGCGCCACCACAGATGCAGGAGCGACCACGGATGCGGGCGCAGCCGGAGAGGCTGCAGGGACAGAGGCTGCAGACGCAGGCTCCGCTGCCGTGATCACGGATCCGTCCAAGGTCCTCAACATCTATGTGTGGAACGAGGAGTTCAAGTCCCGCATTGAGGATCATTATCCGGGCTACACCAAGATCGATGCGACGAACGGTACGATCGGCGATGTTGCCGTGAGATGGAACATCACGCCGAGCGATGACAACGCATACCAGAACAACCTGGATGCGACGCTGCTCAATCAGGAGAGCGCAGCGCAGGAAGACAAGATCGATATGTTCCTTGTCGAGGCTGACTATGCACTGAAGTATGTCGATACCGACTACACGATGCCGATCTCGGATCTTGGCATCACGGATGCGGATCTCTCCAAGCAGTACACCTACACGCAGGATATCGTGACCGATTCCAACGGCGTGTTAAAGGGTCTTTCCTGGCAGGGATGCCCGGGCGTTATGTTCTACAACAGAGAGGCTGCAAAGGAGGTCTTCAACACAGACGATCCGGCTGAGATCCAGAAGCTGGTCGCTGACTGGGATACCTTCAACCAGACTGCAGCTACCTTAAAGGACGCAGGCTACAGCATCGTATCCTCCGTCAACGATACCTACCGTGTGTATTCCAACAACGTGACCTCCAAGTGGGTTGAGGACGGCGTGATCAACATCGACGACAACCTTATGAAGTGGGTTGAGGATTCCAAGGCACTGGTCGACGCAGGCGCAACCTCCACCTATGATCTGTGGAGCGACGACTGGAAGAAGGGCTTCTATCCGGAAGGAAAGGTATTCGCATACTTCGGACCGGCATGGCTCGTGAACTTCTCCATGGCGGCTGACACAGAGGGCTCCATCGGCTACAACGGCGGCTGGGGCGCTACCGAGGGACCGCAGGGCTTCTTCTGGGGCGGTACCTGGATCTGCGCGGCAACAGGCACGGACAACGCGGATCTGGTAAAGGATATCATGCTTAAGATGACGACCGACGATGCGATCATGACGGATATCGTGGTACAGGACGACGACTTTGTCAACAACAAGACGGTCATGGACGGACTGGCAAGCGGCGCAACGAAGATCCAGAGAGAGGGCGAGAGCGAGGAGCATGAGTACACCAGCAAGATCCTCGGCGAGCAGAATCCGCTTCCGATGTACTGCGCAGGCGTGGACGGGCTTGACCTGAGCAACCTTTCCGCATACGATCAGGGCTGCAACGAGGAGTTCCAGCACGCGATGAAGAACTACTTTGACGGCAACGCGACGCTGGATGAGGCGTTGGAACTGTTCTACACGGCAATTGCCGAGAAATATCCGAGCCTGAAGGCTCCGACGGAGTAAGAGAGAAGGAATCAAAAGTCATGCCTGCCCGGGGAGGCAGGCATGGCTTTTTGCTATCACAGGTAAGCTACCCCTGAGGTGATGCAGTGAGAAAGAGAGGGCAGTCAGTCTTATGAAAAATAACGCGAAAGCAGTGCGCTATAATAAGTGGGGATATATTTTTCTCCTACCGTTTCTGCTGGTCTATGTCGTGTTTCAGTTCGTGCCGACAGTGACGACCATCTATAACAGCTTTTATGAAAACTATCTGGATGGGCTGACGCAGGTCGGTCCGAACTTTGTGGGGCTTGAGAATTACAAGAGCCTGTTCAGCAGCGGCGATATCTGGACCTTTACCAAGAATACGATGGTTCTCTGGATCATGTGCTTCGTGCCGCAGATCATCCTTTCCCTGGTGTTGGGAGCCTGGTTTTCGGATGTGCGTCTGAAGCTGAAGGGGCAGCGCTTCTTCAAGACGGTCATCTATCTGCCGAACCTGATCATGGCATCCGCGTTTTCCATGCTGTTCTTCACCCTGTTCTCCGACGGAGGTCCGGTGAACTCGATCCTGATGCAGCTCGGCTTCATCTCGGAGCCGTACCGTTTCCTGACCTATACAGGGAGCACGAGAGGGCTGATCGCCTTCATGAACTGCCTGATGTGGTTCGGAAATACGACGATCCTTCTGATGGCGGGCATGATGGGCATCGACACCTCCCTATTCGAGGCGGCGGAGGTGGACGGCGCGACCTCCACGCAGGTCTTTTTCCGGATCACGCTGCCGTTGCTCCGCCCGATCCTGGTGTACGTGATGATCACCTCACTGATCGGCGGTCTGCAGCTGTTCGATGTGCCGCAGATCTTGACGAACGGCACAGGTGACCCGATGCGTACCACGATGACGCTGATCATGTACCTGAACAAGCATCTGTACAGCAAGAACTATGGTATGGCGGGCGCGCTGTCCGTGCTTCTGCTGATCATTACGGCGATATTGAGCCTGATCGTCTTTAAGGTGACGGGCAACGATAAGAGGAAGGGGTGAGCAGGATGGAGAAAAAACAGGAAACAAACAAGGGACTTGGCATCCATGCGCGGCGCGCGCTGGCATATGTCGTGCTCTGCATCGTGACATTTTTCTGTCTGTTCTGGTTCTATGTGCTGTTCATCAACGCGACGCGCTCGAACGGCGAGATGCAGGCGGGCTTCTCGGCTCTGCCGAGCACGCATCTGATCGAGAACTGGACGAACCTTGTCCACGGCAGCCAGCCGATCTTTAACGGACTGATCAACAGCTTTGTCGTGGCGGCGCTCAGCGCGACGCTGTGCGTATATTTTTCGACGATGACGGCGTATGCGATCCATGCGTACGACTTTAAGCTCAAGAGGTTCATCTATCCGTTCATCCTGATGATCATGATGATCCCGACGCAGGTGACGGCGCTTGGATTTGTCAAGCTGGTGTCCGGGCTGGGGCTCGAGGATTCCTTTATCCCGCTGATCGTTCCGTCGATCGCGGCTCCGGTCACGTTCTTTTACATGAAACAGTACATGGAGAGCTCCCTGCCGCTGTCCCTGATCGAGGCGGCGCGCATCGACGGATCCGGCGAGTTCCGCACGTTCAACTCGATCGTGCTCCCGCTGATGAAGCCGGCGATCGCAGTGCAGGCGATCTTCACCTTCGTCAGCAGTTGGAACAATTACTTTATTCCGGCGCTGGTCCTGCACGACGATAAGAAGAAGACGCTCCCGATCCTGATCGCGCAGCTCCGTGCGGCGGACTGGCTGAAGTTCGATATGGGGCAGGTGTATGTCATGATCGCGTTCTCGATCTTCCCTGTCATTGTCGTGTACCTGATCCTGTCCAAGCACATTGTGCAGGGCGTGGCGTTAGGAAGCGTCAAAGGTTGACGCTTCGTATATCTGTAAAAAAGCTTCCGCGGGTATAGCGGGAGCTTTTTTCTGGCTTTTTCTGTGCGAAAAAAGCTTTTCATCTCGAACAACTTGTGTTATACTATACAAGCTGACAAGCCTCCGCGCCGAAAGCGCGCACGGAGAGGAAAGGAGAGATTATTATGAAACATATCAGGACATTAAATACGAAAAAGCTTCAGAACACTGTGAAGAAGGGCGGATGCGGCGAGTGCCAGACCTCCTGCCAGTCTGCGTGCAAGACCTCCTGCACTGTGGGGAATCAGAGCTGCGAGAACAAGTAGGAACGATAGCGATACCGTTTTCAAAAGTGGAATGTTTTTTCTATGACAAGGACCGCGCGCCCAGCGTGCGGTCATTTGTGCGTTATATCAGCATTGTTTAGAAAGAGAGGAACTCCGGAAGTGATCCATCAGTACAAGAATAACGGCTATGCGATCGTCCTGGATGTGAACAGCGGGGCGATTCATGTGGTGGATGATCTGACTTATGACCTGATTGCCTGTATCGACCGCGCCGGCGGACCGGATCCGGCGAAAAAAGAGGCGCAGATCGCGGAGCTTTCCGCCGTATATCCGCGGGAACAGGTCGAGGAGGCATACGCGGAGGTGGAGACGCTCGTTGCGGACGAAAGCCTGTTTACCAGGGACTCCTATGAACCCTATATCACGGATTTTAAGAAGCGGCCGACTGTCGTCAAGGCATTGTGCCTGCACATTGCACATGACTGTAATCTCGCATGCCGGTACTGCTTTGCCGGGGAGGGAGAGTATCACGGGAGCAGAGCGCTTATGTCCTTTGAGGTCGGGAAGGCGGCGCTGGATTTCCTGATCGCCCATTCCGGACAGAGAAGGAATCTGGAGGTCGACTTTTTCGGCGGGGAGCCGCTGATGAACTGGCAGGTCGTCAAGGATCTGGTGGCGTATGGGCGGTCTCAGGAAAAGCTGCATGACAAGAGTTTTCGTTTTACGCTCACGACGAACGGCGTGCTGCTGGATGACGAGGTGACGGAGTTCTGCAACCGCGAGATGGCAAACGTGGTCTTAAGCATCGACGGGCGCAGGGAGGTGCACGATCGGATGCGCCCGTTCCGGAAGGGAGCGGGGAGCTATGACCTGATCGTGCCGAAGTTTTTAAAATTTGCCGAGAGCCGGGGGCAGGAGCGCTATTATGTGCGAGGGACGTTCACGCACCATAATCTGGATTTCTCCGAGGATGTGCTGCATCTGGCGGATCTCGGCTTCCGCCAGATCTCTGTGGAACCGGTCGTCGCGGAGGAGGGTGCGGACTATGCGATCCGCCGGGAGGATCTTCCACGTCTCTTTGCAGAGTACGATCGCCTGGCTGCCGAGATGGCGGAGCGGAAGCAAAACGGACGGGAGTTTCAGTTCTTTCATTTTATGATCGATCTGGAGGGCGGTCCCTGTGTGGCGAAACGTCTCTCCGGCTGCGGTTCGGGAACGGAGTACCTTGCGGTCACGCCCTGGGGAGATCTCTACCCGTGCCACCAGTTTGTGGGCAATGAAAAATTCCTGCTCGGGAATGTCCGTGAGGGCATCGTGCGGCAGGAAGTGTGCGATGAGTTCAAGCGCTGCAACGTCTATGCAAAGGAGAACTGCCGGACATGCTTTGCAAGGTTTTATTGCAGCGGCGGCTGTGCGGCGAACGCCTACAACTTTACGGGAGACATCTGTGGAACCTACGATATCGGCTGTGAGCTCCAGAAAAAACGCATTGAGTGTGCGATCATGATAAAGGCGGCGGAGAGTGAGAGCGCCGTCGGTCAGTAAAGGTAAGGAAGGGTAAGGAAATGAAGAAGAGTAAGGCAGCAGTCATTTTGGTTTTGATCCTCGGCGCGTTGGCGGGATTATCCTACTATGCATCGATCATCCTGTCATCCACGGGTATTGGGGAGGACATGAGCATTCCGCTGGGGCTTGATCTCTCCGGCGGCGTGTCCATCACCTATCAGGTCATGGATGAGAACCCGAGCGCAGAGGATATGAGCGATACGATCTACAAGCTCCAGAAGCGTGTGGAGGGCTACAGCACAGAGTCGTCCGTCTATCAGGTCGGGGACGATCGGATCACGGTCGAGATACCGGGCGTGTCGGATGCGAACGCGATCCTGGAGGAGCTTGGGAATCCGGGATCCCTGGAATTTCAGCTTCCGAACGGCACTGTGTATATGACCGGAGATCAGGTCGCGGACGCGCAGGCGCGCACCGTGGAGGATCAGTACGGCAACCGGGAAAACATCGTGGAGCTGACGCTCACGGACGAGGGTGCGGAGCTGTTCGGGGAGGCGACGACGGACAACGTCGGCAATTACCTCCCGATCGTGTATGACGGGGAGATCATCAGCTATCCGCAGGTTCAGAGCGCGATCACAGGAGGTCAGGCGCAGATCTCCGGAATGAGCAGCTTTGAGGAGGCGGATATCCTGGCGACGCAGATCCGTATCGGCTCTCTGTCGCTGGAGCTCCAGGAGCTGGAATCCAGCGTGGTCGGCGCACAGCTCGGCAGCCAGGCGATCTCTACCAGTCTGAAGGCTGCGGCGATCGGACTTGTGATCGTCATGATTTTCATGATCGCGATGTATGCGATTCTTGGCGTGGCGGCATCCCTGGCGCTGGCGATCTACACGGCGCTCGTGATCGCAACGCTCTATCTGTTCGAGGTGACGCTGACTCTGCCGGGTATTGCGGGCATCATTCTATCCATCGGTATGGCTGTGGATGCAAACGTCATCATCTTTGCGCGTATCCGCGAGGAGATCGCGGCGGGCAAGGGCGTGCAGACGTCCATTCGCATCGGTTTCCAGAAGGCGCTCTCCGCGATCCTGGACGGAAACATCACGACGCTGATCGCGGCGGTCGTGCTGATCTGGCTGGGCTCGGGAACGGTCAAGGGCTTTGCCTACACCCTGATGGTCGGTATCATTCTTTCGATGTTTACCGCGCTTGTGGTGACACGGTGGATCCTCTATGCGTTCTATGGGCTGGGAATCCGAAATGAGAAATTTTACGGCAGGGCGAAGGAGAGAGGGACAGTCAACTTCCTCGGGAAAAAAGCCGTTTTCTTTGCACTGTCCGGACTTGTGATCGCGGCGGGACTGATCGGTATGGGCGTGCACGCTGCCAGCGGAAACGGCGCGCTCAACTACGGTCTGGACTTTATTGGCGGTACGTCCATGACGGTCGATATGGGGAAGGATTATACGATCGAGGAGATCGAGAACAGCATTGTGCCGCTGGTGTCCGAGGTGACGGGTGACAACGACATCATGGCGAACAAGGTCGAGGGCACCACGCAGATCACGATCAAGACGCGGACGCTCTCGCTGGAGGAGAGAGACGCCCTGCAGACGTCCCTGACAGACAGCTTTGGCGTGGATGAAGCCACGCTCACGTTCCAGAGCATCAGCTCCACGATCAGCGGCGAGATGCGCTCCGATGCGGTCGTCGCGGTCCTTGTGTCCACGGTCTGCATGCTGATCTATATCTGGTTCCGGTTCAAGGATATCCGGTTCGGCGCGAGTGCGATCATCGCGCTTCTGCACGATGTGCTCGTCGTGCTCGCCGTGTATGCGCTGGCGCGGATTTCCGTCGGCAACACGTTCATCGCCTGTATGCTGACCATTATCGGATATTCGATCAATGCGACGATCGTGATCTTTGACCGCATCCGGGAGAATCTTGGAGCGGCGGGAACACGCCAGACGCCTGAAAAGCTTTCCGAGATCGCGAACCGCAGCCTGACGCAGACGCTTTCCCGAAGCATCAACACGTCGATCACCACCTTTGTCATGGTGTTCATGCTGTTCCTGCTTGGTGTGGCGAGCATCCGGGAGTTTGCCCTTCCGCTGATGGCAGGGCTGGTGTGCGGCGCATATTCCTCCGTCTGTATTGCAACGGAGATCTGGTATGTGATGAAGCTGCATCTGGGAAAGAACAGAATGGTACAGTAAGAGAGGAATCGATCCGACCTGGCAGATCCCTGAAGAAAAATATGTGTTGTATTTGTTGTCATGAGGAGAAGGAAGTGGACAGGAGGGGGAAGCACATATGAAAAAACACATTGGGGTGCGTATTATTTCCATGCTGGTTCTTCTGCTGCTGGTTTTTGTCATCAATGCGCTGCTCAGCGGGTATTCATCCCGGCAGGCATTGGGGGCGCTGCGAAGGGTCAGCGGTACTTACATGCAGCTGGAAGGGGAAAATGCCGCGCTGATCAAGGCCATTGAAGACTGCAAGCTGTATGGCAATCTGATCCTCTGGATGGATGATCCGGAGATGGTGGACGAGATCGCGGCGGAGGTGCCGACCGTCATTCAGACGATCGACGGAACCTTTGCGCAGATGGAAGAGCTCTGTGAGAGCGCCGGAGAAGGGGATCTGATCGCGGCGCTCCAGGATTATGAGGCTTCGGTCACTCCCTTAAAGGATACCATAGGTCAGGTGGCGGAGCGGTATCAGGCGGGCGATGCAGAGGGCGTGGCTGCGGCGAATGAGGGCATGTATGAGCTGGTTATGGGCATACAGGAAAAGGCGGATGCCTTTCATGCTGTGCTGCGCGCGGAGGCGGATCAGATCGCGGCGGAGCGCGCGGCAAAGGCGACCTCGCTCAATGCGTGCGTGGGAGTGATGTTCTTTGCCTACATACTGTTTTCCGTGATGATGACGCTCAGTGTGCACAGATCCGTGGCGCAGCCTGCACAGCGGGCAAGCGGACATCTGAATATGATCATCGACAAAATCGAGCGCAATGAGGGAGACCTGACGGAGCGCATCGCGGTCAGATCGCAGGATGAGGTCGGGCAGCTCGTGCGGGGCGTCAACAATTTTATCGGGCAGCTTCAGAGCATCATGCAGAAGATTCAGGAGGAGTCTTTGCATATGAATGAGCTGGTGGAGAACATCAAGGAAGGCATCCGGGAATCCAACGACAGCGCGGGAAGTGTGTCGGCAACGATGGAGGAGTTGTCAGCAAGCATGGAGGAGGTCGCTGCGACGCTCGACCAGATCCATATGGGCACGCAGGAGGTGCTTGCGGCTGCGCAGGATATCCGGAGCGAGGCGGAGAGTGGTACGCAGTTCATCGAGGAGATCAAGCAGCGCGCCGAGACGATCAAGACCGATGTCACCGAGAGCAAGGAAGACACGATCAGCATGATCACAGAGATACGGGAGCTGTTGCAGCATGCCATTGAGAACAGCAGGAGCGTGGAGAAGATCAATGAGCTGACGGGAGAGATCCTGAACATTTCCAGTCAGACCAACCTTCTGGCGCTGAATGCTTCTATTGAGGCGGCGCGCGCCGGCGAGGCGGGCAGAGGCTTTGCGGTCGTGGCGGAGGAGATCCGTTTGCTGGCGGATAACAGCCGTGACACGGCGAACAACATTCAGAGCATCAGCGGGATGGTGACACAGGCGGTCGAGGAGCTTTCCCGGAGCGCGGATGATATGCTGCGGTTCGTGGACGGTACCGTGCTTGCGGATTATGATAAGTTTGTGGATGTGGCGAACCAGTATCACAGCGATGCGGACAGCCTGAACGATATTCTCCGTGATTTCTATGATCACGCACAGCTTTTGGCGGGCACCATGTCCTCGATGACCGAGGGGATCGACGGCATCAACATCGCTGTGGATGAAAGTGCGCAGGGAGTGACTGTGGCGGCGCAGAGTACGAGCCAGCTCGTGGAGGCGCTGGTGCAGATCCAGTCTGAGGCGGAGACGAATCATGAGATCTCGCAGCAGCTTCAGGGGGAAGTAAAGAGGTTTAAGAACATCTGATGGAATGGATAGCGTGTTATCTGATCGTGATGAATCTGGCGGGATTTCTGGCGATGGGTGCGGATAAGCGGCGTGCGATCCGGCGCCGGTGGAGGATTTCGGAGCGCACGCTGTTTGCCCTGGCGGTTCTTGGCGGAAGCATCGGTACATGGAGCGGCATGTATGTGTTCCGCCATAAGACCAGGCATTGGTACTTTGTTGTGGGAATGCCCGCGATCCTTTTGATCCAGGTGACGCTTTTCTTATTTTTTCATTGATTCGCGGCGCAAAGTCAGATATAATGAGAAAAGCTTGTGGGCAGTATTGGTAGGAGGCTAAGGATTATGTATACGATGGAAGACATTCAGGCGGTGGACCAGGAGGTGGCAAAGGCGATCGCCGACGAGTTCGATCGCCAGAACAGCCACATTGAGCTGATCGCGTCAGAGAACTGGGTGAGTCCGGCGGTGATGTCCGCGATGGGCAGCGTAATGACGAACAAGTACGCGGAGGGATATCCGGGAAAGCGCTATTACGGCGGATGCGACTGTGTGGACGTGGTGGAGGAGCTTGCGAGGGAGCGCGCCAAAAAGCTGTTTGGCTGTGAGTATGTCAATGTGCAGCCGCATTCCGGCGCGCAGGCGAACATGGCTGTGCAGTTTGCCGTTTTGAAGCCGGGCGATACTGTGATGGGAATGAATCTGGATCACGGCGGACACCTGACGCACGGGAGCCCTGTGAATTTTTCAGGGAGCTATTTTCATATCGTGCCGTACGGCGTCAACGACGAAGGGTTTATCGATTATGACAAGGTCATGGAGATCGCGATGGAGTGCAGACCGAAGATGATCATCGCGGGGGCGAGCGCTTATGCGCGCACGATCGATTTTCGGCGGTTCCGCGAGATCGCGGACGCCTGCGGGGCAGTGCTCATGGTCGACATGGCGCACATTGCGGGTCTCGTGGCGGCGGGGCTGCACCCAAGCCCGATCCCGTATGCGGACGTCGTCACCACGACGACGCACAAGACCCTGCGCGGTCCGCGCGGCGGGATGATCCTGTGCAGTCAGGAGGCTGCGGACAAATACAACTTTAACAAGGCGGTATTCCCGGGCATCCAGGGAGGACCTCTGATGCATGTGATCGCGGCGAAGGCAGTCTGCCTCAAGGAGGCGCTTTCCCCGGAATTCAAGGTGTACCAGCAGGGCGTGATCGACAATGCGCAGGCGCTCTGCAAGGGGCTTCTGGCAAGGGATATCCGCATCGTGTCCGGCGGTACGGACAATCATCTGATGCTCGTGGATCTGACGAACTATGAGCAGACCGGCAAGGCTGTGGAGAAGCTGCTGGATTCTGTCAATATCACCTGCAATAAGAACACCATCCCGAACGATCCGAAGTCCCCGTTCGTCACGAGCGGTGTGCGTCTTGGCACGCCGGCAGTGACCTCCCGCGGGATGAACACGGAGGATATGGACCGCATCGCGGAGGCGATCGCCATGATGATCAAAGAGGGCGAGTCTGCGGCGGAGCGGGCGAGAGCGATCGTAAAGTCGCTGACGCAGAAATATCCGCTCAGATAGATCAGCATAGGAGCCGGCGTGGAGGCATTCTGAAACAAGGCGTGAGGCTAAGTTTTAGAGTGCCTCTTTTCTGATGGGCAGATCACACACGTAAGAAAAACTTAAGGAAAATGTGCTTGTGGCTGTGACAAAAGGTGATAGAATAGAGATATCAAACGGCATGTTCGTGCGGAGGAGGAGCAGGCATATGAAAAAGAAGGTTGGCATCTGGCTGGGTGTCTTTGCAGTGCTGGCGGTTTTGGGCGGGGCAGGATATCGCTACAGGGCGGAGCTTATGGCGGCGCTCCCCTTTTTTCAGGAGGGAAGCCCGCAGGATAAGGTTTACGTGGAGAAGGTGTCGCGTGTGATGAATACCTATGCGGGTATCTCGAACCGGTTCAACGGTATCGTGGAGTCGCAGGATATCCATGAGATTAAGGTGGATTCGGAGCGCACGGTCGGGGAGATCAAGGTTGAGGTCGGCGATGTGGTCGAGGAGGGGCAGACGCTCCTGGAATACGACACCAGCGACCTTCAGATGCAGGTGAAGCAGGCAAAGCTGGAGATCGAGAGCATCCGGCAGGATATCGACAATTACAACCGGCAGATCGCGGAGCTGATGAAGGAGAGCGAGGGAGTGCCGGAGGATGAGCGCTTTACCTATACGACGCAGATCCAGAATATCCAGAACTCCATTCAGCAGCGGCAGTTCGACCAGCAGAGCAAGGAGCTGGAGATCTCCAAGTATCAGGCGCAGATCGACAAATCCACGCTGGAGAGTACCGTTTCCGGTATCGTGAGGGAGATCAATGAGAAGGGAGTCGATGCCAACGGGGAGCAGGCGCCGTTCATGACGATCCAGCAGGAGGGAGAATACCGCATCAAGGGGAGCATCGATGAGCAGAACATCTGGACGATCTCGGAGGGACAGGAGGTCCTCGTCCGATCCCGCGTCGATGAGGACCAGACCTGGAGCGGTACGATCTCCGTCATCGACATGGAGAGCCCGGAGCAGAGCAGCTCCGACTATGCCGTCAGCTCCGACGACATGATGACCGCTTCCAAATATCCGTTCTACATCGAGCTCGACACGGCAAGCGGGCTGATCCTGGGGCAGCATGTCTACATAGAGCTGGATTTTGGACAGGAGGAGGAAAAGGAGGGGCTGTGGCTTTCCGGTTCTTACATCCTGCAGGACGAGGAGACGCCGTATGTGTGGGCGGCAAATGAGAAGAACCGGCTGGAGAAGCGCTATGTCGAGCTCGGAGAGTACGATGCCGGGCTGGATGAGTATGAGATCCTGTCAGGACTGAGTGGAGACGATTATGTGGCATGGCCGATGCCGGGACTGTATGAAGGCGTGACGACCGTGACGGATGAGGCGGAGGTAGACTACTCGGCGCCGCTCTACCAGCAGGAGACGGGCGGCACGGAGTCTGCGTTCCCGGAGGAGCAGATGTTCCCGGAGGGGTCGGAATTTCCGGGGGAGTCCGTGTTCCCGGAGGAGCTGATGGAGGACACGGAGTCCGCGGGGACGGAGGAGATGCCATGATTCTGAATCTGAAGAATATCTACAAGGATTACCAGCAGGAAAAGCTGGTCGTTCCCGTGTTGAAGGATGTCTCGCTCACTGTGGACGAGGGGGAGTATGTGGCGATCATGGGACCGTCCGGCTCCGGCAAGACGACGCTGATGAATATCATCGGCTGTCTTGACAAGCCGACCAGCGGCGAGTATGAGCTGGCGGGCGAGAACGTCAAGCGGATGAAGGACAGAGAGCTTTCGGATCTGCGGCTTCGGACCATCGGGTTCGTCTTTCAGAGCTTTCATCTGATGCCGCGGCAGAGTGCGGCGGAAAATGTGGCTCTTCCGCTCAGCTACGCGGGCGTGCGGAAAAAGGAGCGCAAGCGCCGCGCCGTGCAGGCATTGGAGCGCGTGGGGCTGGGGGACCGTGTGGGGTTTAAGCCCACGCAGCTGTCGGGCGGACAGAAGCAGCGGGTAGCGATCGCGCGCGCTATGGTGAACGATCCCAAGATCCTGCTCGCAGACGAGCCGACCGGAGCGCTGGATTCCAAATCGGGGGAGCAGATCATGGAGCTGTTTTCCAGGCTGAACAAGGAGGGTGTGACGATCGTGATGATCACGCACGATCCGAAGATCGCGGCGAATGCAAAGCGGATCGTGCACATCATAGACGGCGAGATCTTTGAGGATGGGGAGGCGGCAGATTGAAGGGGAAAAAAGTGATTGTCGGCATTGTGGCGCTCGCATTGGCCGCGGGCGCATCGGTCGGCGGTGTCTACAGCTATAAGGCGTATCAGGAGAAAAAGCTGACAGCGGAGGTGCAGCCTGTCTCAAATCTGAACTGGGGCTACTGGGGAGATTCGGAGACCAGCTATGGTATGGTGACGAACGATTCCTCGCAGGAGATCTATCTCTCGGATTCCAAGACCGTTCTCGAGGTCTATGTGGAGGAGGGAGACGTCGTGGAGGAGGGAGATCCGCTGCTCGCTTACGACACGGCGGAGGTACAGATCGAGATCGAGCGCAAAAAGCTGGATATCAGCACCACGGAGAACAATATCGCGAGGGAGAACCAGCGCCTTGCGATGCTGCAGCAGGAGGTGCCCGTCATCAAGGAGACGCCGGAGGTGAATGAGGAGCTGCTGGCGTATTTTGAGGCGATGGATGAGCAGAACGCGCCGACGGAGACGGATGCGGCGGATAACAGGATCTACAACTACCTGACGGCGGGTGCGATGCCGAGCAACGCGACGGTGGACGGCGCGACGGGAGAGCTGTCCTATCCGGCGGGGACGCCGGACGACCCCTATATCTATTACTGCAACAGCGGCGCGTTTGCCTACGGCAGTTTTTTCAATTCGCTGCGCGCCGGAGAGGACGGGACGCCCGGGGTGTATGCCGTGTTTTACCTCTGTGAGAAGGATGCGGACGGCAGGCTGAAGCTGCAGGACGGAGAGCCGGTCGTGCGACAGGAGACGGCGCTGAACGGCAACAGCATTCCTGCGGACTACGACGGCGGTCAGATGTGGGATATCTTTTCCGGGCAGGAGCATATCCCGGAGTCTTATGCGGAGGAATATCTGGAGGCGTTCGACGAATACATGGCGACATGGAAGGAGCCGAAGGGCTATACGGAGGAGGAGCTTTTTCAGGAGACGATGGATGCGCAGAACCAGCTGAAAACGTTGGATATCCAGTACCGGCAGCAGCTCCTGCAGCTGGAGTCCCTGGAGAGATCGGCGGAGGACGGCATGGTCTACGCCGAGGTCGCCGGGGAGGTGAAGACTGTGGGAGACCCGGACACCTATCAGAACGACGGGACGCCGTTTCTCGTCGTGACGGGGGACGAGGGCTTGTATGTCAAGGGCACGATCAGCGAGCTGCTTTTGGGAGACGTGAAGGTGGGGACGGTCGTGACGGCAAACTCCTGGGAAACCGGCATGACCTTTGATGCGACGATCACGGAGATCTCGGACTACCCGACAAGCGGAAATTCGTGGGGAGAGGGGAACCCGAATGTCTCCTACTATGATTACACGGCGTATATCGAGGACAGCTCGGCGCTCCGCAACGGCGAGTATGTCGATCTCTCGATCTCGCTGAATGACAGCGGGGACGAGGGAGGCGGTCTCTTTATCGACAAGGCATATGTGCGGGAGGAAAACGGAAAATTCTACTGTATGATCGCAGACGAGAATATGCGGCTGAAAAAGCAGTATGTCGTGACCGGAAGGACGATCTATGGCTCTGCCATTGAGATCAGATCCGGGCTCTCCGAGGAGGATCTGATCGCATTCCCTTACGGGAAGGATGCTGTGGAGGGCGCTGCCGTGACGGAAGAGTCGAACATGTACTATTACTGATGGGAGCGGGAGGATCGCAATGTTTGAAAATATAAGACTGTCGTTTCAGGGGATCTGGTCTCACAAGATGCGCTCTTTTTTGACGATGCTCGGCATTATCATAGGTATCGCTGCGATCATCGCGATCGTGTCCACGATCCAGGGCACAAATGAGCAGATCAAGGAAAACCTGGTCGGCTCCGGGGAGAATGCAGTGGAGGTCCTGCTGTTCCAGGGGGAATGGCAGTATGAGATGGAGTACAACGGCATACCTGCGGGCGTGCCGCTGATAGCGGATGAGGTGGTGGAGCAGCTGGGCGATATCCCGCATGTGGAGAGCGTCGCGCGCTATGTCAGCCGCTCCTGCTACAACGATGTGTACCGTCTGAACACGGGGCTTTCCGGCGGTTACGTGTACGGGGTGGATCAGAACTATTTTGACACCTGTGATTATATCGTCAGAGAAGGCCGGGGTTTCACGGAGAGGGATTACAGCGAATATCATAAGGTCGCGATCCTGGATGAGGACTCGGCGGATGCGCTGTTCCAGGGCGAGGATGCTGTGGGCAGGACCATCGAGATCCGGATGGAACCTTATATTGTGGTCGGGATCGTGGCAAAGAGCAGGGAGTTCACCCCTGTGATCAACACGATCGACGATTACTATACCTATGCGGAGAACTCGGCGGGCGTCGTGTATGTGCCGGCGGCGAGCTGGCCAATCATCTATGGGTACGATGAGCCGCAGAATGTGGTGCTTCGCACAGAGGGTACGGATTATATGACCGAGGTCGGGAAGGAGAGTGCCGGGATTTTAAATACCTATCTCTCTCCGCAGGATGAAACGATCACCTATAAAGCGAAGGATCTGCTGGAGCAGGCGCAGCAGATCCAGGAGCTGAGCAGTTCGACGAACACCATGCTGATCTGGATCGCGGGTATTTCGCTGATCGTCGGCGGGATCGGCGTCATGAACATCATGCTGGTATCTGTGACGGAGCGCACACAGGAGATTGGATTAAAAAAGGCGATCGGTGCGCGGAAATCAAGGATTTTGGGGCAGTTTTTGACGGAGGCGGCAGTGCTGACGAGCCTTGGAGGCGTGATCGGGGTAGTGGTCGGGATCGTTCTCGCAGAGGTCATCTCTTATCTCAGTACGACGCCTGTGTCCATCAGTATACCTGCAGCAGTCTGTGCCGTGGCATTTTCCATGGTGATCGGGATCGTGTTCGGGGTATTCCCGTCTTACAAGGCGGCAAACCTGAATCCGATCGATGCCCTGCGCCATGAGTAGCGGGGACGCAGACAAAAGAGGAGGAAAGGGACGCGGCATGAAACGGATCGTAATGTTTGAGGGGGGCGTGGAGACGCTCTCCTATTTTGCAAAGCAGATGGCGTCTGCGTTTGCACAGATGGGGTATCTTGTCTTTTTCTATGATCTTAAGGATGAGGGGCGCAGCGCGAGACGCCTGCGCAAGTTTGTGCGTGTGGGCGAGACCGTGCTGGTGACGTTCAATTTCCAGGGATTGGAAAAGGAGAGAGGCGTCTATCGGGAGGGCGTGGGCTATGTGTGGGAGGAATATCGCATCCCGTGCTACAATATCACGGTCGATCATCCCTACTATTACCATGAAAGATTCTGCGATCTGCCGGAGGATTATCACCACATCAGCATCGACCGGTTACAGCAAAAGTATCTCCGGGAGTTCTACCCCGAATATACGGACGGAGGTTTTTTGCCGCTTGCAGGTACCGGGCTTTCGGATGGCGCGCCAAGGGAACGACCATATGATGTGCTCTTCACAGGTAATTACACGGAACTGTCGTTTTTTGAGCCTTATATCCATTGGATCAACGATGAGTATGCGGCGTTTTATCGCGGTATTATCGATGAGCTGCTGCATTCCACGGACGAGACCGTGGAGGCTGTGGCGCTGCGCCACTGCGAGCGGGAGATGGGGAAGGTCCCGTATGACGATCTGCGCATCGCGTTTTCCAAGATGATCTTTATCGATATGTATGTGCGCAATTACTGGCGTGGCGCTGTGGTGCGGACGCTGGTCAACGAGGGGATCCCTGTGCATGTGGTCGGTAACGGATGGGAGAAGCTGGAGGATATCCGCCGCGGAGACCTGCTGACGATCCACCCGCAGACGGATTCTGCGTCCTGCCTTCAAATGCTGTGCGAATCGAAGGTAGCTCTGAACGTCATGCCCTGGTTCAAGGACGGTGCGCATGACCGGGTGTTCAGCTCGATCTTAAACGGCGCCGTCTGTGTCACGGATAAAAGCCGCTATCTGTGTGAGGAGCTCGCCGAGGGCGAGGGAGTCTGTTATTATGAACTGAACAATCTGTCGACGCTTCCGGAGACCGTACATGCGCTGCTCGCGGACGAGTCGCTGCGGCAGGAGATCTGCGGGCGGGGAGCGGAAAAGGTACAGGAATGTCACACCTGGGCGCAGCGGGCGGAGACGCTTGCCGGATGGTTCGAGAAAAAGCCTTTACAAACGGAGGGGGAGCGGGTAAAATAAGCTTGGTCAACGGCTGAATCAGGAGGGAGTATATGATAGATTTAAAATTTTTGCGGGAGAATCCCGAGATCGTAAAGCAGAATATCAAAAATAAGTTCCAGGATCATAAGCTGCCGCTGGTGGACGAGGTCATCGAGCTCGACGCAAAGTCGCGCAGGGCGAAGCAGGAGGCGGACGATCTGCGCGCAAGGCGCAACCAGCTCTCCAAGGAGATCGGAAAGCTGATGGGACAGGGGAAAAAGGAGGAAGCGGAGGCTGTGAAGGCGCAGGTCGCAGAGGGTGCGGCGCGCCTCGCCGAGCTTGAGGTGCAGGAGAAGGAGCTGCAGGAGCAGGTGACGAAGATCATGATGACGATCCCGAACATCATCGATCCGTCTGTGCCGATCGGCAGGGACGATTCCTGCAACGTGGAGATCGAGCGCTTCGGGGAGCCGTTGGTTCCTGACTTTGAGATCCCGTATCACACGGAGATCATGGAGCGCTTTTCCGGTATTGATCTGGACGCTGCGGGAAAGGTGGCAGGGAACGGGTTTTACTATCTGATGGGCGATATCGCGAGACTGCACTCGGCAGTTATTTCCTATGCGCGGGATTTCATGATCGACCGCGGCTTCACCTACGTCGTGCCGCCGTTCATGATCCGCAGCAACGTTGTGACCGGTGTCATGAGTTTCGACGAGATGGATGCGATGATGTACAAGATCGAGGGGGAGGACCTGTATCTGATCGGCACCTCGGAGCATTCCATGATCGGAAAATTTATCGACACGATCCATGACGAGGACAAGCTTCCTTACACGCTGACGTCCTACTCTCCGTGCTTCCGCAAGGAGAAGGGTGCGCATGGCATCGAGGAGCGCGGCGTTTACCGCATCCATCAGTTTGAAAAGCAGGAGATGATCGTCGTCTGCAAGCCGGAGGATTCCATGCGCTACTACGATAAGCTGTGGCAGAACACGGTCGATCTGTTCCGCAGCCTGGATATCCCTGTGCGCACACTGGAGTGCTGCTCGGGAGACCTTGCGGATCTGAAGGTCAAGTCCTGCGATGTCGAGGCGTGGTCGCCGCGCCAGAAGAAATATTTCGAGGTGGGGAGCTGTTCGAATCTGGGAGACGCGCAGGCGAGAAGACTGAAGATCCGCGTGCGGGATGCGAACGGGAACAAATACTTTGCGCATACGCTCAACAATACTGTGGTCGCACCGCCGCGTATGCTGATCGCTTTTCTGGAGAACAATCTCAACGCGGACGGCAGCGTGAGCATTCCGGCTGCGCTCAGACCCTATATGGGCGGCAAGGAAAAGATCGTCTGAGGGAAGCGGCAGGGCAGAGGGACAATAAAAATCTTTTGAAATCAATCAGATCATAAAGCTGTGCCGCTGTCCGTTTGTCAGATGCAAAAGCCGCCTTGAGGCAACCTCCGGTTGACAAAACGATGCAAAGTGCGTTTGTGAGTTGGTTGTGACTCCCGGGAGAACGTGCTATAATACTTTCGTTTTTGACGGAACGAGGAGGGATATGCTTCATGAACATTGCGGAAAAGATCTATTTGCTGAGAGATCAGATGAAGCTGTCGCAAAATGATTTGGCGGAACAGCTGCAGGTCAGCAGGCAGACGGTATCAAAATGGGAAACCGGCGTTGCCTGTCCTGAGATCACAAAGCTCATCGACATCAGTGACTTCTTTCATGTGTCTGTGGACTATCTGGTCAGGGAGGATGAGACGGTGCAGCAGCATGCCAGCCTGGACCGGCTGGTGCTGAAATTTCTCGCTTCGGCTCAGGACATGGAGAAGATCTCCAGTGAGCTGGTCGATATTATGAGAGACGGGATCATTGATGCCGATGAACGCACGCGCATGCTCAAGATCGTGGACAAGCTGAACATGGTCTCACACATGATCGAGGTGATCAAGGGTGCGTTGAACGGAGAAACCGATGAAACATAAAAAATTTCGCTTTCATTAGAAAATGTTCAAGCGGACTCACAGGCAGGCGGATTCTTTTCTCGAAGAGCAGTGACCGATGATGATACGATCACTGAAAGAAAATGCAGTAGAAAAAGGAGCGTGATTGTGCTATGATAAACGCATCGGGGAGAGGAATTTCATCTGTGGCAATATGAGAAGGCGGCATGCGTTTGCGAAGACGGTTCCTCACGGAAGAGAAGGGGGCTTGTGAGTGATGGAAACGACAGAGAACGGGGGACTGCGCCTTTTAAAAAAGGGGAAGAAGGGACTTGTGAGCATACTGTTCAGCCGGCTGGGGGTCATGGCTGTGCTGCTCGTGCTGCAGGTTCTCCTGCTGTTCGGGATCTTTCACTGGTTCACAGAATTTCTGCTCCATATCTATGGCGGAATCCTGCTGTTCAGCTTCTGTATGGTGCTCGGTCTGCTCAACAGCCGGATCGATCCGACGGCAAAGATCACATGGCTCATCATTATCATGCTGCTGCCCGTGTTCGGCGCGCTGCTGTTCTGGTACACGCAGAGCGAGGTCGGGCACCGCGCGGAGAAGCGGAGGATGGAGGAGATCCTCGCGCAGTCGAAGGACGAGCTGCAGCAGGACAGGAAGACATGGGATGCGCTGCAGCAGGAGAGCCCGCAGGACGCGGCGCTCGTGAGCTACCTGCAGCGGAGCGGCTGCTTTCCGGTCTACTCGGACACGAAGGTCACGTTTTTTCCGCTGGGGGAGGACAAGTTTGCGGAGATGCTGCGGCAGCTCGCAGAGGCAAAGCAGTACATTTTTCTGGAATATTTTATCGTGGATGAGGGCGTGATGTGGGGAAGGATCCTGGAGATCCTCGCGCAGAAGGCAAAGGAAGGCGTGGAGGTGAGGGTCATGTACGACGGGACCTGCGAATTTTCCACGCTTCCGCACGACTATCCCGGACGGCTGCAGAAGCTCGGCATCCAGTGCAAGATGTTTGCGCCGATGACGCCGTTTTTATCGACGCATTACAATTATCGCGACCACAGAAAGATCCTGGTGATCGACGGACATACGGCGTTCACGGGCGGTGTGAACTTGGCGGACGAGTATATCAATCAGATCGAGAAATACGGACACTGGAAGGACACGGCGCTCATGCTGCAGGGCAGCGCTGCAAAGAGCCTTTCCCTTCTGTTCCTTCAGATGTGGAACGCCACGGAGCGCGTGCAGGAATATGACCGCTATCTGCACATCCCGCTTCCCGCACAGACGTGCGGACAGCATGACGGCTATGTCGTTCCGTTCGGGGATTGCCCGCTCGATGCCGACAAGGTCGGGGAACGTGTGTATATGGATATTTTGAACCGTGCGACGAGGTATGTGCACATCATGTCTCCGTATCTGATCCTGGACGGGGAGATGGAGACAGCCATCAAGTTTGCAGCGGAGCGGGGAGTCGACGTGCGGCTGATCCTGCCGGGCATCCCGGACAAAAAGCTTCCCTACGCACTCGCAAAGACGCACTACCGGTCGCTGCTGGCGTCCGGGGTGAAGATTTACGAGTATACGCCCGGTTTCGTGCACGCAAAGGTGTTTGTCAGCGATGATGTGAGGGCGGTCGTGGGGACGATCAACCTGGATTACCGCAGCCTGTACCATCATTTTGAATGTGCCGCATACCTGTACCGCAGCGCGTGTATCGGGGAGATCGAAGATGATTTTGAGAACACACAAAAGAAATGCCGTCGGGTGACGGAGGAGACGATCCGCCGGGAAAAGCGTTCCATGAAGCTTTTGGGAACGCTTGCGAAGGCGATCGCTCCGCTGATGTGAAAAGGTTTTTGCATCAATTTTCGCATGCTATGATCAGGGTTCGCTTTTCAGATGGAGATTCACAATAGCAACACAGCGCAAGGGCGGTTATGAACGTGAGGTTTGTAACCGCCTTTTACGAACTACTTTTTCATAGTGACATTTTTGTAATGAAATAGTAATATCAGAGTCACTTTGAGCTGTTATCATTTTTTATATATGAAATGACTCAAGGAGGACTGAGCGATGGAAATCTTAAGAGCAGAAAATGTCTGCAAGATCTATAACACAGGCGAAACTGCCGTTCATGCGTTGACAGATATTTCTTTTTCCGTACAAAAGGGAGAATTTGTTGCGATCATTGGCGCATCGGGTTCGGGAAAATCTACCTTGCTGCATATTCTTGGCGGTATTGATCGTCCGACATCCGGGAAAGTATTTGTAGATGGGAAAAACATATATGAGCGGACGGAAGATCAGCTTGCCGTGTTCCGCAGACGGCGGGTAGGACTGATCTATCAATTTTATAACCTGATTCCGGTTTTGAATGTAGAGGAAAATATGACCCTGCCCGTCAGATTGGATGGACGAAAAATAAACAAAAAGCGTTTAGCGGGATTGCTGCGGACGTTGGGGCTGACAAATCGCAGAAAGCATTTGCCGAGCCAGCTTTCGGGTGGGCAGCAACAGCGCGTGGCTATTGGCCGTGCGCTTATGAATGCGCCTGCCATTCTTTTGGCGGATGAACCGACCGGAAACCTGGACACGCAAAACACACAAGAGATCATGCAGCTTTTGGAGGCGTCCAATAAAATCTACCGGCAGACGATCATTCTGATCACCCATGACCGGGAGATTGCATTGCAGGCGGACAGGATTTTGGAAATTCAGGACGGAGAGATGATCAGGGATGAGGTGATCCGCTGATGGAGATGATGTTCACGCTCGCGCGAAAAACCCTGAAGCAAAACGGGACTCGTACCCTTCTGACGGTCTGCACCATGATCCTTTCGGTAGGTATGATGACTGCCGTATTGTGCGGCGGCTGGTCCATGCTTGTTTTTCTGCAGGAGAAAGAAGCGATCTATGGCGGCGATTACGCGTATCGTATGGAAATCACATCACAGCAGCAGGCAGAAACACTCCTGCAGGGTAGGAATGTCGAAGATGTATCGCTGCTTCGTTTTGCCGGAAGCAGTTTTTACGGCGAACCGTCCAATCGGACGTTGCTTGCCGTTGCGGAGATCGACGACGCATTTGTCAAAAACTTTTCTCTGGAACGGTATTTGTTAGAGGGACGATTCCCGTTCAATGAAAACGAGATCATCCTGACGCAGGAGTTTATCGAGGATAACGGGCTGGTATGTTCCGTTGGCGATACCATACGGCTTTCTCTCGGCATGCGGGTGTGGGATGAGATCGATACAGAATTATATGGTT